>MVRK01000042.1 GCA_002067365.1 Methanosaeta sp. PtaU1.Bin060 | reverse complement strand
AGGCCAGCGGTCTTTTTTATTACATCGGACGCGCGAAGGGTCGCGAATACCCCGATCGTCAGGTCGAGGATGAAGCGAACCCTCGCCCATTTTTTGTGCTCACTTAAATCGATAAAACATTGCTTCTTTTAAGATAAGGTTGTACTTGACACCCTAGCCACAGGTGACGCCAAGATTCAACTGAACCGTCGTTGCTGTACCATATTCTCATTTAACTGCTGTTTCGAGGAACGTATCTCCCGAATAGCCGTTTTTTAGGTAATCCAGAAGGTTTTGTGTCTTTGAGTTAATTTTATCCATGACTTGGATATTATTGAAGCCCGCGTTCTTTAAAAGCTCAATGTCAGCTTTAGGACGTATTGCCTCTACCGACCATAGTTCTTTCCTGACATCCTCGTCCAGATGGCAGGTTCGCTCATATCTTCGCTCTGTTGCTAGAATCAATAGCTTTGAGAGATATCCCCAGAACATTCTCTTGAGAGACTTTTCATTGTGGTACCAATCACCATCGATTATCATGACCCTACCGCCTGGCTTCAAAACTCGTCTCCATTCGGATATGGCATTTTCCGGTTTGGTTATTGCCCAAAGCACATATCGATTTACCACGGCATCAAAGGTATTTTCTGGAAAAGGCAAATTATCGGCATCTCCTTTCTCGAACTTTACCGGAAGGTTGTAGACAAGGGCATTGTTCCTGGCATTGGTCAACATACCATCCGAAAAATCAACAGCAGTAACATTATGGCCCAAATCCGATAAGAGAAGAGCAATGATACCAGGGCCTGTCCCCACATCGAGAATGTTTAGATGCCCATGGCCTAGAACCTCTGTGAAAAGATTCTGCCAAGCTTTTTTAGCTCTTTGGGACTTGATCAGTGTCTGAATAGACTTGCTGTAGCTATTAGCATCTGAATTCCAGTATTCCTTGAGGTCCCATTTCATACATCCTGCCATATAGTTATTATTTATTTTAAATGTGATACTTTTAGATCTTGTGATGGTGCTATATTTTACTTGGCCCAAAAAATGTAGGCTATATAAAGCCACCACCACAAGATTCGACCACTCCTCCCAATCTCACCAATCATCAGGAACCGGATATAGGAACTGACCCTGAGTATCGATATCAAAGTCCAATTTCATAAATCTCTTCAAATACTCCTGATGCACTGCTCGTGGATTTAGATCCTGGAACAGATCGGGCTGAATTAGCCTGGACATATAAATTGCACTAAGCCAGCAGTTGTCTGAGAAGATGCTGACCGACATTGCATAGACTTTCCCATTCTTCACAGCATCAATATTACTGAATCCCGTCCTGTTTATAAAGCCATTTAGCATCTCCCTGCAATTAGTTGAGTTGTTCACTTCGTAGCCTGAAACTTTCCAGAAGACCTCTCTTATCATTATGGACGGATTTTGCTCCATTATCCATTCCGGATCTATCTCAATGTAATCGCCGGGCAATTTGTCCGTAATAGCTCTTCCGCCAACAAATCTGATCAACGCATTGACTCCACAGTCCTGACCGCTGGATCTAACAGGACCATTCTCATCGTCTTTCTTCAACCAACAATAGACGACAGAAGGCTTATCATCTTCAGAAAGTCCTTCCACTTTGCTGGATATGTTATCCAGAATGCTGCCATACCAGCCGGTGAACTCCTCTGCTTTGTCTTTCACGCCGAGGATATACCCCACTCGCCTGGCGGCTGACATTGAATTGATAAGATCACCATGGCTCTCCGTGGCTACAACCGTGATTCCTTTCCCCTCCAGCTGTTTAATCAAATCGAGGCTATCAAAATCATATACAATGACTAGATCTGGTTTGAGGGAAATGATCTTCTCGATATCTACACTATCAAGGGTATCCTTCCCGAGATTTGGGAGCTGGCTTAACCTCGGGAAGAGAGACTTTTGATTGACGACGGAGGCAGTCACGCCTACAACCTTGTCATCTGCGTCCATGGCAACAATTGACTCGGTAGTCACAAGTGGAAGGGGAATCACTCTTTCAACCGGCATCTTCACAGTGACCGTTCTGTTAAGCGCATCTTTTATTATGATCTCGCTTTCCTTCCCTTCCATGATCTTCTTCATCCAATCAATGTCTGCTTTATCGATCTTTCCATCATTATTTGCATCTGCAAGCAAAGTTGAGCGTTCAGTGCCGTTTATTATGTCTTGTATAAAAGCGATATCTTTCTGGTCGATAGTCTCGTCCATATTCGCATTTCCAAAGACTTCTAGGGTATAGTCAATCTTTGCACAGGCAGTGGTGGCTAAAATGGATAGCATCACCAAAACATAGGCCCATCTCATTGCCTTAATCATCATCATCACCATATACTAAATTTGCATTTAGTAGCAATAATTCAAAGAATTATGATCTTAGTAATAAACTTATTCCCTCTTCAGCCGTGTTGTAGACTCACGAAACTATTTTCGCTTACCCCTCTAAGCTTGGACACCCAGGCCAAGATACGAAATTGAACAAGACGAAGGTTCGCCAGATCCTTCGTTAGAATCGCAAGGGTGCGGCTACAAAAGAAATCCCGTGAGATGTTAAAGTCTCGCAAAGGATGGTCCAACAGATCATCAAAGAATTCAAAGCTACCGGGCAGGAGTCCGCTTTATACGCAGTGGTCAGGAATTCGGGAATATCCCAGACAGAGATCGCCAGAATCAGCATAAAAGACAAGGCGAATGTCACTCATATCATCGATTTCCTCGAAGAGAAAGGTTATATAAAAAGGGTCAGCGATCACAAGGACAGGCGAGTAAATGTGATAGTACCGATATCTGGGGGCGAAGAAGTCCTGGAGCGGCTGATTGGAGTTGCTCAGGCATCGAACGAAGCCTTTGTGCAGGATTTGACGGCGTCTGAAAGGCAGAGCCTGAAGGATTCGCTCAGAAAGATCTCTGCATCGCTGGAAGACATGCTTGCAGATCGATGACGGGAAAAGCCGGTGGTTCAGATGAAGATCGCCCTCAAGCTCGCTTATCTCGGAGACGCCTATTACGGCTTCCAGCGGCAGCCAGATCTGGTGACAGTGGACTCAGAGGTTCGAAAAGCGCTTCTGAAAATCGGTGTCATCAATGGCGACTTCTGCTACGCAGGGCGAACCGACAGGAGAGTCTCGGCGCTCGGACAGGTGATAGACTTCTGGATCGATGAGGAGAAGGCCCCCTTGGCCCGGCCCAGGTGCGTCAACGGGCGGCTTCCGCGCGACATCTGGGCCTGGGCGTGGGCTGTGGCACCCATAGGCTTCTCCGCACGCTGGAACGCCCTTTGGCGGGAGTATCGCTATCTTCTCTGGCATCCGGGCCTCGATCTCGAAAAAATGAGGGCTGCGGCAGGGCTCCTGCTGGGAGAGCACGATTTCAGGAACTTCTCCTCTGCCAAGATAGGAACCGTCAAGAACCTTCAGAAGCTGGCGATCTCGGAGAAGGACGGCCTTTTCATCTTCGACATCAGGGCAGACGGCTTTCTCTGGAACATGGTGAGAAAGATCGCCGCCGCCCTTGAGAAGATCGGCGCAGGCGAGAGGGAGCTCGATTGGATTTGCGACCTGCTGAACCCCTCGCTGAACTATGGAGCGCCCACGGGACCCGCCGAGGGCCTGATCCTGATGGATGTGGGATACGAGGGCCTGGATTGGCAGGTGGACGAATACTCCCGCAAAAGGGCTGCGAAGGCGCTCGCTGCGACTGTTCAGAAGAGGATGGCGAAGGCGGTGGTGGCGAGGGAGCTGGCGAGGGGGATGGAAACCCTGCCGCTTTGAGCATGGTCCTGTCTGTCTAAGTAAATCATGCCCGAAGATTTGGACAAAAAGCAAATCGAAGAGAAGCAGAGCCCTTAACATTGGGCATCAAATGATGCCTTTCTCCTTCAGCGCCTGCTTCATCTCCTTTAACTCAGCAAGATCAGCCTCGATGCGCTCGAACCTCAAATCGATATGGCTCTTTAGATCGCCACGAATTCCCCTGATCTCTTCGATGGTTGTATCCAGTCTGTCGAGCATCTCATCTTGCTTCCCAAGCATTTGATCCTGTTTATCAAGCATCAGATCCTGCTTATCGAGCGCCTGATCTTGCTTGTCAAGCATCCTGTCCATCTTGCCGAGCGCTTGGTCTTGCTTGTCGAGCATCTTGTCCATCTTGCCGTTCATGCTGTCAAGGCTGGAGACCATCATCTTGAGGATCTCAATGCCGTCATCAAGGCGCTCCCCGATCTCATCCGGGCCGGTGATCTTCCGGAAATTCGAGAATGCTCCTGATCCTGGCGTGTATTCGATCTCGATATTCTGCACATCGATGAAGGTATTCTTGATCGCGAGGCGAGCGGCGAACCTCTCCAGGTCTGACCTCTCTCCTTCGGCGATTACCAGGACCCGGCCATCCGGGCGGTTCTGCACCAATCCAACCAAATCCAGCTCTCCAGCAAGAGAAAGGGCCTTGGCTAGGTAGCCTACCCTCTGCACCCTCCCAGAGACGTAGGCCGTCAATCTCATCATTCTATTACAGAGATGGCCGCTCAAGTTATAAATGATTTATCCAGCCAGGAAATTCAAAAAGTTTCGGGAAACGAATTTGCGATAGCTGATGTTATTATTTACAGAGGGAAATGGTGCAGTGCCTCTGGTATCTTTATTCATGCGAGGACCAGAAAAGGACTAGAACGCGATCTCGTGGTTGATTTGGAGGTAACGCTTCAGTCCGATGATATTTATATCGTAATTCTTGGCTTCCCAGGCCTTCTGGTATGAGGGATTGATCCTGGTGGCAGCGCTGTACGCCTGGATTGCACTGACATATTTCCCTTGAATATCGAAGATAGCGCCCATGTTGTACCAGGCTTCTGCATACGACGAATTCAGCTGTGTAGCCTCTTGAAATGCATAAAGAGCCTCGTCGTATCTTCCCAGGATGCCTAGATCTATTCCCTTGTTGTTCCAGGCTTCGGAATTGCCCGGATCGATCTCGATGGCCCGCTCATAGGCTTCAAGAGACCCGGTGAAATTGTTTTCGTTATAGAGCGCCATGCCCTTCTCAAACCAGTCAGATGCATTTGTCTGCCCGTCTGCTGGAGCCGCGAACGCTATGAACAATAGCAGGGCAAAGATCCTCCTCGAACTCATCAGCTCATCCTCCATGCTTTCTCGATGATGCATATTTTTATTTAAATCAACTTTCGTTGCAGAGGACAATTTTCCTGAGCCAGGCCAGGCATGCAAGAAAGGCCCCCACAGATCCGGATCTATTTCCGCCTCACCTTCAGCCTCGCCCCGTCCTTCTCCACTATCACCACCATCTCGCCCTTCTCCACAGCCTCATCGCTCTCTGCGAGCCAGTACTCTCCCTGGAACAGCACATAGCCCCTTGGAGCTATCCGCTCCATCGCCTCCGCCTCCTCGCCGATGATCCTGCCGGTTGCAGGCTGCGCAAGCCTGATGCGTGCGACCTTGTAGACAGCAAAGGCAAGGAAAACTCCCAGGATCAGAGATGGAAGGATGAAGGCCGCGGCCAAAGATCGCTGGTACTCGCCTGGCAGATAGTATTCCGGGTAGCTCGTGGGCACCAGGAGGATGCTGCCGAAGATAATGCAGGCAAAGCCAGCTGCTGCAAGAACCCCGAAGGTGTGGCTGTGCAGCTCCAGCAGGATGAGCCCCATCCCCAGGAGGACGAGGAAGACTGCTGCCAGGTTCACATCGAATCCGAGGCCGATCAGCCCAAGAGCGAGCGAGATCAGCCCGAAGATCTCCGCCCCCATGCCGGGACTTGAGAGGCCGAAGATGAGGGCATAAAGGCCGATTAGCAGCAACAGCCCCGCAAGCATCGGATCTGATAGCTTCATCATGAGCGAGAGGCCCAGAGGAGGCTGGAAGTATCTCACCTCAGCGCCTGCGGTCTCAAGGGTCGCGTTCTTGACATTGAGGCCGCTCAGATGAGTGAGAAGGCTCTCTGCATCCGGGCTGACGTACTCTATAACCCCGAATCTCCTGGCCTCATCGGCATTCAGGTTCAGGTTCTCGACGACGAAAGCTCTTGCTGCCGTGGCATTTCGTCCGTGAGCCCGAGCCCTCTCCTCTATCAGGGCCACAATGGCGTTGACAGTCTTTGTGTCGTTTATGGGCACTGTCTCGCCCAGGGGCGAGAGCTGAACAGGCTGGGCCGAGCCTATGATGGCGTAGGGTGCCATGGCGGCCACATCCGAGGATATGAGGATTATAGCGCCCGCAGACCAGGCGGTAGCGCCCTCAGGATAGACATAGCCTATGACTGGAATGCTGGTGTTCTCGATCTGGCCTATGATGTCCAGGGTCTCAGTCAGCCCGCCGCCAGGTGTGTTCAGCACTATCATCAGAGCCTGATAGTCGCCGGCCTCGGCTTCTGCCAGGGCCGCCCTGACAACGTCATCGCTCGCGGGCGTGATCGTCCCATCGAGCTTCACCGCCAGCACCCTCTCCTCTGCCAGGACAGGCGTGGCCAGCAATAAAGATAGTAATGATAGCAATGATAGTACTGATAGTAAAGATATTACAGAGAGCGAAGAGTGCCTTGGAAAAAACAAAGCAGATGGGGCTCGGCTCATCGGCCTCGCCTCACATGCCCTTGGGCGTTTCCTTCCCAGGAGAGCCTCGGGCAAGGGCGCTCGATATGCCGGCCACATTGCCGATCTCGCCACCCGAGGTCACAACTATCAGGTTCTTCTCCCTGGCGATCTCCGCCAGCGTCTGAAGCTCCCTGAGCTTTATCGCAACGGGGGCCTCGCCGTAGAGCTTGGCAGCCTCTGTCATAGTCTTGGACGCCTGCAGCTCGCCGTCCGCCAGGATGATGCGTGCCCTCTTCTCCCTCTCTGCCTCAGCCTGCTTGGCGATCGCCCTCAGCATCTCCTCGGGCAGGCTCACATCCCGCAGAGTCACTGCAGCGACCTTGATTCCCCAGGGGTCAGTGTGCTGGTCAAGGATCGCCTGTAGCTTCTTGTTCAGCTCCTCGCGCTTTGATAGCAGGTCGTCGAGGTCGATCTGGCCGAGGACGTCCCTGAGCGTGGTTTGCGCAAGAAGGGACGTCGCCATCCTGTAGTTCTCCACCTGGATGATGGCCCGCCCGGGATCGATCACGCGGTAGTAGATCACCGCATCCACATCCACAGTGACGTTATCCCTGGTGATGACCACCTGCTTTGCGACATCGATGGTGACGACCCTCAGGTCTATCAGCATCACGCGATCGATGATGGGGATGATGAAGAAGATGCCCGGCCCCTTTACGCCCGAGAAGCGCCCCAGGCGGAAGATCACAACCCGCTCATACTCCCGGACTATCTTGATCGCCTGGGAGAGTATGACGAGAACCACAACCAATGCTATGAGTAAATCAAATTGAGCCACAGAAACACCCGAGAGTTACTTGCGCCTCTTGCCTTAAATAGATACCTTGTGAAGAGACGACTCATGTATGATCCGAGAGATTTCATCGGGAGGATCTTGATGAGCTGCTGATGTGACTGTTTGCCGGCGTATGGCAAACATGTCATCGCTATCTCTCGATGGACAAAAACGCAAAAATAATTAACAGGTATCATTCTTGAGAGAGGCTACATAATGCCCAGGCATCCTTGAGGAAGGAAAGCTTTTTCCCTCATCTATGCCTACTAATATTAGGAGTCATAACCATGGAAGGCCCTGCAGAAATACTGAAAACTATCACTGGCGAGATGCAGAAATCCCTCTCAGCGCAGACAGTGGTGGGTGAACCGATATCCGTAGATGGCAAGACTATCATCCCCCTGGTGAGCGTTGGCATGGGCTTTGGCGCTGGATCCGGCACGGGCAAGGAGCAGGAGACTGTGGGTGGAGGCGGAGGCGGCGGCCTCGGCATGAAGCCTGTGGCAGTGGTCATAGCCGACCAGGACGGCGTTCGAGTGGAGAGGCTCAAGGACTCGAAGCTCTCCCTCGTTGGGCAGATTGCTGAGGCGCTGCCAAAGATCGCGGAGGTCATCCCGAAGAAGGCTGAGAGGTGGGTGGAGATAGAGGGTCGAAAAGAGTAGGCTCAACTGTCTCTCAATATCATCGACGAGCCGATGAACACTCCCCGCCCTAAAGAGCGGGGCTTCTAGCGTTTTGCAGAGATTGTGTTCCCAATCTCAATATGTTTATTGCTGCGTTCCAGTCTCTATCCAAGGATAGGCCACACTGAGAACAGTTATGGGTTCTCTCGGACAGATCTTTTTCAACCAGAATGCCACACCTAGAACACATCTTAGACGTATTCCTTGGATCTACCAGGACTACCATCGAACCAGCACTTGCAGCCTTG
>MVRK01000041.1 GCA_002067365.1 Methanosaeta sp. PtaU1.Bin060 | reverse complement strand
TACGTCTCGCCGCGTTTGACTGGAGACTCATCATACTCTCGCCATCACGTCTGTTCGGTTCATTTTCTCCATTCACATCTTCTATCCACAATAAATAATAATATCTATGATATTTAACTATCCATCAACGCTACACCTTCTGCCCTTGATCATGCTAAATTGATATGCATGAGATTATAAAATTTCAAGACTCTTAAATAGAGACTATTATCCGAAAGATATAAGAATATGTATTATCGATTTTTTGGAAAATATCATGAGATGAGAAATAATTATGAAAACCATTGATGTCAGATCCGAATGGGCACGCATTCCGAAGCCTGGCGGCAAGGTGGTGAGTGTAGAAGTAATCGGCGCTGTGAGGAAAAGTGGTCGAATAATGTGATCTGGCATCATCTCTCCGTGATATTAATTAATTTAGAAAAATATAGTTATATGCAAAATTATAGGCCTCGACGGCGATGTAAAGAAAATTGTGGCAAGCAAAGGCATGTGACCTCGATTGATAGAGACTTTAGAGTACATGGTCTTCGGAGATCTCCGGATTATGGAACAAATGGGTCATCTGACTCAGAGTTTGCTTGAGCACCTTAAAAGTGGCTGTAGGGGCGGCGTCTTCCCTCGAAACGGAGATCGAATGA
Organism: Methanosaeta sp. PtaU1.Bin060; assembly: GCA_002067365.1. Lineage (GTDB taxonomy): Archaea > Halobacteriota > Methanosarcinia > Methanotrichales > Methanotrichaceae > Methanothrix. Next base: position 38,367 of record MVRK01000041.1, on the reverse strand, counting down.
GATGAGTCATCGAAGAATAAAGGTGGAAAAATATGAGAGCTAAGGTCAGTTTGTTTGTTGGAATTGTCTTAGTCGGACTAATGCTAACTTGCTTCTCCGGCGCTGGTGGGAGTTCTGATGGCACATTGGTGATCGGCTTGGCAGAACGTCATATGAACGTAAACGAGGAACAAGAAAATACAGGTGGCCTGGATGCAAATGCGTATGATGCGCCCATGCCAATATATGGTTTTATTTATGATGCTCTTGTCGAGTATGGTGCATATGGGAAACCACTTCCAGGTCTTGCTGAATCATGGGAGATCTCACCGGATGGAAAATCCTATACATTTCATCTGAAGAAAGGCGTGGAATTTTCAGACGGCACGCCATTTAATGCAACTGCGGTGAAATTTTCCATGGAGAGGATGAAGGCAAAGAGTTCAGCCAACTGGATGAGCATGGATGATTTTACTGATATAGTTATCGCAGACCCTTACACTATCACATTCCAATATGCAAAACCGTCTTATCCCATTTTGCAGGAACTCATGCTGTGCCGACCGCAAAGACTCATGAGTCCCAGTTCTGTGGAGCCATATGGTGACCCGAATGGCACACTCATAAGACCCGTGGGCACTGGGTCATTTCAATTCCAGGAATATAAAAGAGATCAGGAGTATACCTTGGTCAGAAACGAGAATTATTGGGGCGACAAGCCAAAGCTCCAAAATCTGATCTTCAAGCTGGTCCCAGATGATGCTACGAGGCTAATGGCCCTTAAGTCAGGGGAGATCGACCTTGAAGGATCCGGATTATCTACGATTGATCCCGGCGACGTGGATGATTTAGAAAAGATGTCGGATATTTCTGTAGTCACAAACGAAGGTGACATGGTCTACTATGTCGTTCCAAATTACAATCATGAGCCCTACAACGATGCCAATGTGCGCCAAGCAATAGGCTATGCCCTGAATAAAGAAGAGATCTGCAAGACTATCTTTGAAGGAATTTACACTGAGGCGAAAGGGCCTTTTTCAACAACTGTGCCATATTATCGAGAGTCCTATGAAAAGGGAGTCGTGAAAGGCTATCAATATGATCCAGATAAAGCCAGACAACTTCTGGAAGAGGCTGGATGGAAGGACGATAATGGCGATGGAATCCGAGAGCATGATGGAAAATCCCTTGAGGCAAAATTAATTATCCCCGCGCCATCAGTAACGCCGTCTGCGGGCCTGGGTGTATCCAATCAGCAGCCTCTGGCAGAAATTATTCAATCCTACCTCAAAGATGTTGGCATCAAGGTAAATATCGTATCTGTTGAGAGTGGAGCATGGTGGGATGCCGTGACCACTACCCATGATTATGATATGTACATATACAGCCCATGGGGATCGATATATGATCCGCCATGTACTCTGAGAGGAAATTGGTATACAGGAGGAGAACTCGGGTATTCGGATCCATCGTTTGATAAAATGATCGATGAAGTGATCGCGAGCACTGATGAGACCACGCGCCAAGAGATATACGACCGCATCTTTTCGTATATGGATGAGAATGCCCTGGTGATTCCTCTGTACCAGGATGCGAGGATCTATGCCATGAGTTCAAATATAAAGGGATTTGAGATACCACCCACCGAAGACATCCTCAACCTGAATAAAGTACAGGTCTAAATGCGTTGGGGAAAGGTAGACGAGGCATGAGTGAAGGCCGGCCAATGGTCTTTTTCTCATGTTCTCTGCCTTTCATATCAATGCCTGTGAGTTTTCCTAGATCCGCTATTTAGAGCCATTTGAGGCACAAAATGAATTCGTACATAATAAAGAGGATGCTGGCAGCCGTGCCTGTGATGATTGGGATTTCACTGCTCTCTTACTCTTTGCTTTATATTTCGCCCGGAGACCCTGCTGAGATCCTGTTGAGGCTGCAGTTAGGAACCGTAAATCCTGATGCGGCTGCTGTAGAGGCTTTTCGTGCTGAGCACGGTCTCAACGATCCGATATACATTCAATATGGCAATTGGCTCGGGAATGTCTTGAAAGGTGACATGGGGCGCTCATTTAGAACGGGCAGACCGGTGATAGAAGAATTTTTTGCCAGGTTCCCTCTTACGTTTCAGCTGGTTCTGATCGCAGAGATTTTGGCATTGCTTATTGCCGTTCCCTTAGGCATTGTATCAAGCAGCATGCATAACTCGGTTGTTGATCACATCTTAAGATTTTTCGCTTTGATAGGCGTATCTATGCCAAGCTTCTGGTTAGGCCTATTGCTGATATTTTTTATATCGCTTCATCTCCGCCTGATTCCTGTCCTCAGTTATGGAAGCTCTATGAGCCTAGTTCTTCCAATCACGACTTTATGCATAGGCTCTGCCGCATCTATAATGAGACTGACCAGGGCGAGCATGCTTGAGGTCTTGCGCCAAAATTATATACGAACTGCTAGGGCCAAAGGAGTGAATGAGGTTCAAGTGATCTGGCATCACGCGTTCAGAAATGCATTGATACCTGTGATCACCATCTTCGGGATCCATCTTGGTCATCTCGCTGGTGGAACAGTCATTGTAGAGACGATATTCTCATGGCCAGGTGTTGGACGTTTCTTGGTTGATTCCATTTATGCCCGGGATTTCCCGGTCATCCAAGGTTTCGTATTTTTGATATCATTAATATTTTTATTAATAAGCTTATCAATAGATATCGCATATTCGGTCTTTGATCCTCGGATAAGATATGATGTTCCTAAGCTGGAGAGATAGCGTTGTTTAAAAGTGCTCGATCGATCTTGGACGACAAATTGGCATTGATTGGTCTATCTACAATAATCATACTGTTGGTGATTGCCATCTGCGCGCCTAGCGTATCCCCCTATGATCCAATGAAGATCAACCTGCAAGAACGTTTGTCTCCTCCGTCACTTGAACATCCCATGGGAACAGATGATTTGGGCAGAGACTATCTGAGTCGGATCATTTATGGCACACGTATATCCATGACTGCTGCAGCCTTAATAACTATGATCAGCCTGATCATCGGACTTATTGTGGGGACAGCATCTGGCTATTTCGGTGGCATCGTCGATGAGACACTCATGAGAATCGTCGATATAATGCTCGCATTTCCCAGCTTGATCATAACTATAGCCATTGCGGGAATCTTAGGCCCGACATTTGAAAATCTTATTATTGCAATGACTGTGACTGGTTGGGTGGGATATTCTAGGCTGATTAGATCTTCAGTTCTTCTGGTAAAGGAACAAGACTTCGTCGTCTCTTCTAAGGCGATAGGGTGCAGTGATCTCCGAGTTGTCTTTGATCATATAGTACCTAATGCAATAGCTCCGATAGTCGTTCTGGCCACACTTGATATGGGAAATGTTATCCTGGGGCTATGTGGGATGAGCTTTCTCGGCCTTGGGGCGCAGCCTCCAACGCCCGAATGGGGGTCAATGTTAGAAGCAGGTAAGCCTTTCATGGAATCGATGCCTACTTTGATGATCTTTCCGGGGCTGATGATTATGATAACCGTAATGGCATTCAACTTTCTGGGAGACGGATTGAGAGATGCCCTAGACCCGCGGATAAAAGCCAAGGTGGAGATCTGATGGCTGCGTCTTTGCTTGAGATACGCGATTTGAATGTTAAGTTCAGAACAGATGCCGGTTTGGTGGATGCATGTAATGGCATTGATCTTATGATTCGGGAACGGGAATCACTTTGTCTCATAGGGGAAAGCGGATGTGGAAAATCTGTGGTTGCCCTCGCTATTCTTAATTTGCTGCCAGAGAATGCTATTATCAGTGGTGAAGTGATATTCAAAGGACGAGATCTCCTGAACTTGAATGAAAAGGAGATGAGGGGCGTAAGGGGTAATGAGATCTCCATGATATTCGAGCAACCTGGAACTTGTCTTAATCCCGTATTCCCTATAGGAGATCAGATCGCTGAAGCGCTGAGAATTCATGAGCATTTGCGAAAAAATGAGGCGAAAGAGAAGGCAGTAGAGCTTATGGTACATGTGGGCATTTCTCCCCAAAGATACGGCGAGTATCCTCATCAGTTCAGTGGAGGAATGCAGCAAAGGGTGATGATTGCTATGGCACTAGCATTCAGGCCTTCGATCATAGTTGCAGATGAGCCTACTACCTCCTTAGATCTTATTACTCAGGCACAGATACTGGACCTGCTAAAAAAGGTCTCACAAGAGAACAACATATCCCTGTTCCTGATAACTCATGACCTTGGAGTGGTCTGGGAGATGTGCGATTCTCTGGCTGTAATGTATGCGGGAGAGATAGTTGAGCGCGCGCCCATTTACGAATTCTTCCATTCACCCATGCATCCATATTCAAAGGCCCTGCTTGGCTCAATATCTAAGTCGGGATTTCACCCGATCGGCGGATCTGTTCCCAATCTGACCGACCTCCTTGATGGGTGCAGATTCCATCCTAGGTGCGATAAATGCAGTGATATTTGCAAAAAATTGAGGCCAAAAATGACCTATTTTAGCACACGGGGGGTGAGGTGCCATCACTATTCTGCTTGAGGTTAAAGACCTGAAAAAGAGCTTCTCAGTTGGATTATTCAATAAGCATTACATTCATGCAGTGGATGGAGTATCTTTGAGGCTGGACAAGGGCGAGACACTTGCAATTGTGGGGGAAAGCGGATGCGGAAAAACTGTAGTTGGTTGGTCAATCCTCCGCTTAATTGAGCCGACTAGCGGGGAGATTCTTTTTAAAGGTTTGAACATCATGAATCTTAGAGGTAAACGATATGGAGAACTAAAAAGAAAAATGCAAATTATATTTCAAAACGCTGATTCGTCTCTGGATCCAAGGATGAGCGTTCGTAATCTGATTACAGAGCCGTTTCGAGCGAATCGGATCTTTTTTAACGGGGATACAATCCGGGAACTAATGGAGAAGGTCGATCTGAATGAGGAATTGCTTGAGAGATATCCTCATGAATTATCGGGCGGACAGAGACAGAGAATCGGAGTGGCAAGAGCCATAGCATTGAAGCCCGAGCTGATCGTAGCCGATGAGCCCGCATCATCTCTGGACTTCTCAGTGCAAGCGCAGATTCTATATTTGCTTAAGAAGATACAAAGGGATTATGGTGTAAGCTATCTATTCATATCTCATAACTTGAATATAGTCCGGATGATGGCTGACAGAATAGCGGTAATGAATATGGGCAAGATCGTGGAGATGGGGCGTACTGAAGATATCTTTGAAAGGTCTGCGCATCCATATACTCAAGCTTTGCTATCCGCAATTCCGGCTATTGGCAGTGATAGAAGGAAAAGGATTATTCTGAAAGGCGAAATGCCAAGCCAGAGCGAAATTCCTAAGGGCTGTAGATTTCACACGAGATGCCCTCTTAAAAAAAGGATATGTGAGACAACAATTCCGACGACAACGGAGATTTCATCTGGCCATTGCGTCTCTTGCCATTTAGTTTGCGATACCGGCTAGCGGGATAGTCAGTGATGATGACACTGAGGTGACTAACATGATCAATTGGTCTGATGAATGGAAGAAATTCCGCGAAAGCTCCTCCTGGTCTCAGGAATTGATGAATAAGGGCATCACCAGTGAGGAATATTGGGACAACTACAAATTTGGCGACAGAAACGAGGAATATAACCGACTAGCTGGCTACCCAGGCCACCTCATAGGTCGTATGCTCAGGCTCGTTAGCTCAGACTCATCGGTCCTGGACATAGGAGCCGGGGCCGGAGCCTATGCTATCCCTTTAGCCAAAGAGGCACGAAAGGTGACAGTGGTAGAGCCCTCGAAAGGTCAAATCGCCCGGATGATGAGGCTGGCGGATCGTGAGGGCCTTGAGAACATTGAGATCATCAACAAGCGCTGGCAGGACGTGGGACAGGCAGAGCTGGAGAGCTACAATCTGGTCAACGCTGCCTACTGCTTCCATATGCCCGAAATCGGGGAAGCGCTGCAGAAGATGCTTGATGTGACAAAGGGGTCTCTCTTCCTGGTCTCTCTTGTGGACCATGGCTTTGCTGACGTTTACGAGAAAGTCTTCGGCCAGGAGAAATCCGATTCTGAGTACATCTATCTTTACAACATGTTGCATCAGATGGGCTATACCGCCAACTTGGAGATCATGACCCGAATCTACCAGATTCCCCTGGAGATGCAGATGGAGATACTGAGGAGCAGCTACGATTTCACGCGGGGGCTGGAGCAGAGGCTGATGGATTATCTGGCTGCAACTGGTCGGCTTGTAAAACTGGATAATGGTGTTTGGGTGAAAAGAAGATATAAAGATGGGATGATCTGGTACCAGAAGGATTGAATGGATAATGGCTGACCGCACAGGCTATATAGCCCGCCAGGCTATTCGGTACTCCGTCTCCCTGTTCATCATAGTGACACTTCTCTTCATCATTCCGAGGATGATGCCGGGTGATCCCTTCATAAGCGTGCTGGGAGAGGAGGTCTACTACCGCTCGCCTGAGCTTGTGGCAGAGCTGAAGGCCCAGTACGGCCTCGATCGCCCTCTGCCTGAGCAGTACATCTCTTACCTGCAGAACCTGGTGCAGGGCAACTTCGGCTACTCCTTTCACTACTCTCAGCCGGTATGGGATGTGATCGCCTACAAGATGGGGTGGACCTTCGTTCTGCTGATACCCTCGGTTATTCTGGGCGCAATACTTGGCATTGTTCTCGGCTCGGTGGCTGGCTGGAGGCACGGGAGGGGCATGGACACCGCAGTCACATCGCTCTTCCTATTCATCTACTCCATGCCTCACTACTGGCTGGCCATGATCTTCGTTCTCCTCTTCGCCTTCTACCTGGGCCTTTTCCCTTTGAGCGGCATTACGAGCGGCGGCCTGGCGGGTGCAGAGAAGCTGAAAGATGTCTTATGGCACATGGCGCTGCCGACTTTTGTGCTGACATTGTTTGGCGCCTCCTATAACTACTTCATCATGCGCGGCTCAGTTCTTCAGGTCCTGGGAGAGGGCTTCGTTCTCACAGCGCGTGCCAAGGGGCTTTCGGAGAGGGACGTCTTGTTCCGGCATGTGCTGAAGAACTCTCTGTTGCCGCTGGTTACAGTGATCGCCCTCGATTTCGGATTTATGGTATCCGGGGCGTTGCTCGTGGAGATAGTCTTCTCCTGGGGTGGCATGGGGACGCTCGTCTACGATGCAGTGCTGGCGCGGGACTATCCTCTGCTTCACGGAAGCTTCCTTGTGATCGCGGTTTGTGTGCTGGCTGCGAATTTCATTGCTGATGCGCTCTATGCTGTACTTGATCCGAGAATTCGGGGTGGTAAGGCGGCGTAATTTGTTTCGTATTAATTTGCAAATTAATATTGGAATTTTGTGTCACTATTATAGAAAGATTTATAACCAAGGCATACTTATACTCCTAAAATTTGTTTGATAGAACGGAGGTTCTCGATGAATAAATCTAGACGATCTGTATATGGTCTGAGACAAAAATGATAATTATAGAAATAAATATTAATCTATTTGGGTGATATTATGATCTATTGTCCTGCCACAGTGACCCTTGAACTTACTAATGCCTGCAATCTGAGATGCAAGCATTGCTTCTCTTTTGCAGGCGAGAGCTTTGCAGACGAGCTTAGTTACGAGGAGATAAGAAGAGTCCTAAAGGAGTTGCAGGACATGGGTACGATGGAGATAGATTTCGGAGGTGGCGAACCTTTTTTAAGGCCTGATCTTTTGGAAGTTCTCGATGCCACTCAGTCGTTGGACTTTGAGATAGTGCTGCTCACGAACGGCACACTTATTGATGATGCAAAAGCAAGTCGACTATCTGATTATTCTATAAAACATGTACAAATTAGTCTCGATGGCCTTTCAAATGCTCATGAGCGCCTCAGAGGAAAAGGAACCTTTGAGCCTGCAATAACCGCCATGGAAGCTCTTCGAGACCACGGAATAAAATTTGCAGTAAGGACAACGGCAACGAGAGAATCTCTTGGAGACCTAAAAGATCTTGCCGATATTGCAGTTGAGAAAGGAGCATATAAATTTGGAGTTGTAAGGTTCTTTCCTGCTGGCCGCGGTATGGCTTACATGGATGACTTAATGCTTAACGCAGTGGAGATGTCCACTTTGCATAGGACAATATTAAATATTTATAAAATTTACGGCCATAAAATAGAGATTACCGCGGACCCATGCGGCTCCTTTGAGGGAGATATTTTCCAGAAATTGAGAGAAAGCGGGACGATAATGTGTCCGTGTGCAAAGACATGGTGCCTTATCAAGCCAAATGGCGTAGTTAGTCCATGTGAGATAATGACCTTCTACGCCGGCAACGTGAGAAAAAACAAAATCCAAACGATTTGGGAGAATGCCCCTATTTTCAAGCTTTTTAGAGAGTTTAAGCCAGAGCTTTTGAAGGGTGCTTGCGGTACCTGCAAGCATAAAGGTGTGTGTGGTGGATACTGCCGTGCTTTAGCCATACTCCACTCTGGAGATATATATTCTGAGGACTTTACATGTTATCATGTAATGAAGAAAATGTTATGAAAGTGTCAATGAAGGCTATTATAAGATCGCACTTTGAATCATATAGCGCAACCATAAAAGCGATAAAGAGAAATACAACGATATTGATCGTATGTAACACCCTCATTGCAATAGGAAACGGCCTTACTGCTCCCCTATTTACAAGATATCTTGAGGAATTGGGTGCTACACCCAGCATTATCGGTTATATATTAGGTGGAAATTCCCTGCTTTTATTTGTTACTTTAATTGGTGGATATTTGGCCGATATGTTCGGAAGAAAAAAAATAATTGTAGCATCATACCTCATTTTATCCCTCTCAATTCCTTGGTTTATAGTTGCAGACACTTGGATTTGGGCGGTTCCAGGGATTATACTTCTTGGAGCAAGAACGTTATCTGAGCCGGGGATAGACGCTCTTCTTGCTGACGAGACAACAAGTGATGAGCGAGGCAAGGTGTACTCAATTATGTGGGTATTAATTACGTCGACGACTATCCTCTCCTCTTCAATGTTGGCATTTATCACTTCTGCGATGGGACTTTATCAAGGAGTAAGATCTGGATTTATGGTATATTTTATCCTCGCTATTATAACTGTATTTTTATTTAATTATTATCTTGAAGATAAAAAACCCCTTCCCTGCTCATCGCCGAACTTCATCCATTTCCATGAAAGTTTGTGGAAGACTGCACGGGCATCCAGCCGCGATTATCGTCTTTTTTTTGCTTATTATCTGGCGGAGACCCCTGCCAGGATGATTCTGAGCACATATTATGTTCTCTTTCTAGTCCATGTTTCTAAAGCCAGCGATGCTCTTGCAGCTATGGTATTCAGCATTGCAATGGTTATATATTTAGTATCACAAATAGCTATTGGTCCTTTGATCGATAAGGTGGATAGAGCGCATGCACTGTCTAGCTTCTTGATTCTAACTTTATTAAGCACAATGTTCTTTAATGTATTTAACAATAATTTATTAATTGTTGCGTTTTTCTGTGTGATTATGCTAGTCACCATTTTTTTAGAACAGTACATGCACCTCATATTCATGGCGGATGTTACTGTAGAGGAGAACAGGGGAACCTCATTAGGATTAATGCAGACAGTAATTGGAATAGAAAGCGCGTTAAGTATTGTGGTCGGAGGGATGCTTTTTGAAATCAATCCGTTTTATCCTTTTATTTTATCTGTATTATTTCTCATGATCTCATTAATTATTCTTGGGAATTTTAGCAAAAGGCCTCACACAACAACGCAATATGCATAATTATTAATATTAATAACTATCACACTTAATGTTACGAAAGATTTATATGTTATGATGATTACATACCTTTGAGGTGAAATGCATGGAGAAATACGTTAAGCCCGAAATAAAAATGAGCTACATAGTCGGCTCTGTCCATACTCTCTGCGTAAATGTCAAATAGGAGGGTATGGGTAGATAACCAAATTTTTTTATATGGGGGCATAAATCATGTGTATCAAAAAATATAAAAAGAGAAATGGTATAAAAACAAGGGATCTAGACACGAAGTTTCTACTTTATGATTACAAGGAAGGATTACTTATGGAATTAAATGGAAGTGCCAAGTATATCTGGCTATTGATAGGAACCAAGCCATTCGAAGAGATTATAAGCGATTATTCTCAACACTATGGAATCGATCCCATTATGGCGACGGATGATGTGACGAATGTTATAGCTGATCTAAAAACAAAGAATTTTATAGAAGAAGAGGACGAATTATGTTCGAGCTAAAGAAGGTCTCTTTTAATGTTACAAACGGATGTAATTTGAGATGCGAACATTGCTTTGCAAGTTCTGGAGTCCCTCTTGAAAGAGAACTTACCTTCAAAGAGATCAGCGGTTTTCTAAGGGATTTATACGGTCTTGGCGTTTTTGAGTTAGAGTTTAGCGGCGGTGAGCCTTTTGTGAGGCCAGACTTTTTAGATATTTTAAAATTAGCAGATTCTATGGATTTTTCCCTTGAAATACTTACAAATGGCACACTTATTGATGATAAAATAGTGAAAATATTAGAAAATTTGAGTGTTAGGACTATTCAGATATCTATAGAAGGGTTGAAAAAAACGCATGAAACATTAAGGGGCGGGGGCACATTCGATAGGACATTAATGGCTATTAAGCTATTAAAAGACGCAGGCATGCATGTTCAGGCTCGAACAACAATTACAAAGAACTCGTTATCTGATATAGAAGCATTGGCTGATTTACTCGTTGAAATGGATGTTGATGCGTTTCTTGCATCAGAATTTATACCAATTGGTCGTGGATTGGGGAAAAACGATCTCGTGTTGGGCTTCGAGGAAAAAGAAATTCTTCAAAATATATTAAACCGAGTTCGTATAAAACACAGCTCCAATTTATTAATTAGAGGTGATGCATATAGTGGTTTTGAAGAAAATGAAGATATAAAAAGATATGGCGAATCTAAAAGATCTATTTTATGTGGTGCTCTTCGTGGCGATTGGTGTGCAATTTCCCCAAATGGGATTGTAACACCATGTGACATAATCCACTTCTATGCAGGTAACCTTCGTTTGCAGAGAATAGACGATATCTGGAGAACGTCTCCTGTCATCAATGCATTTCGTAATTTCAATCAAGGATTATTAACAGGTTCCTGCGGGGCCTGCGAATCAAGAGTCATATGCGGTGGATGCCGGGCATTAGCATTCTTGTACTATGGCAATTTTTATGGAGAAGATCCCATGTGCTGGAAAGCATCTAAATCGCCTTTGAGGTCGTCAATACCGCCTACTTTAATCGAGGCATAAAAAGTTTAATAATCAATGATTTAGCGAAGCAAATTGACATTTCAGTGGATGGATAAAAATGAAACGGCTTAGGAACGGGATATGGACTACTTGTATCTTGATGCTATTGCTTTTCATGCCGATATCAGCATTAGCAGATGGACCTGCAGATTTTACCCTAGGTATCTATGGTAACGCGAACATGGATGATAAGATAGACGAGCGGGATATTGCCTATGCACTAGAGGTTATTCATGGAACGAAACCATCTACAAACCTGACAGATGCCAACTATGATGGCAAGATCGATGAAAAGGACATAGAGCAGATCGAAGAGGTTATAAACGGCACAGAAAAGGAGATCACAGTTTTAGATTCGGCAAACAGAACAGTAACCATAAATGAGCCCGTCCAAAGGATTGCAGTCTACGGAAATGATGTGGCCGATGCTTTGAGAATACTTGGCGCAGAAGGTAAGGTCGTCGGAGTAGAGAAGGGTATGGAAGAAAAGGTTTTCTTCCCAGAATACAAAGGCCTTCCCAGCATAGGCGGATGGGAAGTGGATTATGAGGCTGTGCTGGCTGTAAAACCAGATGTAGTGATAGCTTATACAGCACAAGAGGTAGATGAGAAGAATCTTCCTGGGATAACAGTTCTGAAATATGATTTCTATAGAGCACGACAAGCCTTCTCGCAAATGAAAAATCTGGGATATGTTTTGGGCAAAGAAGATGAGGCTCAAAAGTACATTGACTTTTGCGAGAAGATAACGGACGATGTTAAAACGAAGGTTGAGACGTTTCCCGAGGATGAGAGAACTCGCGTTTACATCGAGACCGCAGATCCTTATGTGACTCATACAAGCAATGGTGCAACTGGTTACCAGATCGCATTGGCAGGCGGCCGCAATATGGCTGCTGATCTTGCAGGCAGTGCCACAGGTTGGGTGGAAGTAGACGCAGAATGGGTTGTAAAGGAGGATCCACAGGTTATAGTCAAGATGGCTGGGTGGAACAGAGGAAACATCAGCTCCGGTTATGAGACATCTGACATCGGCGATGTCCAGAAAGTATGGGATGAGATCAAGAACCGTCCAGAACTGGCAAAGGCAAAGGCGGTGCAGGAGAACAGAGTACATGTTATCTCTTTCGATATTACATACAATCCTGACTTTATAATATCTGTAGCATATATGGCCAAATGGTTCTATCCAGATCTGTTCAAGGACATGGACCCTGTGGCTATACATCAGGAGTTCATAGAAAAGTTCCACAAGAAGCTCAAATGGGATGTCTCCAAAGAGGGCGTATTCGTCTATCCGCCACCTGCAAGCTGAAGCGGACAATGCACCTAGGAGAATTCATGAATCAAAATAAGCAGGAGCGTTTAATCAGTTCCTGTTTATATTTAATTTGGTGAGCTGATGCAGAATTACAGTCGGGCCATACAACGATAGGTAGATATGTCTAATGATAATACTCAGATGATAAAAAAAGCTCAAAGACTTTCGCCGGTAGAATTAATTGAAGCACATTATAAATATGTAAATTATCCTGGGCCCATATTAGAGCGTATGCTTTCACTGGTTCCGCCGATGACGAGCGTGCTTGATATTGGGGCGGGTGACAGAGCGTTTACGATTCCGTTTGCAAAAATTGTGCAGCATATTACAATTGTAGAGCCATCATTGGCACAAACCGCATGGCTATTAGAAAATGCAGAAAGATCTGAGCTTAATAATATCGAAGTAATAAATAAACGTTGGGAGGAGGTAAACAAAAAAGATCTCGATCTGTATGATGTAGTAATAGCATCGCACTGCTTCTTAATGCCTGATATAAAGGCCGCAATACAAAAGATGATATGTCACACGAAGAAGACTTTGTTTCTAGTCGCAAAGGCTGGAAATGGTTTGAATGAGATCTTTGATCAAGTTTTCAGAAATTACTGTAATAATTCATGCGACTATATAAATTTATATAACTATCTATATCAACTGAATTATCCTGCTAATGTAAATATAATTATTAGAATGTTCTCTCATCCTTGGGACTTAATGATAGATATCTTGCGTTTGAGCTATCCTATTTCCGATGATACTGAGCTAAATTTATTCCAATGCCTTGAGAGAGATGGCCAAATTATGCGAGACCATAATGGATACTGGATTAATTCTTGGCATAAGGACGCATTAATATGGTATAATGTAGATGAAAACCACAGGTCATAATCATATAATATACAGATTAATATAATAACATCAAAAAGCAGAGACCCAGTTGGATGAAACATATATTATAAAAATGGAGGGCATGAGATGAATAAATCTAGGACAATAAGACCCCTGTTGTGCGGTCTTTTGCTATTGGTTTTAGCGACGAACACGATAGCTGTAAGTACGGCGGATTTTACTTTGAGTGTCTTCGGCAATGCCAACATGGATGACACAATAAGCGAGCAAGATGTTGCCTATGTGCAGGATGTCATCAAAGGAGCACAAGCCCCTACAAATCTGACGGATGCCAACCATGACGGTAATATCGATGAAAAGGATATAACGCAAATTAGGCAGATCATAAACGGGACCGAAGAGGAGATCACAATTCTGGATTGGGCCAACAGAGCCGTAACCGTAAAAGAACCAGTTAAGAGCATTGTCGTTTGTGGAAGTGACCCTGCTGTAGCCCTGAGGATTCTCGGGGCGATGGACAGAGTAATTGGTGTCTCAAAATTCTCGCAGTCTACAAAGACATACTCTCAGGTGTTCCTGCCTGAGTTCAAGGATTTGCCTACTGTAGCAAACGGAGAAGTCGACTATGAGGCGGTTCTCTCACTTAAGCCTGATGTTTTCCTCAGCGATGTCTATGTTATTCCTGAGGGTGATGAAAAGAAGCTTCCAGGAATTTCCGTATTGAAGTTCGATTTCTATCGTGCTCGGACTATATTCAATCAGATGAAGACCTTGGGCTATGTCTTGGGTGCAGAAGAGAACGCTCAGGAGTACATTGACTTCTGTGGACCTATCCTCAAAGATATAGGGGAAAAAACTGATGCTATTTCTTCAGATAAGAAGACAAGAGTCTACCTGGAAGCTCAGGGAGACTATGTGACTCATAGCAAGATGGGGGCATCAGGTTATCAGATCGAGCTGGCTGGCGGCAATAATCTGGCTGCCGATATGGCTAGCCGGGCCACTGGATCGTTAGAAGTTGATCCGGAATGGGTAATTAAGGAAAATCCTGATATCATCGTGAAGATGGCAGGCTGGAACAGGGATAACACAACCGCAGGCTATGAAACAGATGATTTCACGAGCATGAAGGCCTTGAGAGATTATATCCTCAATCGCTCGGAATTGTCCAAGGTCAAAGCTGTTGAGAATGGAAACGTGGAGATTTTAGCATACGACATCACCTATAATCCGGATTACGTCATATCTGTAGCCTACCTGGCCAAGCTGTTCTACCCAGAGTTATTCAGGGATCTAGATCCTGTGGCGATTCATCAAGAATATCTGGATAAATTCCATAAGAGCCTCGGCTGGGATGTCAGGAAACATGGCACGTTTGTATACCCGTCTATTACAAATTGAGGCTGTGCTTATGTTGAAGTTGATGCATGGAAGATGAATCGGAGGCCAATCACCTCCGATTTTACGTATAGTGTCGCAAGGAGTTGATAGAATGAGAATATCGCAGGAAATATCGACTGTCTTGGGTTTATGCATAATCCTGTCATCTATGGTCGCATCTGCAGCGGACTTTACACTTGGCATCTATGGGAACGCCAACCTGGATGACACGATTGATGATAAAGACATGGCCTATGTAAAGGAGGTCATCAAGGGCACAAAAGCTCCCACCAATCTCGCCGATGCCAACCATGATGGCAAGATCAATGATCTGGATGAAATTCAAATCGAGCAGATCATCAACGGCACAGAAAAGGAGATAACAGTCATAGATTCTGCAAACAGAACGGTAACTGTGATGCTTCCTGTTAAAAGAATTGCCGTCGGTGGAATGGAGGATGCAGTTGCCATTCGCATCCTTGGAGCAATGGACAGAGTGGTTGCCGTATCAGAGTACCTGCTCACTCTTGACTATGACAGGGCGTTCTTCCCCGAGCTTCAGGAGTTGCCATCCATAGGCAGTGAGATCGATTGTGAGGCGGTCCTTGCCGTCAAGCCCGATTTACTCCTCAAATACTCTGCCAAAAAGGTAGAGGAAAAGAATCTGCCAGGAGTGGTCATTCTCAATTTAGACATGTATCGCGCCCGAAACACCATCAATGAGATGAAGATCCTTGGTTACGTTTTGGGCGCAGAAGAGCGAGTTCAGGAGTACATTGACTTTTGTGAGCCGATCTTCAAAGAGATAAAAGAAAAGACGGCGGTACTTCCGTCCGATAAAAAGGCAAGAGTCTACGTGGAAGCGCAGGGAGATTATGTGACCCACACCAAGATGGGCGCTTCAGGTTATCAGATCGAGCTGGCTGGAGGTCAGAACATTGCGGCGGACATGATTGGGGGAGCCACAGGCTGGCTTGAGGTCGATCCTGAATGGATTCTCACGGAAAATCCTGATATCATCGTGAAGATGGCAGGCTGGAACAGGGATAACACAACCGCAGGCTATGAAACCGATGATTTCACGAGCATGAAGGCCTTGAGAGATTATATCCTCAATCGTCCGGAATTGGCCAAGGTCAAAGCTGTTGAGAATGGAAACGTGGAGATTCTAGCATACGACATCACCTATAATCCGGATTACGTCATATCTGTAGCCTACCTGGCCAAGCTGTTCTACCCAGAGTTATTCAGGGATCTAGATCCCGTGGCGATTCATCAAGAATATCTGGATAAATTCCATAAGAGCCTCGGCTGGGATGTCGGGAAACATGGCACGTTTGTATACCCGCCGATTGCAAATTGAGGCTGTGCTTATGTTGAAGTTGATGCATGGAAGAAGAATCGGAGGAGATTGTCCTCCGATTTTACGTATAGCGTCGCAAGGAGTTGATAGAATGAGAATATTGCGGGAAATATTGACGGTCTTGGGTTTATGCATAATCCTGTCATCTATGGTCGCATCTGCAGCGGACTTTACACTTGGCATCTATGGGAACGCCAATATGGATGATACGATAGATGATCAAGATATTGCTTTTGTAAAGGATGTCCTCAGTGGAGCAAAGTCTGCCACGAATCTGACCGATGCTAACTATGATGGCAAGATCGACGAAAAGGACATAGATCAGATCAATCAGATCATTGATGGAACAGAGAAGAAGCTTGTTGTTCAAGACGATGCTGGCGACACAGTTGCCATCGACATGCCCGTGGCTTCAGCCATAACCGGGGATAGATCTCATGCAGAGGCGGTGAGGGCGATCAAGGCCACGGACAAGATAATAGCTGTGACAAAGGGCATCGAAGATCAGCCTGTATTCTTCCCTGAGCTTAGCAAGTTGCCGAGCGTGGCAAGCGAATACGGCAAAGATCCGGACTATGAGAAGATACTGCAGCTGAAACCGTCTCTCTATTTGACAAGTCCCCCTGCAAGTGTCTCAGAGGACAAGAAAAATCTGCCCAAAGTTGCCGTTCTCAGCCTGAGATTATATGAACCAGCGGGTTTTGAGGAACGCGTATTGAAGCTCGGATACGTCTTTGACAAGAGAAAAGAGGCAGAGCGATATATTCAATGGCATGAGAGTGTCATAGATAATATTCGAGACAAGATTAGAAAATCTCCACAACAAAGCCTACCAAAGTTGCTATTGATCTCTGTCTACGACAGCGGCGTGATCAATGTTCATACCAATCGGAGCGGCGCAGGCCAGATCTTGGAGGAGATCGGTGTAAAAACGCTTGGCGATACTCTAATGGGCACGCACCCGGAATTGGATCCAGAATGGGTGTTGTCTCAAGACCCTCAAGTTATATTGCTCTTCGGTTTTCCTGAGTCGGTCATACGTGGCTACAACACGGACGATTATTCAATGATGAAGGCCTACAGAGAGAAGTTCATGAATGACTCTAGATTTGTGAATACTGAGGCAGTTAAGAATGGCAGGGTCTTTCTCCTCGATTCCAAGTCCATGAGCTATAGTGGCTCATACATCATTGGCATCGCCTATATGGCCAAAATGTTCTATCCGGAGCTCTTCTCGGATATGGACCCCCAAGAGGTTCATCGGGAATATCTCGGGTTCCAGAATTTAGATTACGATCTGGCAAAGCATGGAGCATTCGCGTATCCCCGTTTGTAGATTGTTGCTAATGCAATTGAGATCATTTATGGGTGTAATGCAGTGAAGGTTGATTGGGCCGCAGAATGGAAGCAACACAGGCAGAGCTCTCTCTGGGTGTAGAAGCTGAAGAGAAGGGAATCTCCAGTGAAGACTTCTGGGAGAGCTACAAGTATGCTGATCCTAGCGAGGAGTATGACGGCCTTACGGGATATTCTGGCCTTATCGCTTGTGACCTTAGTCGATCACGGATTCGAGGAGTTCTCACGGCAAGGCCAAGGGGCTTTCGGAGAAGGGCGTCTTGTTCCGGCATGTGCTGCAGAATGCCATTCTTTCGCTGGTCATAAAGATCGCTATGGACTTTGGCTTCATGGTCTCCGCAGTCCAGTTGGTGGAGATCGTCCTCTTCTGGGGCGACTGCATGGGGGACAATGAGCTACGATGCGGTGCTGGCCGGGAACTATCCGCTGCTGCACGTCGGCGTTCTTGTGATTGCGGTTTGTGTGCCGGCAGTAAACTTTCTGGCGAATATGCTCTACGCGATTCCGGATCCGGGATACGAGGAGGTAATGGGATGTAATCGATTTGAGGGATGTATCTTCTAAATTTTGAACATCAAAAATGCAAACAGGATTCGATAGAATGAGAACGCAACTCAATTTCAAGAGGAGCAAGAATATGAACGGACTAAAAGCAAAAGGCCTACTTGCTTACGGCTTTGTGCTCTTGATTCTAACAATAAGCATCGTGGCCGCAAACACTGAGGATACAGGAAAAACGCTTAACATCGCCATTGGATCCGAACCGGATGATCTGGACCCCATTGCCAATACAGGTCATGGTGATTTCTATGACGTTATTAAGGTTTTCAGCGGTCTACTCAAGTCAAATGGAAACCTGGATATGGCTCCGGACCTGGCCGAGTCCTGGGAGGCATCTCCGGATGGCAAAACCTACATATTCCATCTTCGCAAGGATGTGAAGTGGCACGATGGAATTGCCTTTACAGCGGAAGACGTTAAGTACACATATGATCTCTTAAAAAGTGGCGATTGGATCTCTATATTCCCAGCGTCCTCTGAGTACAACGTCATCGACGATATCTCTATCTTGGATGAGTACACTATAAAGTTCAGCCTTAGCGAAGGAGTCATCTCCTTCAGAGAGCGATTCGCTCTGCCCATTCTGCCCAAGCACCTTCTCTCAGGTCAAGATCTTTTAAAGACTGAGTTCTGGCAGAAACCTGTAGGAACTGGGCCCTATATATTCAAGGACTGGGAGCGAGGAGAAGATCTGGTATTTGTTGCCAACAATGATTACTATAATGGACCTCCACAAATTACAACTCTGAGGTATGTTATAGTTCCCGATGAGAATGCTAGGATTGATTTGTTGAAGAGAGGCGAAGTGGATGCGATAAAGATTGCGCCAAGAGCAAAGAGTCTTGTGGAGGGAATACCTGGAATCACTGTCTTCTCCACCCCCTCTTGTGAGTGGTATAGTCTGAACCTGCCCAATAACAAATGGCCTTTCAATATGAAAAAAGTTAGACAGGCCATCGGCTATGCCATAAATAAACCAGCAATATTGAAAGCTGTATTTTACGGAGAGGGTGAGGTAGCCTACGGACCTTATAGGAGCGAGAGCTGGGCTTATAATCCTGAGATAATCTACAACTACAGTCCCATGAAGTCCAAACAACTATTGGCCGAAGCAGGGTTCAAAGACACTAATGGAGATGGTGTCCTAGAGAAAGATGGTAAAAAATTTGAGTTCTCAATGAGATACGGAAAAAGCGCTGAACTGAAAGATATAGCCATTGCTATAAAGACGGATCTTGCAGATATAGGCATTGCAGTAGATCCCTTCTGTAAAGGCGTGATGGAGATAACGCCTGAGGAAATGAGAGTGAATGCTTTCATCAACGGCTGGGGATCGCCCTTCGATCCCGATGACCTCAACTACCAGATATTCAGCTCCGAGTTCATAAATCAGAGCTGGTGGAATCCAGCAGTCTACTCGAATCCAGAGGTCGATAAATTGCTGGAATATGGGCGAAAAACCAGCGACAAAGAGACGCGAAAGGAGATCTATGGCAAGTTCCAAAAGATCATCATTGAGGACATGCCCATGGTCTTTCTGGTGTTTGATAACTATATCTACGCTATTCGCGATAACATCACAGGCATCATGCCCCGAAACGGCCCTCATGGAGCGGGAACTAGTGGTGGCGTTACGGGCGAGGTGTGGTGGAACGTAGAACAGTGGAAAATCAACAAGTAATATTCTAGGAGAATCCATTTTTAAATTTTTTATATTTTAATAAATTAATTATTGTTAAAATCTCAACTTTAACAGTTACTTAATAAGAAGTATTTATATAGTTGTATGCTTCAAAGGTGCTAATGGTCTCAATTAAGGTGAATGAGGAGGAATGAGTCAATGATAAAGAGATTAGTTGCATGTTGCCTGATGCTGCTATTCTTGGCGACAAGCATCATGGCTACAAGTGCTGCAGATGCTAGCACACTGAGCCTCGGCCTTCAAAGAGACGAGTTCAAGCTTATGAATGCCTTTGTAAGACCATGGTATGATAGCGCTAATTTCCTTGGAATGACCCACGTCTCTTTGCTCGCCTTCAAACCTGACCTGAGCGTCGCTCCTTGTTTGGCAGAAAAATGGGATATATCACCGGATGGTAAATCGATAAAGTTCTACTTGGTCAAAAACGCGACCTGGCACGACGGAAAACCTGTGACAGCTGACGATGTAGCCTTCTCCTTTGATTATTGGAAAAAGAATAATCTATATGCTCAAGGCCACTGGTTCGAGAGTTACCTGGATTCAGCGGAGGTCATAGATGAACATACTGTGGAATTGGTGTTCAAAGAACCCGTAGCTACAACGACCCTAACATCTCAGATCCCCGGCACATATATTGTTCCTAAACACGTATGGGAAAAGGTAGAAAAGCCCAAGGAATATGATGGAATGGATGCCATGGTCGGATGCGGGCCTTTTATCTTCGAAAATTACGACAAAGATGCTGCAGTAGTTTATCTCACGGCAAATCACAATTATTTTGCCGGCAAGCCTTCTGTTGAAAAGATTGAGTGGCGCTACTATAGGACTTTGGATTCTCTTTTGCTGGCTCTCAAAAAAGGAGAGATTGATGCCAAGCTCGATTATTATCAGCCGGTTCCGGGAGTATACGCAGCTGATCTGATAAAGTCTGGAAATATTAATTTGGGTATAGTTCCCGATATCGGAGTCCCGCTTCATCTGGTATTTGGATTCAAACAGTATCCGACGAATGTCACGAACTTCAGACAGGCGATCTCTTATGCTATAGATTACCAAGCCCTGATTGATATGATCGCGGCAGGATATGGCGAAGTCCCATGTGAGGGATACAGTTCTCCCGTCTTGCCCGGGTTCAATCCAAATCTGCCTAAGCTGGAGTACAATTCAACAAAGGCCAAAGAGCTATTGAACCGTTCGGGGTTCCTTGATATAGATGGTGATGGCCTGCGTGAATCGCCAGACGGAAGCAAACTCAAGATCCCCATAACTCCCAATAGCAAACAGCAGGTCGTCAGGGCGGCAGAAGTAATATCTCGACAGCTTGCAGATGTCGGTCTCGATACGTATGTAGAGAGCCTTAGCAGCGATAAGGTTAGCGAAAAGGCCTGGACGAATAGGGACTACTACATGCTTGTAGGATGGTCTACTCCTGCTGGGAATATCGGTGCTGACACTGGAGCTACTTACTACGCGGACCTTCCAGGATTATATGGAACCTGCAAGGACCCGGAGATTGCAGATCTGGTCAATAAATCAATGTACTCAAAGGATCTAAAGGAGATGACATCGGCGAGATCCGCCATCCAAGAGTATGTAGCTCGCCAGAAGCCTATCATTGCCCTTATCTGGGGAGATGCCATTTATCCTTATAGGACGGATAGGTGGGAAAACTGGACCCTTATGAGCGGATATGGACCTGTCAACTATTGGTCTTGGTTCAGTATGAAGCCGATGGATGCAAGAAACAAAAATATATAAATTTTTTAAGGCGATGTTGTGGAATATATTCCGAGAATTGGTACGTTAGAATTGACTAACGCCTGCAACCTCAGGTGTAAGCATTGTTACTCGTGTGCAGGAGATGCTCTTGGATACGAATTAACTTGTGATGAAATAAGAACTACATTAAAAGATATTTACGAACTTGGGACGTTTGAAATAGAACTCGGTGGAGGAGAACTTCTTTGAGACCAGATTTTATAGAGATATCGAACGCTGAATGGCCGAGCTTTTTTACCCAGAACTATTCAAGGATCTGGATCCAGTGGAAATACATTCAGAATATCTGGATATATTCCATAAGGGCCTTGGTGGGATGTAAGGAGAAATGGCACTTTCGTATACCCCCAATTGCAGATTAATCCTATGCTGGTGATAAACGTCGATAGCTTGAAAAAAAAGAGTGGTTTGGTGTATAGTCATGAAGGTCGATTGGGCAGCAGAATGGAAGCAGCACAGGGATAGTTCTCCCTGGGTGCAGAAGCTGAAGGAGAAGGGAATCTCCAGTGAAGACTTCTGGGACAGCTACAAGTATGCAGATTCGAGCGAGGAGTATGACAGCCTCTCGGGATATCCTGGCCTTGTCCTGGTTAAGATGCTCCGTTACCTGAATGAGAACTCTTCAGTCCTTGACATCGGGGCAGGGGCGGGAGCCTATACCATTCCACTGGCAAAGGTCGCCAGATCTGTAACTGTTGTTGAGCCGTCAAAGGGACAGATCGCCAGGCTGCAGAAGCGTGCCAGGAAGAATGGCCTTGAGAACATCCAGATAATCAACAATCGCTGGCAGGATGTTGAGAGCTCAGATCTTGAGAGATATGACCTGGTCAACGCAGCTTACTGCTTTCATATCCCTGAGATAGTGCCTGCGCTGCAGAAGATGCTTGATGTGACTACAGGAGCCTTATCCCTTGTGACCTTAGCCGATCACGGTTTCAAGGACGTATATGAGGTCATCTTCCAAGAGCACGAGGGGGAGCCAGAGTACATCTATCTCTACAATGCGCTTCTTCAGATGGGCTATCCGTCTGATGTGGAGATCATCCACAGAAGGTACCAGCTTCCCCTGGAGAAGCAGATTGGAATCTTGAAGAGCAGCTATGACTTCACGCCAGGGCTTGAGGAGAGGCTTCTGGCACATCTGGCAGCAACCAAGAGGCTTGTGAAGAGAGAGAGCGGCCAGTGGGTTCAGAGAAACTACAAAGACGCGATGATCTGGTATAGAAAAAGTGGCCAATAGAAAAATGGAAAGGTGTAAGCTTGTGATAGACCGGAGGAATCTGAGCGCAAGGATGGGATCAATCAATGTTTTTGTCATATTGTCCCTCGTACTGCTGGCTGCAGTTCCGCTGTCAAGTGCAGAAGAGACGGGAAACTTGACGATCAAGGCAGGGACGATAAGCAGCTTCGATCCCATGAACCTCTTCAAGTACAGACCATGGAATGCCGTAAACTACATAGGTTTTACTCATGTGGGCCTGGTCAGATATGACGAGCATCTGAATGTATTGCCATGCCTTGCCAAGGACTGGAAGATCTCAGACGATGGCAAGTCGATAGCCTTCCACCTTGTGGAAGATGCCAAATGGCATGATGGCAAGCCTGTGACTGCGGATGATGTGAAGTTCACCTTTGACTACAACAAGGAGCACGATCTGTCTATTGCATATTTATATAAAAAATATTACGATCACGTTGAAGTGAACGATGATCACACTGTGACGCTCTATGCAACTGAGCCGATAGGTGCTACGCTTCTGAGCAGCCTACAGAGCGCATACATAATCCCCAAGCACATCTGGGAGAAGGTGGACGATCCTGAGAAGTACGACGGGACAGATGGGATGGTCGGATGCGGTCCTTTTGTCTTCCAGAGATATGACCCTGTGGCAGCAGAGGCGGAATTTGTGGCCAATGCGGATTTCTTCCTTGGAGAGCCGTCCATTGATGCGGTGAACTACAAGTACTATAGGACCATGGACTCCATGCTATTGGCTCTGAAGAAGAGCGAGATCGACACTACATTCGACTATTATATGCCTGTGCCGGGAGTCTATGCTGCGACGCTTGCAGACGCTTCCGATATCAGCATTGGAGCTGTCAAGGATGTTGGAGTGCTTCTAAACCTCGAATTTGGATACAAGCGATTCCTTGAGATGATGAACGAGTCCCAGTTCAAGAGGTTCAGAGAGGCGGTATCCTATGCAGTGGATTATCAAGAGATCGTGGATATGATCTCAGCAGGCTACGGAGAGGTCCCGGGCAGGGGATATGTGCCGCCTACGGCTCAAGGCTATAACCCGGACATCCCCAAGCTTGAGCACAACCTCACCAAGGCCAATCAGATCCTGGATGATCTCGGATTCCTGGATACAAACAAAGACGGAGTTAGGAACCTGCCTGACGGGTCCGAGCTAAGCTTCTCAGTCACACCTCCAACCTGGAAGCAGGACAACGTGAGAGCAACAGAGGTCATCTGCAATCAGCTTTCAGACGCTGGCATGGATGCCCATGTCGATAAAGAAGTCATGAGCAATGAGGATTTGTGCGACCAGAGGATCTTCAAGGACAGGGATTACTACATCTGCATATACTACTCCACACCATACTCCATCCTCTATGATGGCGGCGGCGTGAACTGTGCGAATATGACAGGCTCAGATGGCACATGCAGCGATCCAAAGCTTATCGGGCTGGTGGAGGATGTGAGATGCTCAAAGACCCCGGAGGCGCGGAGCAAAGCGGTGAAAGCACTGCAGGAGTACTACTCAGAGGAGCTTCCAATGATAGCCCTGGACTGGGCCAGGGTGCTATTCCCCTATCGAACAGATCGCTTTGGGAACTGGACAATCCAGGACGGCTATGGCAATATGAACATGAATACCTGGTTCAGCCTTGAAGAAAAGGCCTGAACTACCATTTTTAGAGAATCGAATTTCGATGATTGGGGCCTTACTCTTTCGCAAAGCTCTGAGATACATCATAACACTTCTCATCATGGTCGCATTGGTCTTCTTTGTATCTCACCTCATGCCAGGTAGCCCTCTGAAAAACATCCTTGGAGAGGAGACCTACTTTAGGATGCTATCTCAGGATCCTCAGGCTCTAGAGGAATTGAACGAGGAGTATGGGCTGAACAGGCCGCTGACGGAGCAGTTCATAATATACCTCTCATCCCTGGTGAACGCTGATCTTGGTTATTCTTATAAATATAACCAGCCAATCTCCGAATTGATCCTTTTCAGGCTCAAATGGACTCTGCTTCTTCTGTCGCCCTCCATGATTTTAGGAGCCCTCTTCGGCATATGCTTCGGCGCACTTGCAGGCTGGAAGCATGGTTCAGGGCTGGACTCAGCTGTCACCTCTTTCTTGCTCTTTATCTACTCTATGCCCCACTACTGGCTGGCAATGCTCTTCGTCCTCGTATTCGCATTTCACTTGGATCTATTTCCTCTCTCTGGCATCTGTTCAGCCAGCTCTCAAGGCCTAGAGAGGCTTTGGGATATCCTCGTTCATATGGTGCTGCCTGTTTCCGTCCTGACCATTCTCAATATATCTTACAATACCCTGATCATGCGCGGCTCAGTTCTTCAGGTCCTGGGAGAGGGCTTCGTTCTCACAGCGCGTGCCAAGGGGCTTTCTGAGAGGGATGTCTTGTTCCGGCATGTGCTGAAGAACTCCCTGCTTCCGCTGGTTACAGTGATAGCCCTCGATTTCGGATTTATGGTATCTGGTGCGTTGCTTGTGGAGATAGTCTTCTCCTGGGGCGGCATGGGGACGCTGGTATACGATGCAGTGCTGGCGCGGGACTATCCTCTGCTTCATGGAAGCTTCCTTGTGATCGCTGTTTGTGTGCTGGCTGCGAATTTCATGGCGGACGTGATTTATGCAGTGCTTGATCCGAGGATAAGGGTCGGTGATGCTGCATAATGATGCAGAATCATCCGCCTCCTTAAAATTAATTATATATCAATTATCATAATGTGCAACAAAATTCAGTTATGCTTTTTTGTATTACAATTGCAAAAGTATTTATTATCAATAAGGTACATCCATGATCAAGGTGTCACATATGATGCCTTTCGAGACAAATGTTGGCAAAAAATGGAATCGGAGTTGAAAATATTAAACAAGCAATCAAGATACCGGCAATGCTGATGCTTTGCGCTTTGCTGGCGGTAACATCAACAGCTGCATCGGAGTATACCCTGAAAGTCTTTGGAAATGCGAACATGGATAAGACCATCGACCATTCGGACGTAGACTATGTCAAGGGTGTGATTGATGGAAAAGAGAAACCCACACAGCTGTCAGATGCTAACCAGGATGGCAAAGTCGATGATGAGGACGTCGCTCAGATAGAGAGCATCATGAAGGGCGATGAGGGCTATATATTCGTCCTAGATGCCCTCAACCGCACTGTGAAGGTCAAAGAGCCTGTGAATAGAGTTGTGGCCGTAAAGCTCCCCATAGCTGAGGCCATCAAGGCCATGGGAGCTGAAGGTAAACTAGTGGGCGTGGGTACGGATACCATCAATCAGCCGGTTCTGTTTCCCGACTTGAGCCGTCTTCCATCAGTAGGCGGTTCAAATCTTGAAAGGGCAGATCTAGAGAAGATCATCTCTTTGAAGCCTGATGTGGTCTTCGGAAACGAGTTCGAGAAATTGGAGCAGATAAATAAGCTTGAAGAGGCGGGCATAACTGTAGTATCTACAGAATGTCATGGAGACCTCCTGAACGCCATTTCGGCTGCGAATCGCCTGGGCTACGTCCTCGGAACTGTCAAAGGCGCTGAGGAATACACAGGCTGGTACAGCAAGTACCTGGATGAGATATCCGAGAAGGTCAAAGGCCTGTCAGAGGATGAGAAGCCCCGGGTTTTCTACTACTGGAACTGGGGAGAGGAAACTGGTCCTCTGGGGACTAGCGGCAAGGATTGTCCAGTCAGCAAGCTCATCGGCTTTGTTGGAGCTAGAGACCTAGCCGCCGAACTGCCTGGGGAGTATATTGAAGCTGACCCTGAGTGGGTTTTAAAGCAGAACCCGTCTGTTGCTATCAGAGAACTCATGTACCTAGAATCGGGTTACGATGCCGAGAACTCTACAGCAGCTGAACGGAGGCTCAGAAGCTTTGAAAACAGGAGCGGATTTGCCGATATCGATGCAGTGAAGAAGAAAAACGACTACATCCTTGCGGTCAACATACTCTCAGATAACAGCTGGATAGGGACTGTCTATCTGGCAAAGCTGATACATCCTGAGCTCTTCGGCGATTTGGACCCCATGGGGATTCATCAGGAATACTTGACGAGGTTCCAGCACCTTGACTTCGATGTCACAAAGCAAGGTCTATTCTTGTATCCCATGCCTGATGGCTGGCAGACCAAGAGGAGCAGCTAAACATTTTTACCATTAGAGCGATCCGATAAAGGAGGATGTGGTAATTCGGGAGGCAGGTGGTGTGCCGGATCTTCTGCGATTTGCACCGCCCTGTTATCCCACATTTAATTCTACACTTCGTCTTGATCTGTAAGGTGATCTTCCATATATCATTGTCCTGAGCCCATCTTCTAAATTATGAGATAGGATACAGCGATTATAATCCCCCTTATTATCATTATTATTACTATTATTACTATTACCATTATTATTAAATTACAGAAAAATCCGTTGTGTTGCCGAGAAACTCGTTTTGGATTCAGATTGAACATGCAAGAGATATTTTGGAAAAAACTTTAAATCCAATAAACATTAGTTATATCCAAATTACTTGTTAAATCGAGAGGAGGCTATTAATGAATAAAGGATCCATCAAAACGATCAGAGTTAAGGGACTATTGATGGCAATTTTCATAATTGCTGCCGCCAGCAGCATGGCAACTGCTGCTGACGCCTCCGGCTATCCTAGAACCATCGTGGATGATGCTGGCAGAGAGATCACCATAAAGATGCCTGTGGAGAAGATAATCCCACTCGATAGCGGTGTGGCCAAGATGCTGTATCTGCTTGGTGCAGATGATAAAATAATTGCTGTGGGTGACGATGTAAAATCAAGGAGCGGATATCTACCTAATGTAAAAGAAAAGCAATCTGTTGGTAAATGGTCCGAGTGGGATTATGAGCTGATCGGGGAACTCGCAAAAGAAGGAGCTGAGACTCCGCCAAATCTCATAGTCTTATGCTCTGTGAATGGAATGGACCCGGTGCGCGATATCGCTCCCGGCTTGGAAGGTTTTTCAAATATATCTGTAGTAGGGCTAGATGCGTATAAGATGGAAAATGTCACCCAAGATTTGGAGAAGCTTGGTGTTGTTCTGGATAAAGAGAGCGAGGTTAAACAGAATATCGACTGGTACAATGAGAAGATAGCTCAGGTTGAGAGCGCAGTGCGTGGCAGGTCGAAGACGAAAGTCTACAATGAATTCATAGCATCCAAGGGGACCGGAGACCTTTCGACCTATGGAACATCATCTAGCGTAAATAAACTGATTGAGATTGCAAATGGCTTCAACGTGAATCAAGATACAAAGGTATACTCTAAGGTTTCATGGGAATGGGTGATCACACAGAACCCGGAGGTGGTTTTTAAGTCCGGTTCAGTTGATGCATATGGATGGGCCAAAGGCCCGAGTCAAGATACAGTCGGCCTTGAGAAGACTGTTAATGAAATTTTGAGCCGCCCTGGTGCTGATACCCTCGACGCCGCTAAAAACAATCGGATTTATATTATCTGGAGTTCCCTGTTGTCCGGATTCGATAACATTGTGGGGGCAGCCTACCTTGCCAAGATGTTCCATCCTGAGATCGATCTGGACCCGAATGAAATCAGCCAAGAATATATGTCTCGGCTCGGCCTCGATGCTCCGAATGATCGGATCCTGGTCTATCCAGAGATCAGATCGAAATAGAGGATCACAGTGTCTCACCAAATGTCGCATAACTCACAGTCAGCAATGCGGGAGCTTGAGATAAATTGCATTCAATGCCCGGCGCGACTCAGAGGATCTCTAAAAGCCCTCAGAGCAAGTCCTCAGAGGACTGACTTGACTTTGTCGTAGCTGAAGACGGGGCCGTCCTGACAGGTGTGGTATGGCCCGATGTTGCAATGCTCGCACTTCCCAACACCGCACTTCATGTGCCTCTCCATGGAGACATATATCTCCGAGTGGTCGAAGCCCCTCTCCATGAGCTTCGATGCCACAGCATTGATCATGACTGGCGGGCCGCAGATGGCCGCGGACCCTGGGGGTAGCCTGAACTTGTCCATCAGAGATGTGACAAGCCCCACGTTCCCCTTCCAGCTCTCGTCCCCGATATCTACAGTGATTCCAACCTCCACACCCGACTGCTGCCAGCTCTTGTACTCCTGCATGAAGTAGAGGTCCCGTGTCGTTCTTGCCCCGTAGGCCACTGCTACCTCGCCAAAATCGCTGCGCCGATCGACTATATAATTGATCAGCGAGCGCAATGTCGCGAAGCCTGATCCACCGCCCGCGATGAGGATGTCCCTCTTCATCCTCTCCAGCGGAAAGCCGTTTCCGCAAGGCCCTCTTATTCCAAGGACATCGCCGACCCGTGAGTCCATGATGCCGCTGGTGATCCTTCCCGCGCGCCGGACGCACAGCTGCAGCGCCTCTCTTGTGGGAGATGATGTGATTGATATCGGGCACTCTCCTAGGCCGAAGACAGAGACCATCACGAACTGGCCGGGCTTGTAGCTGAAATCCACGTCCTCCAGCGGCTTCAGCGAGATCAGGTACGTGTTGGGCGACTCGATGTCGATGTCGACGATCTCAGCCTGCCAGGGAATATAATCGTTCATCTCAAGACCTCCAGTTTTTGCCTGTCGATCTCTGCCAGGCAGGACCGGCTGCAGCGGCCACACCCGACGCATCCCAGAAGGCCGATGTTCTCTGGGATGTACTCGAACTTATCGAGGAACCAGTTGCGCAGTCTTTCGCCTTGGCTCTTCCTCGGGTTCACGCCGCTTGTCATGCGGGAGAATCCCGAGAGGATGCATGTGTCCCTGCAGCGCAGTCGCTCGCCATCTGGGACTCCGACGTCGATGATTGTGAAGCAGTGGCAGATAGGACAGACAAAGGTGCAGCCGCCGCAGCGCAGGCACTGCCTGCCCAGGGCATCCCAGTCAGCTTTCTCTATAGCTGCCTTGATCACTGAGGGAGACGTCCCCCCACGCAACTTCTCCCCTGCTATTCGCAGGGCCTTCTTTTTCTCTGCCTGGTCTTTCTCACTGGCCTCGATGAAGAACTCTGGGTGCTCCCTCAAGATCAGCACTCCTGCAGGCGATCCGGTCTCGACGAGATAATTTTTTCCGAGATCCGTGAGCTGCAGATCGGAGAGCTCATCGACCTCGGGGCCTGCCCCAAAGGCGGCACAAGAGCACCCCGGCTCTGGCCATAGGCAGTTCAGTCCCACGAGGACTGTCGATCGCCTCCTATCAAAATAGGGATTATCAAGGGGATCCTTGCCGAAGATCCTGTCCAGGACTGCGACAGCCTTGAGGTCACATGGCCTGATTCCAAAGATCAACCTCGGCTTCGCACTCACCTTTTCAAAGGTGTACCTGCCGCAGTCCTGAACATACCTGAAGAGGACGTCCCTCTGGGGCAGGAGGAACTCCTGTGGTGGGATGAGCGGATTAGATGCCAGTGCCAGGGGCTGGCCCCTCCAGGAAGCGAAGACGGGAACGCCCTCGGCCCGAATGGGTGCCACAACCTCCATCCTATGGTCCAGGGCCTCGAGCAACAAATGAAGATTTCTTTTCGGAAGAAGGACTTTCACCCTTTAGCCCTCCTGATCCTGGCTGCAGAGGCCTTCAGCTCTGGGATCTTGGACTTGGGGTCCAATGCCTGGGCGGTGAGCGCATTGGCCGCAGCCTCGCAGAAATGGAAGGGCACGAAGATTGTGCCCGCAGGTACATTCTGCGTCACCCTCGCCTCCAGGCAGATGCTGCCCCTGCGGGTCTCCACCTCTACGCGCTGGCCGTTCCTGATGTTCATCCGCTTCGCATCATCCGGGCTGATCTCGACAGTCGGCTGCAGCACCTCGCGCTCCAGCAGCGATGTCCTGCGAGTCATCGTCCCTGTATGAAAATGATAGAGGCTTCGCCCTGTTGTGAGGATCAATGGGTACTCCTCATCTGGTGCCTCGAAGGGCTCGCAGTGCTCCACAGCCCTGAACCGGGCGCGGCCGATCGAGAACTTCTCAGAATGAAGGATGCCTGTGCCGGGATGATCTCTTGAGGGGCAGGGCCACTGAAGGCCTTTTAGGTCCAGGCGATCATATGCAACGCCGCCGTAGATGGGAGTCACCCTCGCTATCTCGTCCATGACGTCCGCTGCCGATGAGTAGTCAGCTGCAACCCCCATCCTTCGCAGCAGATCGCGCGCCACCTTCCACTCTGCCCGGGCCTCCCCTGGCGGCGGTACAGCCCGTCGGACACGCTGGATGCGCCTCTCAGTCGATGTGAATGTCCCGTCCTTCTCAGCAAAGGAGGCAGCAGGAAGGATCACATCCGCCAGATCAGTCGTCTCTGTGGGAAATATCTCGCAGACCGCCAGGAACTCAAGGGCCTCCAGCGCCTTCTTGATCCTGGTCCGGTCAGGATAGCTCATCATGGGGTTCTCGCCGACGATGAGGAGGCCCTTCAGCCTGCCCTCAAGTGCGGATTCGAGCATCTCAAGGGCAGTCTGCCCCGGCTCTTCAGGAAGGCTCGTGGACCAAGCCTCCGCGAACTTCTCGCGCGCAAGATCGACCTTCTGGTATCCTGAGTAGAGATCTGGCAGGGCCCCCATGTCACATGCGCCCTGCACATTCTGATGTCCCCGAAGAGGGTAGAGGCCGGTCCCCTCTCTGCCGATGTTCCCCGTCATCAGGACGAGATTTGCCAGAGCCTGGACGTTGTCTGTCCCAGCGGCGTGCTGGGTTATGCCCATCGCATAGACAACAGCCCCACGCTCTGCTGATCCGAAGGCCAGGGCCGCCTCCTTCAGGTCCTTCGCGGGGATGCCTGAGACCCTCTCGGACAGCTCCCTGGTGCAAACAGAGACCGCCTGGCGAACAGCCTCGAAGCCCTCTGTCCTGGTGGAGATGAAATCCTCATCTGTCAGGCCCTCCTGGATGATGAAGTTTTGCAGGGCGTTTATCCAGGCGATGTCGGTGCCAGGCCTTGGGGCAAGCCAGATAGAGGCCAGGTCCGCTATCTGAGTCCTTCGCGGGTCAGCAACTATCAGCTCGGCACCCCTGGCCCTCGCCTTCAGGATATATGATGCTATAAGGGGATGCTGCTCTGTGGTGTTCGATCCGACCACGAGTATGGCATCGGCCTCTTTCAGGCTGGAGATGGGATTTGTCATGGCTCCGCTGCCGAAGGCATATCCCAGACCAGCCACTGTAGGAGCATGACAGAGCCTGGCGACATGATCGATATTGTTGGTCTTGAGCCCTGCGCGCGCAAGCTTCATGAAGAGGTAGTTCTCCTCGTTCGTGCCCTTGGCCGATGTCAGGATGCCCACTGATTCGGATCCAGACTCGCGGCTGATCTCTTTCAGCCTTGTGGCGGTCAGAGAGAGAGCCTCCTCCCACGGGACGCGGACGAACATCTCTCTCTGCCTGACAAGGGGATGCCTGAGCCTCTCTGGATGGCCCACGAACTCGCCTGCGAGCCATCCCTTGATGCAGAGCCTTCCCCTCGACATGGGATGCAATGGCGAGGGGGATGCTCCTATCACGCGATTGTTCTCCACGTGCAGAAATAGGCCGCAGCCACAGCCACAATAAATGCAGGTGGTGTGAACCTTTTCCATGAATATCTCGGTGGTTTTATTGCCGTTGTATGCTATAACAAGCTTTTGGATGTAAAGAGATTGCGTCGATTGCTTTGTCGAGTCCGCAAGAGTTTTAGCCCGCAAGATCGCATATTTAAAATTCGATAGATGGCGGTAGTCGCGATGAAGGGGAAATATAGATCATTCGATGCTCAATCCCACAATCGTCGGGGCTTATTCTCATCCAAAAGAGGGCGCGCTCAGGGTCCTATTGAATTCGCCCTTTTTCTGCGCAAGCTTCGCGATCCTGATCAAGTGGGTCGGAATCCTCCTGATGATTTTCCATCGCCGCAATCCCCAACATATGTGCCGAGAAATGACTGGCGGGTTCTGCGATAGTGACAACGGCCGTCGATTATTAAAATGGTTAGGGCTGAACGCCCAAAATCCGCATAAAGTTCGCCTTGGCATTTCGGGACGCTGGCGTCCTAGCAATAACTGGGATTTTTCCCTGGCCTTTGCCTCCATCTGGATAAAATTAATATAATGGTATTTGGTACAATATTGATCCATTGAAGTTTGTTTCAGAGGAAACCTTAGGAGGGACTAGATGGCAGAGACGCGGAATTTCGCCCTACGGGACAAGAACGGCAATGAGATAGGTGTTTTCACAGGAAAGCAGCCAAGGCAGGCGGCTCTTAAGGCTGCCAATAGAGGCGTCACCGATATCAGGCTCAGGGAGCGCGGCACGAAGAAGGTCCATGTCTTCACTGGGGAAAGGGTTCAAGTCAAAAAGCCAAAAGGCGCGCCGGCCTGGATGCCGGATAAGATCTGGAAGCCCAAGGTGAAAAAGGTAGGCGTCGAGAAGCTGGAAGAGATCTAGGCCTTCCGGGCTTATCAGCGGCGGCGCAAACTCGCGCTCTTTTTTTGTCATCCAGAAGATTTCCTCTGGAGTTCTAGACGTTACCAGATGCCCCTGATCTGATTCATATGTTGAATCTCAGGCGGGCGCATTTAGTCGATGAAATCCCACGAATAAGAGCGATCTAAATCAGCGGCGGACTACTTTTTCCGAAAAATCAAAGAGCAGGCCAGAGTATCTAGCCCTGCGCCTCTAGAGTCGCTTTATGCTCTCTGGTTATAGAAATCTGTTCTTTTTTTTGGAAATCTACTCTTTTTTGACTTTATCTGCCTTCGGGCCCTTCTCGCCCTCGACCACATCAAAGCTTACCTTATCTCCCTCGGTGATCGTAACATCCGGCAAGAGGCCGGTTGCATGAACAAAATAATCCTTTCCGTCGTCGCCTGCAATGAACCCAAAGCGCTTGGTTCTATTGAAGAACTTTACTGTTCCGGTTACCATTCTGATTCCTCAGTGATGTTTACTCTTATAATCGTCTATTTAAATGTAATGGCGGGCAGTACCATCATGGGCCCAACTGAGGGCGGGGGGGGCTATCATCGTCGCCCACTCAATCATCGCTCATCAAGCTCGCATTAACGCGCTTCTCCTCGCAGATCCTCCTGTTTATCATCCTGTCCGACCTCTCCAGAGCCGCATGCGTGTCGCCGAAGTGCTCTGCAGCCTGAGCCATGATCTGCTTGAACCCCACCAGATCGCCCAGCTCGGCGCGCTCGCTCAAGCGCATGCACTCTGCGATGAATGTCCTGCGCACTGCTAATGCCTTCGGGTTCATCTGGATGGATGCGTAAAGCTCAGGACTCTGGTCGAGGATGCGGCCCACGAAGTCGATCATTATCTCATAGACGGGCGACATGAACCTCCTCGACCTCTCGACATCGAAGTTGAGCATCCTCAGAGTGGCCCCGATGGAGATGTAGGCGAAATGCGTGAGCGCCTGTACCACTGCCATGATCTCATCGTGCTCATCTGCATCCAGGATCTCTATGTGTGCGCCATCCTCCTCGAACAAAGATCGCATAGCTGAAAGCCAGCGTCCGCGCCAAGCAGGCGTGAGGATGATGGTCTGGCCCCGAAGGGAGGGCATAGTCGGCCCGAACATCGGATGAGTCCCAATGATCTCGACCCCCTCAGGTGCATAGGTCCTCATGGCCTTCATGGGCTCTGCCTTGAGGGATGTCACATCCATCAGCAGGCTGCCTGAACGCATGTGGGGCGCTACATCCCTTATGACCTCCACAGTCCTCTCGATGGGAACGCTCACCAGGACCACATCGCTTTGCTCCACCTCCTGCATCAGGTCGCTGGCGAAGCGAACGCCAAGCGCCGCAGCAACGTCGCTCTTCCCGCTTGGCCCCCAGACTGAGACGTCGAAGCCCCTCTTTCTGAAGTACCTGGCAAACCACGAGCCTGTCTCGCCCGTCCCTCCAATTATCAGCATTCGCGTCATCTTCTCGCACCCAGCCCCTCTCGCACTGCCCTCTCCATCACTTCCACAGGCGCCCTTTCTCCCGTCCAGATCTCCAGCGCCTTCGCTCCCTGATAGACGAGCATCATCAAGCCGTCAACTGCCACAGCCCCTGCCTCTCGGGCATCCTTCAAGAGCTCAGTCTCCCTGTTGTAAACTATATCGAAGACCGCCTGGTCCTTTTGCAGCAGCCTGCCCTCTAAGAGCCTGGGATCGCCCTCATTCATGCCGACAGATGTGGCGTTTATCACCACATCTGCCGAGGGAACGAGCACCTCCAGATCATCAAGGCCGTGCCCCGCCCCGCCCACGCTCGCAGCAAGCTCCGAAGCACGCCTTGGGCTGCGGTTCGCGATGGAAATCCTGGCCCCCTCCCCTGCAAAGGTATAGGCAATCGCCCTGGCAGCTCCGCCGGCTCCGATGATGAGGACGCTTCGTCCCCTCACATCAACACCCGAGGCTTTCAGCGCCAGGAGAGCGCCGACCCCGTCAGTGTTATGCCCTGCTATGCCATCGCGAAAGGAGACTGTGTTCACGGCACCGATCTCTCTCGCGAGCGCGTCGGGCTCCACGATCTCCAGAGCCTTCTCCTTCAGGGGTATCGTCAGGTTCAGGCCGCCAAATCCCATAGCCTTCGCCCCGAGGATCGCATCCTTCAGGCTCTCCTGTCTCACGCAGAAGGCATGGTAGCAGGCGTTCAATCCCAGCGCCCCGAAGGCCGCATTCTGCATAGCCGGGGAGAGGCTGTGCTCGATGGGCGATCCGAAGATCCCGTAGATTCTCATGAGAGCTGAGCTCATTTTCCACCTAGATCTGCTGAAGGATGTACCAGAGGAGGCCGCCCACCAGAGCGCCGAATGCCGTCGCCACCAGGTTCACACCGCTGTTGCTCAAGAGTCCCCTCCTCTGCATAGTTGCTCCGAGGAGCGAATCAAAGTTGGTGCCGAGGAATCCGCCAAGGGTGCCCACGGCTATTCCCATGGTCCCTATCATGCCGGTGCCCGTGGCGAGCAAGCCGATGACGAGGGACCCGGCCAGCGACGCTGCCTCGCCCAGCGGAGTGACGCCGCCGTCTACTCCGGCCTCCGTCTCCCTCATGGTCGTGATCATCCTCGGATTGGATCTGCTGGTCTGGCCGATCTCGCTTGCCAGGGTGTCGCCGTTGGCAGTCGCCACGGAGCCTATG
Source organism: Methanosaeta sp. PtaU1.Bin060 (assembly GCA_002067365.1). Lineage (GTDB taxonomy): Archaea > Halobacteriota > Methanosarcinia > Methanotrichales > Methanotrichaceae > Methanothrix. The sequence continues at coordinate 2,384 of MVRK01000041.1, read as the reverse complement.
AAGGCATAGACGAATATATCGCCCCCATAAACCCCGTAGCAGATGGCCATGATAAGGGGCACGAGGCTGTTGCTGTAGACATTCTTGTAACCCCGCCTTCCTCCCCGCGACTGGGCGATCCCGAGCTTGTTCTTGCGGGCGTATCCGTAGTGCGTGAAGGCCCCGCCGAGAAGGTAGAAGGCCAGCAGAAGCAGGAACCAGGTCAGCCCTCCGAAGAGGATGACCAGAAGGCAGATGATGGTCTCGCTCAGGACGGCGTCGGAGTCTGCTGCTCTGGCCCAGTAGGCCCCGATGCCCAGAACCAGGGCGAAGATGCATATGAGCAGGATGCGCTGCAGATCGGGCAGGGGGTAATCAAAGGAGAAGAGCCATATCACCATCGCAGTCCCGAAGGGAACAGTGAAGTCGCGCTCCTTCGAGACGTGGTGCAGAAAAGCGCCTGAAAGGCCGCCGAGGAGCGAAAGAAAAAGGATCCTCTCGGGCGAAAGCCCTCCCGCGGAGATCGCGGCAGCGATGGGATAGCCCAGGGCCACAGTGATCATGAGGTAGATGATGCTCCCTGCCAGAACATCGAACTTCTTGAATGCCAGGGGTGCAAATGTGGAGGCCACAATGGAGATGGCTATGGCGTAGAGCGGAAGGTTGATGTGCGTCACGCTGAGCGCCGGCCTCATGACAAGGAGCATGGCAATGGCTGCAGATAGCATGCGAGAGCCTGGGTCCAGGATGAATATGACCGCCAGCGGCAGAGCTGTGAAGGCTCCAGCATAGGGCAGCAGCAGCGCCATCATCCCGATGGCCATGCGGGCGAGTTCTTCCCTGCGCATCAGCTACCTAGACCTCTCCCACCGCAAAAATACTTTGCCTTAGAGGAACAATTCAGAGATCGCCATGCTTCACCACCTGTATGAACGACTTCTCGAGGCTCAGATCTCAAAAAGCAGCCTGCCTGGATGCGTTGCAGTCGTCCTCGGCTCAGAGGATCTAGACGAGGACGGCATTTTGCGTGTGCGGGACCTCCTGGAATGGAGCGCGTCCCTGGGTCTGGGCTCACTGGTGCTTCACATCGATGACGAGGCCCCTGAGATCTACGAAAGCATCCTATCTGTTCTCTCCCAGTCGCCCGCAGAGATCAGCCTTCACACCAGAGATGGGGTGAGGATGATGGGATTGGGTGGGAATGGGTGCATCAGGATGGCGATCTCTCTTGGGTGCGGCGGCAAAGAAGAGGTCCTTGAGGCATTCAGGAAGCTTCTGTACGAGGTTGAAAAAGGCGCTCTTGAGCCTGAGGAGATAGACGAAGAGGCGATTGAATCCTGCCTGAGGTTCAGCCTGAAGCCCGACATGGTGATCAGGGCGGGCGGCAAGCAGCTCAGCGACTTCATGATCTGGCAGGCAGCCTATTCAGAGCTGTATTTCACAGATGTCAACTGGCCCGCGATCAGAAAAATAGACTTCCTGAGAGCCATCAGGGACTGCCAGCGAAGGAACAGGCGCTTTGGGCGCTAGCTTGGCTTGCTGCCAGGGCCCGCAGTCTGCGATGCTCCCATCCGGCCTTATCCAAAAACCGAATTTTGGACTAATCCGGTCTTCCCTCGCCGGACCCTTCCTTTTTAGGGATATCCTTGGCGGAGAGGATGCGAAGGAAGATTGGAGGGATCATCTCCGAGATGACTATGTCGTCATTGACGATCATCATCTTCACGCCCTCTCTCTGGGCAGCCTCGGCGTCAGCCTGGATGACCCTGGGGTTTCCCGTGCGAAATGTTGCAACGTGCCATGCCTTCTCGGGCGTCGTCGAGAGGTGGACGTACCTTTGGGAGGCGGACTTGAGGCCTATCTCCAGGATACGGTCTGCCTCCTCCTCGCTCGCGCCATAGAAGAGCTTGGGATGCATATTCATCGGGTGGTCCAACTCCACGTCAACTGAGTGGCCGTACCTGGCCCTGATCTTGTCATCGCTGATCTCGTATCTGTGTTTGGGATCGGACTGGACAAGGGCGATCAGCAGGTCTTTGCTGGCCCAGCGGTGCCTGCTCATGACCACTTCAGCCAGCCTCGTGAGGCTCACCCATCCCCTGGAGTCCATGGCCAGGCCGAGGTCATCTGGAAAATGCCTGAGACCCCCTGCCACGAGCCGCCCTAGCTGCTCTGTCTTGGCCTCGTCAAGAAGCAGCTGGCCTGCGGAGCCACACTCACAATGCTCTCCTCTGAAGAACCCGTGCTGAGGGCAACGCTTGATCATCGCACAACTCCTCTCTGCTGTGGAGAACCTTACGAATAGATATAGCTGACTCTCCTCTGATCTGCAGATCTGGCATCAGCAGAATCTGGCTGGACCTATATCTTGATTTGGCGTATCCTCCGACGGTATTTGGCTGGCA
>MVRK01000040.1 GCA_002067365.1 Methanosaeta sp. PtaU1.Bin060 | reverse complement strand
TATCGCGGGAGAAGCCAGAGCCTGCTGGTCGTCCACAATCCTTGCGGCCTGCGGCTGAAGAAGAATGCCAGGCTGCTGCAGCTGGTCTTCCTGCGCCTCGACAAAGAGGCTGAGAAGATATACTCTGGCAAGTACCAGGGCGAGAACATTTGAGGCTGCACACCATATTTTTTTTATCCATGGCTGACTGGCCGCAGACGCCTCCATAAAAGGGCCGATCGATGGGGATATCTCCCTCGTCCCTGCCGCGCCCGCATTTGTTCATCTTCCTCCATTTCTCTTTGACATTGGCCCAAACTTTAATAGTAATCCCGTTTGATAATCTTTGAAAGGTGGCGCTATATGTCCGGAAAACTAGTGGATTATTTCAATAAGCAACCCAGGCTTGGTGTCTTCAGCACATCGAATAAGGATGGACTGATCGATTCTGCGGTTTATGGCTCTCCTCAGATGATCGACGAGAAGACTGTCATTGTGGCTCTCGGGAATGGCCGCACCGCTGCAAATCTTCAGGAGAATCCAAATGCGGTTTACATGATACTGGAGCCCGGAGCAGGAATCCATGATTGGAAAGGGGTTCGGGTCTATCTCAGGATGAAGGAGTACGCCACATCGGGTCCTCAACTGGACCAATGGAAGGTCCAGGCTGTGAAGATCATAGGTGAGGAAGCTGTAGAGATGATTCACGCGCTGGCGACGTTCGATGTGACTGAGGCTCGGCCTCTGATCGACCTTGGGCAGGGCTGGGAGAAATCCATCTGATGGCTCTGTGTGGCGGCTTTTTCTAAGGGGCAGAAGCGGGGCAGGGCTTGCAGCGCAAAATGCATGAAGTCTGCAGGGCAGCCTCGTGCCCTGCCCGGGCCGAAGGTGCGCATGATCGACCCACAGCTTCTGATCCGATAGCCGCTGGCAGGACTATGCAGGAGATGCCCTGCTTCAAAAATAGTTTTAAGTATGAACACGACAAAATAATGAAATATGTTCACCGAGGTCGAGCGGCTGAAAATATCTTTAGATCGTGAGACTGTCAAGTGGATAGATGAGAGGGTTGCCCTCAAGCAGTTCGCGGACAGGAGTGAGGCCATAGAATATGCCCTGAAAACGCTGCGCTCATCTGATGGCGTGCACCCCTTCGATGGGGCTGTTTGAGGCCCCTTGAGTTCCTCAAAAATATGCCTCTTCCGGATTGAAATGGTCTTGGAGGAGCATGATGCATAGTGGTACCGCAGAGCTTCGACGAACCTCTTCATTCTGTCCTTTCATTTGAATGCGATGGAGGAGATGAAAATGCCTGAATTCGTAAACCCTTTCAGCGGAAAAGTGCCGGAACGAAAGCTCACCGAAGAGGAACTGATCAGGGCTATCCGCCTGGATCTTGCAGCTGAGCATGAGGCTGTGCATCTCTATATGGCTCATGCCGAGGCAACGGATAACGCTCTGGCGAAAAAGGTTCTCCTGGACATAGCCGATGAGGAGCGGGTCCACGCGGGCGAGTTTGCCAGGCTGCTAAACCTTCTCACAGGGGACGAAGATCTCTTGCTCTCTCAGGGTGCCGAGGAGGTCGATCAGATGGCAGCGGAGCTGAGAAGCGTCTAGAGACGGCTTCAAAAGGCTGGGCCGCTGCAGGAGAGCCGTGCAGACGACGGCCTTTCTGTCCGCGTCCTTCTGCCTCTTTCACTCATCCACAAGACCTTCAGCCTGAGCAAGAGGGACTTGGCCGATGCTGATGAGCCGAATGCTAACGCGGCCAGAGACCAAACGCTATATTGAGGCCCAGGACCACTACTCCTGAGGCCATACATGCTCCGACCACCATTTTTGGACTGAGCTTTATAGAAGTATCATCAGCCTCGAAGTACCTCATAAGACCGGCTGAGGACTGCAGGCCGCTTCCCTCTTCCTTCTTCCTTGCCATATTTTTCTCCTCTTGATCTATCGTATTAAAGTAGATTGCGGCCCCCACGGCCACAAGTTCCCATCCCTGCCAAATTCAGCGTTTGCCATCAGTCTCCTCGTTGTATCCCGCAGCCTCTCACGGATCGATCAGGAGGAGGGTGACGCGGCCTGCATCCAGCCGCTCACGTCCTGGAAGGGATGGTTATCCTTCTTTCCGCCCTTGATAAGTCTCGGCCAGTTCTGGCTCGGATTGCCCTTGGCGAAATGGCCGCTCCAATAGTTTCCTCCGGTTGCATTGCCCGTGTCCCAGGCATTCTCGCCCTCTCGATCCTGGGCGTGATCCTTGTTGTCGATGAAGTTGTTATGGTAGATGCTGTTCTCTGAGGAGTACATCAGATCGAGTCCGAGGAGGTTCCGGGTGATGTTGTTCTGGTAGATCTGGTTCTTGTTGGAGATATTCATCCAGATCCCGCTGTTTTTGTTGCTGTCCACAGTGTTGTCGCGAAGGATGTTCTCGCTGCTGTTGATGAGGGATACCCCATTCTGGCTGTTCTCAGAGGCGTTATTTCCTTCTATCTGATTCCCGTTAGAGCTCACCAGGAACAATCCGCTGAATCGATTGCCGACCATCCTGTTATTCGATATCGCATTCCTGTTGGAATCGAGAAGCCTGACGCCGTAGCATCGTGAGATGTTGTTCCCGATGATCTCATTGCCGCTTGAGCTGAAGAGGAAGACCGCATCGTTCGTGATGGCGCTCTCCTCGACATCGATGTTGCTGCAGTAGGCGAGGGTGAGATGTGCCAGCTCTGCGTTTTTGATGCTCTTGTCCGATTGGCCATAGAGATAGACCACAGGTTTTCCGTCTATCAGATTGGACTCGGGGATGGTGTTGTTGAAGCTCTCGCGAATTGAGCCCTCCACATAGAGTCCCCAGCTGACATTGCGGAAACTATTGGCCTCGATGCTGTTGGCCGAGGAGTCCAGGGCGATTATCCCTTTCTCGCTCTCCGATATCTCGTTTCGCGCTATGAGATTGCCTGTGGAGGAATCCATCTCCAGGGCGGTATCTCTGGTCTTGATGAGATTGTTCTCTATGAACCTGTTCATCGAACTCATCGCCAGACCAAGGGCACGCGTGCTGTTCTCGACTGTGCATCCCTGGACGGCGTTTCCGCTGGAGCTCTCCATCGCTATTCCGAACTCCACATCCTTGATGCTGTTGTTGGCGATCTCCATGGAGCTGTCATTGAGAAGGTATATGCCCCAGCGGCTGCCGATCACCGAGTTGCTCCAAGTCCTTCCAGAACTGCTGTTGAACAACCCTATCCCAAACTCTCCCCCGCTTATCTCATTTCTTGCCGTATTGATCTCTCTGCAGTTTTCCAGCCCGATTCCAGTGCCAGCACCTTCTGCTCTGTTGGCTTCGACGCTGTTTTGGCTGGCGTCCCTGAGGAGGATTGAGATCTTTCCGCCCTTTATCTCATTCCCAGAAACAGTATTGTTGGAGCCGCCCCATAGGACTACTCCTCCCTCGCACTCCTGCAGGATATTCTTGCTTATTTTGTTCCTGTTGGAGTTGCGGGCCATTATGCCTGGGTTGTTCTTCTCAAACCTGTTGTTATTGAGAACATTTCCGCTGGACACAACGCTGATCCCGGGGCCTGTGTAGTTCTCCAGCGTCAGACCTTCTATCGAGCAGCCATCTGATTCTATCTTGATTCCCGTCGTTGTGCCGTCCCCTCTCAGGATTATAGGCTCGCTCTCTCCGGAGAGGGGCATGAGCTTCAGGCTCTTGTTCAGGATGACCTCCTCTTTGTAGGTTCCAGGCTTGATGTATATCGTATCGCCATCGCTTGAGGCGACCACCGCCTCACCGATGGTCTTGTAGTTGGCAAAGCCGTCGTCGTCTACGATGTAGGTTCTTGCACCGGCCGCATTAAAGAGGCATACTATCAGTGCTATGAGGATGAAAGCCGATGATCTGAACATGAACTCTACTCGCTAAGGCTCCTCTTATAGTTAATCCAAATGCTTCAGTGTGCGGGCTCTGGCCTGCAGATCAACCCCTTTATTTCCAGTGGAAAAATAAACATGCAAATTTGTTCGCCATGAAACCAGCTCAATAAAAAAGATCTCAATATGTTCGATCAATCGTATAAACTTATTTGAAATGTCATATATCTCAAAGCACCGCTCTCGCATGGGAGATATTGATGGAGAAGAAATGACTCCACATGCAGCGGAATTCACCCGGACCTCCTCGCTCCCGCTCAATCACATGCGACCGACCGCCCAAGCAAAGCCTTATCTACTCTCTTGCATAAGTCACAACCATCGGTGATCTGATGGCAGGCACAGCACCTCATAAGCATTGCATTGTATGCGGGAATGTCGTGGAGCCGGACGCCAACTTCTGCGATGAGTTGTGTGAGTCCAGGTTCAAGTCCGCCCAGAGGCGACAGCAACTTTTGTTCGCTGCTTTCATAGCGATCATGGTGCTGATTCTCATTCTGCCGTCACTGCTTAAGCTGAAAGGTTGAGCCAATGCGATCGGTTTGTGGGGTTCTGGCCCTGGCGGCTCTTTTGACTGTGGCCGTTCACTGCGGGGAGGCGGCAGACTACATTTACGTCAAGGAGATCACAATGCACATGAGCGATGGCAACGCCACCTTTGACCTGAACTATTCTCTCGAGACGTTCGCGAAGCTCTATGTGCTCGCATTGGGATGCAGGTATCTTGAGACTGATCTTCTCTCTTTCTTCAAAGGCTGTGGTGGCGTGAAGCTCCTGAGGGCAAATACGAATTATGCTTCTGTGGAGGTGACGAATGCGGGAAAATATGTTGAAGGCCGCTATCTTTTCGACCCGCTTTCCATAGGCTCCAAGGAGGTGCCTTTAAGGGGTACGATTCCAAGGTTTACTGTGATATCTCCTGAAGGGCGGGCCTGCACCTTTTACAATGTCACCTCTCTTCGGAGCATCGTTCGCGAGGCGAAAGCTTTTTCGAACTCCAGCGGATCGGCTGAGAGCCCATTTAACGGCTCGTTGAATACGCCCTATGTGTATAGTCCCTGATATCCGATCAGGGCGCACCTGCTGAAAAGCCGCAGGTCGCTCGTCTAAAAGTAAAAAGCAGGGCAACCCTGTCCCTGCAGATCCTGATTTGACCAGATGCCCGTATCGCCGGGACGATGCGAAGCAGTGATATCTCCGATCTTCGAGAGTCTCACTTCCCGCATTTCTCCTTCGCTGCCTTCTTGATCTGCTCCATCATAGCTTCAGCCGCCTTATAGTAGGCATCCTGCGGCATAAGCTCCTTGCTCACAGCCTTCAGCGTCTCCTCGGAGATCCTGCCATCCTTCACGAGCTGGCGGCCCGCCTCTCTCGCGGCCTTTAAGACGCCCTCAACCTTTCCCGTCTCACCAGCCTTGATCATCTCAGTCATTCCATCGGCCATGGGCCGCAGCAGAGCGCCCACGAACTCGGAGCCGCCCTCAGGATGGCTGTAGATCGCCTTCATCTGCACAAGAAGCGGATCGAACATCGAAAGCTCCCACGCCCCGCATGTGGAGACGAGGGCTATCTTCTGCTTCTTCTCCGCCGCATCTCCCATCACGTGCTGCGGGAGCTGTCTGTCCATCAGGTTCTTGAGGGGGCCTGTTATCCCCGCGTAGTAGACAGGGGTGGCATAGACGATGATGTCCGCCTCCCGCAGCTTGGGGAGGAGCATCTGCATGTCGTCCTTCTGGCCGCACTTTCCCGGATTCACAAACCAGCAGCTCATGTCACCGTTACAGGGCCCGATGTTCAGCTTCTTTGTGAAGTACAACTCCACCTTTGCGCCTGCATCTTTCATCCCTTCCAGGAAGGGGTTCAGGATCTTCGCGGTATTCCCATCATCCATGTGGGGGCTGCCGTTAATGGCTAGAACATTCATAGGCATTTCTCCTTGCTTCAGAGTTTCCTTGGGCAGCGATTGCATATCTACTTATTCTAATTATTCCGGCATGATTCTTGCAAACCCTGTCTCACTCCAGGCGCTTCTGCCTATCTCTCCCATCTCAGGACCTGGACTGATCGCGGCTTTGCAGCTGGGCTCTCTGCAGGGTAGCCGAAGATCAGCGGCGCTATCAGCTCGTGGTCCTCCGGAACGCCTACATCGGCCAGCAGCTTTGGATCCTGGTTCAGGAAGTTGCCAAATCCTATGAAGCAGCTTCCTAAGCCCTCCTGGTAAGCTGTCAGGAACATGTTCTCGGCAGCGAGGGCAGAGTCCAGAAGGTTCACGTCCCTCCAGCCCTCCTTCTTTGGTGTGCAGATCAGAATCAGCAGCGGAGCACCATAAAAGATGGTATCCTTCTCCGATTTGAAGGCATCCTTGAGGTTCTCTGGCCACTGCCCCATCCCGAGAAGCAGCTCCTTCGTTCTCCTGGAGAGCTTATTGATCGCCTCTCTCTTCTCGATCACCACGAACCGCCAGGGCTGAGCATTCATGCCCGACGGGGCAGCGACCCCGGCCTCCATCAATTTCTCGGCGATCTCTTTTGGCACGGCCTTATCTGCGTACCTTCGTATGCTTCTTCTTCCTTTTATGCAGGCATCAAGCTCCATATAAGAATATGGGATCTGATCAATTATCAGGCTTTCCCCCAAAAAGACCGGCAAAGCCGCATAAATTAGATTGCATGGAGACATTTATAGACACAAAACAGCACAAACCCGGTGATGCAGGATGATGCAATGACTGCGATCGCTAAATCCGCCCAAGACCCCTCCATCGTTGAATTCATAATTTTTTATTTATATATTTTTTAAATGCCTGTGCTCGGAGCCAGCAGCTGATCTCTTGAGGAGCATTCTCGGACGTGACTTCCATAAAACGAGTTAGATCCATTTCTTTAGGGATTAGTTGGGCTGAAGTCGCCCAACCATGCCCCAATATATTCTCTCTAGGAGGTTGTTAAAGAGACCAGCAGATACGCCTCGCGAGATTATTCTGCTGGAGATCTTTGTCTCACCTCATGAGTCACCAAGGCTATTCGATCTTGTTTAGTTGCCGTCTTCGCCATCAGGTCCCATGGAGGGCTTGTCGGATGGGCATCCCTGTGGTGCGGGCTTGCCGTTCATCATGGGCGGTACCTGTTTGCCATCAGGTCCCATGGCGGGCTTGTCGCACTGGCATCCCTGTGGCGCGGGCATTTTGTCGCCCATCATGGAATGTATCTGTTTGCCGTCGGGTCCCATGGCGGGCTTGTCGCACTGGCATCCCTGTGGTGCGGGCTTGCCGTTCATCATGGGCGGTACCTGTTTGCCATCAGGCCCCATGGCGGGATTGTCGGATGGGCATCCCTGCGGTGCAGGCATTTTGTTGCCCATCATAGAATGTATCTGATTGCAGTTCTGTCCTGGTGTGGTTTTCCCATCGTCTGGCATTGAGAAGGCCGGCATCACAAGAATGCAGGCGGCGAATAGTGCCATCAATGCCGTTAATATCTTCTTATCCATTCTGTTGTACCTCCGTTCAAGGCGACCTTATGTCGCCTTACAAGCAGCCAATCTTTCGAACGATACAAAAATGTGTAATCGGACGAACCTCGAACGATGCCGGACGATTATCGAACGAACTTAAATGAACCTTGAATCGTGTTAAAGTGAAGGTCTGAGCTTGCCCTCGCCGCAATCATCTCGGGCGATTCGAGATCCAGATCGTGCATCATAGATCATTTAGGTACCTTTCGCTGCCATGTAAGTTGAAATAGTTGAAGTCCAGTAAGTCCGGATGGTGATCGATGCATACTATGCCGACGAGAATCCCCTTCTCCTGGATGCTGGGCTTGTTTCTCGTTATCTCCTTTGTCATAACGCCTGCGCCAGGGCAGAGCGGTGCATCGGATAGCTCCGGCTCGAATAGAGTCATCCTGGATATTTATCCTGATAGGGCAGGCGATGCTTTGATAATCGGCTATGCAGACAGCCTCGGGAGCCTCAAATTTTTAAACAAATCAGAATATACATATAACAATAATACAATGCAGCTCGTTGCGCGCACCAATGCTTTGACGCGGAAAGACGAAGACCTCTGGACCCTGAGGTTTGAGCTTTTGGATCGCCTGAACGGATACTATGCCGCCTTTTACCTGCCGGGCGACGTGAAGCTCAAAGGAGTCAATATCTCAGAGGGATTGAAGTATATCATCTCTACGCGAAACGATTCGCTGGTTGTGGAAGTCCAGGGATACGATGTCCTGGATCCTGTTGTGACAATCGAATACAGGCAGCCTTTCTTTAAGGCTGATGAGCATAATAACTCTGATGATCTCTATTTATTTATAGCGGCGATGATGCTTGCTGCTCTTGGATTTGCCTTCTTGATCAATAAGGTACGCGAGGGAGTTCGAAGAGAGGGTCCATCGGAGGCTGATCGAGTCGACGACCCGGCCAATAGCATTGAGATCACAAGCGAGCTGGATGCTGTTATGCACACTCTGACGGATAACGAGCTTACCGTCTTAAGGGCCCTGTTGAGCCACGGAGGTAGCATGACGCAGCTTGATTTGAGGCACGAGACGAACACGCCCAAGTCATCTCTGTCGGATATATTGCTCTCCCTGGAGAAGCGCAACATAATAATCAAAAAGGAATTTGGCAGGACAAACCTCATACAGCTATCTGAAAAATTCCTAACAAAATGAGATCATTTCGAGCTTGCCCGTGGTGGCCTCAAGGGAGTAAGGCATTAATCCATAAAGAGACTAATGTACAGTGTTAAGAGATCGTGTTGCAGCTGAGGGTATCTCGAAACTGGCTGACTGAGGAGCATGAGGTCGCATCGGATGCAAAAGAAGGGACTGTTGATGATGTTCGCTGACCAAAAAGGGATTTACCTGATGATTGCAGCCTTGATGGTGGTGAGCCAGGTATGCATGGGTTCCTCTGTTCCAGCCCAGCCATTTCGCGAATTGGATCAGAGGGCACCGGGTCCCGGACCTGCAGATGATTTTGCAGGGCAGATGGGTCGTCCTCCTGGCGAGAGCCCTCCACTGGGGCTTTCCTATAGCGGACGCGGGTTTGCCCTGAAGGAAGATGAGTCCCACGATCTGATGATGACTGTGGTTAATCTGATGCCCCCAGACCCCATGCAGGTTCGAAGGCTCCTGGCATCTAACAAGAGCATCGAGGAGATAAGGGATGAGATAAATGCAATGCAGGAGCGGGCGATATACCGCGGCTTCATAAAGCTCGACGAGATGGTTTATCCACTTATAGATATCAACAGTTCTCCATCTGGCGGCGACTCGATCTCCTTGTATGCATACGTCGTTGAGCCCGCCCTCGATCTTACTATTAGCAATAAGACATCGATTGCAGGGAGCCTTAGGGTGATGATCTCTCCCTGCGAAGGCCGCACTGCAGGAAAGGGGGAGCTGATCATCAATAGGGGTCCGCATGCCGGCACTTATGATGTAACTCTTGATGTGCAGCCTATGGAGCCAGACTGATGAGAGGGCTCTTCAGATCCTTCCCTCTTTTCCCAGGAAGCGCACCCGCCGCTCATAGTAGCTGAGTGGATGGCGAATCCTCCTGCAAAGCTCATCCTCGCCGGGGCAGTTGCCATATGTCGCCATGGTGGCGCACGACGGCGGCCTGTACTTCGTCCCGCTGGCCCCGGCGATGTGCTCCACCTGGTAGCGCGTCCTCTCCTGGTCGAAGTCGGGGCTGGTGTTGAAGAGGGAGATCACATCCTCCGAGCCCATGTTGATCTGCAGGAGAAAGCTCACCAGCGCAAAGCGCGCAGAGTGCGCCAGGTTCGTCCCACTCGCGACATCGGAGAGCATCTTTCGCATGCACGGCGGAAAGGCCCCCTGCTCGACTTGGCCGAGGTCCGCCTTCTGGCTGGCATTGACCTTCTGCATCTCCGACCTCAGCGGGTCCAGGTACTCTGTGAGCTTCGCGCAGACCTTCTCGTCCACATCGAGAGGAAGCCCCTTTTGAACCTTGTCCCGTATCACCTCCTCCAGAAGCCGCATCAGCTCCTCTCTTGTGACAGTGAGGTAGCCCTCACATAGATCGCGGTTCACGAGCTTCCACTTGGGGGCATGCATCCTGTGCGCAGCCCGGATGTACTCAGCGAAGTGAAGCCTGAGGGCCTCTGTGCCCTCCGGATGAAGTCCCAGGTCGCGCGCCAGCTGGAGAAGCGCATCCTTCTCATCCTTCATGCGGGAGAAGGCGAGCTTCGCCTCGGCCAGAGCATAGCGGCGCTGGAGGTGCTGGTCGTCCAGGCAGGAGACGATGACCCTTGCTAGGGGATAGGAGAGCAGCTCAGCCAGGGCTTCTGCATCGCTGTTTGCCCTTCTGTCGGGTATCTGGCCTCCGATAGCGCCCAGAACCCTCTCGGCCGCCCTGCTTCTCACAGACTTAAAAGAGGTCTTCTCAAGAAGGCTATCTAGGGAGTAGCCCGCCTTCCTGACCTGCTCGGCTGCTTCTTGTGTGAATGGATAATCGGAGATACTCATTCCTGTTCTATTCGCGGGGCGAGCAGGTAGGTGATCTCGACATGCTGGCCTATCTTGAAGCCCACCCTGAGGGGATAGTCTATGCCCATCTCCAATGTGACCTCGCCAGCCTTGCCGATGGATTTGGACATGTCCTCCAGATAATCCAATGAGAAGAGCGACCTGGCCTCGCCGGGCTTCATTCCCAGAAGCTCAGTGCTTGGGATCTTGAGCTTGAGCGAGTCGATATCCCCCTTCGCCTCCATGTAGAAGCCCTCATCAGAGACACCCAGGACCACATGGTCGCTGACCTTCTCGGCGGCCTTCACAGCCTTGCGGAACTCCGATCCTGGAAGTGTCACGTGAGCCGGCAGGTCCAGCTCGGGGATACGCGGCTCTTTTCTGATGGCAGTGGGATCAATAAGGCTCAGGGTATAGGATAAAGCGCCGACTCCGATCTTGAGTTTATGGCTCTCCTCGTCCAACTCGAGCTGCACAGTCTCTCCCTTGTCCGCCATGCTCAGGACATCGCTCAGGCGCACCAGATCCACGCCGATCTCCCTTTGGTCGGCCTTGAAGAACTCGAAAGCCTCAGCTCCGATCTTGAGAGAGACCATGGCGACATTCGCCGGGTCCACGGCCTTGAGCTCTAAGCCCTTATCGGATATGGAGAACTTCACCTCATCGACCAGAGAAGAGACGGATTCGATCGCATCGCGCAAAGTATCTGCGTTGATTACTGCCTTGAACATTCCTTGAGCCTCCTGGAAGAGGATAATTTAATATTTGATATAGTTAACTCATTTCCTGCTCGCTCAGTCGTACTCACGCCATGTCTTGCTGCATTTGGTGCATCTGAAGAAACGCACCTCGCTCTCATCTGCTGAGCGCAGCTGACGCAGCCACCAGTAGGCGAGGTTGTTGCCACACTCAGGGCACTTCGCGTTCGTCGTGGGAAGGCCAGCGGACTCCTGCTCCAGGACTGGCACTACGCGCTCAAGCTGCTCCGTCTTGCTCACCATCGCGCCGCCAGCGGTCTTAGGCATCTTGTAGCTGCATCTTCTGCAGACCATCATACCATCTTTTGGCACCATGATGCTCTTGCACTGTGGACAAAACTCCATCGTTTCAACGAAGTGAACCCCCGTAATATTAAAGTTTGCCAGCTGCATTATCTGCTGATAATTCAGAGGCGCTATGAGCTGTGCAATAAATGTGATCTGCCTTGACCGCCCCGGGATGCTGCGCGACATCGCTGGCGTGGTGGCCAAGAGGGATGGCAATATAATCTACACCCAGCAGTTCGTGATCGAGCGCGGGGTGAACGAGGGCAAGGCATCTGTGTACATGGAGATCGATTCAGATCCGGCGGATTTGGAGGAGATGGTGAGGGAGCTGGATGCCTTCGAGTCGATCTTCGAGGTCTCAGTTCACCAGCCCTTCGAGAAGATCTACGGATCGAGGGTGATAATAATAGGCGGCGGGGCCCAGGTGGCGCAGGTCGCAGTCGGCGCTGTGAGCGAGGCCGACAGGCATAACCTTCGCGGCGAACGCATCAGCGTGGACACAATCCCCCTCGTCGGAGAAGCCGCCATCGCGGATGCCGTCAGCGCAGTCTCCAGGCTGCCGCGCGCATCTATCCTGGTGCTGGCCGGCGCCCTCATGGGAGGTCGCATCACCGAGGAGGTGAAGAATCTTCAGCAGGAGGGCATCCCGGTCATAGCCCTTAGGATGGCGGGAACTGTTCCTCAGCAGGCCGATCTGGTAGTAACGGATCCCATTCAGGCAGGCACATTCGCTGTGATGCATGTGGCCAGCACAGCAGTCTTCGACATCCGAAGAGTGCGCGGGCTGGAGTTCTGACTCAGAAATTCAAAAAGAAGAGATCCTAGCCCCCGAGAATCTCTGTCAGATCCTTCAGCTGATCCCCCTCGAAGAGATCATCGATGGTGTAGAATCTCTCGTCCAATTGGAGAACGGGTGCAGAGAGGGTGAACACCCCGTTTATCCGCAGCTCAGTGAGGGCCTCGGGCGTGGCCATGTCAATCTCATCGAACTGAAGGCCTGCGCTTTTCAGGGCCTTCTTGAGCTGCTCACACTTGGAGCAGGCCTTGGTTGAGTAGATCTTGTAATTCAAATCAGATCCCTGCAGATGGTATATCTCTAGATGGCATAACTGTTTATCCAAAAAAAATGTTTCAGTCTTTTTCAGAGCCTCATCTCAGCACCATGGGATAGGACTTCTCGGACCATACCGCATATCCTAATTCCACAGCCCTCTCTGCACAGTCCCTGCAGCATGAGAAGTTTGCGAGGTATTCAACGCCGTCCATCTCATGCTCGAATACCTGGTTGCAGCTGAAGCCCGAGACGCGCCTGAAATCAAAGCCCTTCCCGAACTCATGCGCCTCCACCACAGCGGGCCACTCCTCTATGATCCAAGCTCTGGGAATAAGCATCGGCAGGATGGCCATATCCATGCCGCATCCGCACGGACCGTATACATCCTCCATATCCTTGTATATCACTGCATGTTGCCTGAATTCGCCCATCTTCTCTTCTCCTCTCTCGCCAATCTTCAGCTCTTCTCTCAATGATGCTGATGCAGCTGCTTTAAAAAAGGTTTCCCATCCTCTTCGAAATATCCGCTTTTATCGGAGGGCTTCCGGATCGATTTGCCATCTCCTTGGCTCTAAAATCCAGGAAAATCCCGATTTGCTGTTATACTTAAATGTAGAGTGGGTATTAAGCAAACAAACGCTGATCATCATCACAATATGGTCTTGGGCCGCCCGAAAAATATATATATCGAACTACAAGTTCCTAAATTGCAAAATTCAGCTTGTAGCTCCAGAAGGCATTTTATTTTGGATCTTCTGGCGGAAATTTGGGAATTCAAGGGTGATTGAGAGATGCCGATACTTCCTGTAGCCCCTGTGAGCAGGCTGATTCGCGAAGCTGGGGCCAAAAGGGTGAGCGAGGGTGCGAGGGACGCGCTGGCAGAGATTCTGGAGAGCTATGGCTTGGAGGTGGCGAGAGAGGCAGTGGGATGGGCCAACCATGCCAAGCGCAAGACAGTCAAGGCGGAGGACATAAGGGAGGCAGTCAAAAGAGTTAAGCCTCCTGCCGTCTCTGACCGGTGATCGATGGCAAACGAAATGTCCGAGGGGCTCGACTACCGCGCCCTGGGTCTAGTGTGCGGCATCGAGATTCACCAGCAGCTCGATACCGCACATAAGCTCTTCTGCGGCTGCCCCACAACACACCGAGAGGTGGACGAGTCCAACTTCGAGTTCTTCAGATACCTACGGCCCTCGCGCAGCGAGCTGGGGGAGATAGATCGCGCGGCGCTGGAGGAGGTTCTGGTGACGCGCAGGTTCCTTTACAAGTCCTACGAGAGCACCTGCCTCGTGGAGGCGGATGAGGAGCCGCCCCGGGAGATCAACCCCGAGGCCCTGGAGATCTCGCTCGTCATCGCCAGGCTGCTCTGCATGAAGATCGTGGACGAGGTGCAGACCATGCGCAAGACTGTGATAGACGGCTCGAACACCTCCGGCTTCCAGCGCACTGCATACATCGGCTCAGAGGGGTCCATCGAGACGGGCCACGGCCCCGTCGGCATCGGCATCCTCTGCCTGGAGGAGGAGGCAGCGCGCATCGTCGAGGATCGCGGCGACAGCCTCGTCTACTCCCTCGATCGCCTGGGAATCCCTCTGGTCGAGATAGGCACCGCCCCCGACATAGTCTCGCCCGAGCACGCCCGCGAGGTCGCGAAGACCCTCGGGATGATCCTGCGGTCCACCGGCAGGGTCAAGCGCGGCCTGGGGACTATCCGCCAGGATGTGAATGTCTCCATAAAGGGCGGGGCGCGCGTGGAGGTCAAGGGCGTCCAGGAGCTGAACCTCATCGACAGGATAGTGGGGCTGGAGGCCCTGCGGCAGTTTCGGCTGCTTGAGATAAGGGACGAGCTGAGGCTGCGGGGCGCGTCCGCAGGTGCAGACATCTGGGACGTCACCTCCCTTTTCGCCTCGACGGGCTCGAAGGTGATCTCCAGATCCCTGAAGGACGGCGGTCTTCTCCTGGCGTGTCTCCTGAAGGGCTTTGACGGCCTCGTCGGAAGGGAGATTCAGCCAGATCGCAGGCTTGGCACTGAGTTCTCAGACAGGGCGAAGCGCGCAGGCGTTGGCGGGATCTTCCACACCGATGAGCTGCCGGCCTACGGCATAACTGAGGAAGAGATCAGCATAGTGCGCTCCCACATTGCAGCTGCAGCGGATGACTGCGTGATCATGGTAACGGGCCCACGGGATCGCGCTGAGAAGGCCCTGAAGGCGGTCATTGCCCGCGCAGGCGAGGCGCTTCAGGGGGTGCCCGAGGAGACGCGGCGTGCGCTCCCGGACGGCTGCTCAGAGTACATGAGGCCCTTGCCCGGCTCAGCCAGGATGTACCCCGAGACCGATGTGCCCTCTGTGGTGATCACCGACGAGATGCTCGAGGGTCTGAAGCTGCCGGAGCTCTTCGCCGCGAGGGCTGAGCGCTTCGAGAGCGAGTACGGCCTCAACAGGGAGCAGGCAGCTGTCATGGCCTCCTCCCCGAACTACAATCTCTTCGAGGAGATTGTGGCAGGCCGCAAGGTGCCGCCGTCAGTCGTTGTCCGCGCTCTTGAGACCATTCCAATAGAGCTTGCCAGAGAGGGCGTGCAGGTCTCCTGCCTGACAGACCAGCATTACATAGAATGCTTCGCTCTCCTGGCCGAGGGAAAGGTCGCCAAGGAGGGACTTGTGGAGCTTCTTCGCTCTCTGGCTGATCATCCCGAGAAGAGCGCCTCCGGGGCGGCCAAGGCCGCTGGCCTGGTGGGCGTGGACGAGGCGGGGGTCGAATCAGTGATCCATTCGCTGGTCGCCAGCAAGGCCGACCTTGTCCGCTCCAAGGGCGAGAGGTCCGCAGGGCCTCTCATGGGCCTCGTGATGAAGGAGCTGAGAGGGAAAGCGGACGGAGCTCTTGTAAGCGCCATATTGAAGAAGGAAATACAGAATATACTGAAAGAGTGAGCCCCGAGAAAGAAAAGAGACCGGACATGCTCCTGTGGGAGGAGACCCTCTTCAAGGACAGGGATCTCTTCGAGCTAGACTACCTGCCGGAGCATTTCCTCCACCGCGAGGCGCAGATGAACAGCCTGAAGTTCTGCGTGCGCCCCGCCTTGCAGGGCTCGCGGCCCGTCAATGCTCTCTGTCTCGGCCCGCCTGGTACAGGAAAGACGACCGCCATCTTCAAGCTCTTCGAGGAGATCGAGGCTCACTCCTCAAAGGTCGTGCCGGTCCACGTGAACTGCCAGATGGACTCCACAAGGTACGCCGTCTTCTACCAGCTCTACACCAAGATCTTCGGCCACTCGCCCCCTTCGAGCGGCATATCCTTCAAGCGCATCTTCGAGAAGGTGGCACGGCACTCGGCTGAGAAGGACGCCGTCCTGATAGTTGCTCTGGACGACGTAAACTATCTCTTTCACGAGAAGGAGGTGGACCACGTCCTTTACTCTCTCCTGCGGGCCCACGAGACCTGTCCCGGAGCCAGGATGGGGGTCATCGCCATCCTGAGCGAGCCAGCCTTGAACTACGTCCTGGACCCGAGGGTGGTCTCCGTCTTTCAGGCCGAAGAGATCCTGTTTCCCCTTTATACGCGGGCGGAGATCAGGGAGATCCTCGGCTGGAGGGTGAAGATGGGCTTCTACCCCAAAGTCATCTCGGAGGATGTGCTCGAGATGGTGACGGACTACACTGAGATGTCAGGAGATCTCAGGGTGGGAATAGATCTTCTGAAGAGGTCAGGCCTCTCTGCTGAGAAGCGCGCTTCAAAGACAGTCTCGCCCGAGGACGTGAAGAACTCCTACGAGCGCTCAAGGCTCGTGCACCTCACATATGCCCTGAAATCCCTGAAGAAGGATGAGCTTTGCGTGCTCAGGCTGGCGGCCGAGCATGAGAGCTCTCGTGCGGGCGAGATATTCAGCCGCTTCCATGAGGAGACCGGCGCCGGGTACACGAGGTTTCATGAGATCCTCAACAAGCTGGATGCTGTCCGGCTCATCACCACGGATTTCAGCGGCGCTGGCGAGAGGGGCCGCAGCCGCATCATTCGCATGCGCTATGATCCCAAGGAGATCCTCTGCAGGATTGGCTCCTGATAGCCCATAATATTCTTGAAATCAAAGAAAATGAGAAAAGAAAGCTCTATAGAGTTGTGCTACTGTAAATCCACTATATAGATAATATAGACAAGGACTTTAAACGATAATGTGTTTTGGCATAGTGATGAGCATTACCAAGATGCGTAGATGCAGGGAGAGATTCGTCGAGGCGGTGCTCTTCCTCTGCGCCATCGCATCCATCCTGGTCATGCTCCTGATATTCTATTTTCTCACTCAGGAGAGCTTCAAGGCGTTCCTCGATCTCGGTGTCCTCCCTCTCCTGCTGGGGCAGAAATGGCACCCCGTAGGGGATATCTACGGCATGATGCCCCTGATAGCAAGCTCTCTTGAGATCACAGCGCTCGCCCTTTTCATCAACATCATGATAGGCATCCCCCTGGCGATCTACCTGGCGGAGCTGGCGGGGCCGAGAAGCAAAGCCATCCTGAAGCCGTCGATCGAGCTCCTGGCGGGCGTACCCTCCATCGTCTACGGTTTTTTGGGCGTGATCATCCTCGTCTCTTATCTGCAGGAGAGCTTCGATATGCTGACTGGCAGATCCATCCTCGCCGGGTCCATACTTCTTGGGATCATGTTCATTCCCTACATCACCACCATCTGCGAGGACGCTTTGCGAGCTGTTCCTCGAGAGTTCAAGGAGGGCTCTTTGGCCCTTGGTGCCAATAAATGGCAGACGATAAGGCATGTGGTCATACCTGCCGCCTCATCAGGAATCACAGCGGCTGTGCTTCTTAACATCGGAAGCATCATTGGAGAGACGATGGCAGTCCTCCTCGTCGTGGGCAATGTGGCGAGGATACCATCGCCCATCTTCAACATCTTCGATCAGGGTGCGACATTCACCTCTGTGATTGCGGGAGAGATGGGGGAGGTGGCGAGGGGGTCCTTGCATTACCACGTCCTCTTCGCAGTCGGCTTCGTGCTGTTGCTGGTGGTGTCAGCGCTGAGCATTGTGGCGGATCTTGTCCGCGCCAGGATCCGTAAACGATTTGGGGGCTATTGATTGAGGACATCTCTCGCCCGGATGCCCGCCATCGCCGTTTCCTTGATCGCATCGGCGTTCATGTTCATCTCATCCGCGGCCTGCCTCGTCCTTCGCCCTGATCTTGGCCTGATGGTGCCTTCATGGGGTGTCGCCCTTCTCGTCTCCGCCCTGATGATAGCTATATCATTCTCGCGGGCGAAGGCTCCTCTGAAGAGGATTCCTGTGCTTGCGGCCGATCTTCTTTTTTCCTTTGGAATCTCTCTCGTGATCTTCACAGGCTTTCTTCAGCCGAATTTTGTCATCATCAGACCTTTATGCGTGGGAGCCTCCTTCGGCTATGGCGTGATCCTTCCCTTCCTGGTGCTCGTGGCCAGCATTCTGGGGGTCAAGGACTCTATCAACATCCTCTACAGATACAGCGCCAAGGGAAGGGAGGTGCTCGTATTTCTGGCCATCAGAGCCTCTGCGGTGCTGGCGCTGCTGATCCTCGGAGGGATCCTCTTCATAATAATCTCAAAGGGGATCTGGGTCATAAGCTGGGATTTCCTCACCATGCCCCACAGGAGGCTTGGGCAGTCGGGAGGCATAAGCACTGCCATCGTCGGCACATTCTGGATGGTTCTCGGAGCGATGATAGTCTCAGCGCCCCTTGGCATCGGGTCGGCCATCTACCTGCACGAGTATTCCAGGAGCCTGAGGCTCAATCGCATGATCACCATCGCCATAGGCGTGCTGAACGGCGTGCCATCTGTCGTCTTCGGCCTTTTCGGCCTGGCTTTTCTGGTCACATCTTTTGGGGTTTCGCTCCTTTCCGGATCGATAATCCTCGGATTGATCAACATCCCCACGATCATCCTCACCAGTCAGGAGGCATTGAAGAGCGTCCCCAACACCCTCCGAGAGGGCAGCATGGCTCTCGGGGCCTCCAAATGGCAGACCATAAGGAAGGTGGTGCTGCCCTCGGCCATGCCCGGAATTCTCACGGGCATCATCATGGGAGTCGCCAAGGCATCAGGGGAGACTGCCCCCATCATGTGGACTGCGGTGACATTCACGGCCACTTCTGTGCAGATGATCTACGGCGTCATCCCGGATCTCTTTCAGCCTGTGAACAACCTGGATTATCACCTGCTGAACCTGATTTATTTCCTCGGAGCGTGGGATGTTGAGGCAAGGGCATGGGGAACCGCCCTGGTTCTTGTGGCTCTGGTGCTCGGAACAAACATGCTGGCGATATTGGTGAGAAACCATTACAGAAAGAAGATCTCGTGGTAAAGCAAAAAATAATATATATTATATGGAAATTTATAGCACCGCTGGAAAGCGATGCTCTCATCCCATAAGATCATTTTGAGTTTGTTGTATTGTTCATGCTCACGAATATTGTGAGGGTTGTGTTGCTAGTCTCACTGCTTTTCTTCTGATCGCATGTACTGCATCCTGTTGATGGGGCCTTGACAGGAGCCTCTCCTGAAGCGTATGATCCCGACTGGGCCATATCAACGAGCGCAGTGGCATTGGCAAAGGTGGCGTTCTCGGATTTTGCGTAGCTGATGAACTTCTTGAGTGCTGCCAGATAATCGCCGGAGCCAGATACGGACGTGGTCAGGCCGAATACCAGCGGCTCCCTATTGCCACGGGTCTCATTGAACTTTGCTGCCAGGGCATTGTACCACTGGCTGGCATCAAGCCCGTGCTCTTGGAAGTAGCTGTCCTGGAGCGGCATATTCTCTCCAGAGCTAAAGTAGACGCTCAAGGGCACAGCATAGAACTTGTGACCTTCGACCGGGTAGGGCCAGACGTCCTTCTCATGTCCGGGAGCATACAGAATACCTGCCTGGAAACCTGCATCGTACCGGATGCCCATTGTGTCCAGCGCCCTGTATGTATCCTCATTCTGGTCGAAGGACTGGGGCTTGAAGCCAGTGATGGGCTTCTCGTTCTTGCCGCAAACATGCGCTGCGCTTGCATACTTCTTGGAGCCCTCAAGAATCGCCAGCTGCTTCGAGTAGGGCATAGTGCTCAACTTTTCGTCCGAGCTGTTGCCTGAGATTCCAAACTCGATGTCTCCATAGAGTCCAAGCTGAGTGAGATACAAGGCCAGCTGAGATGCTGAGACGTCCTGCGTCAGGAACATCGTCGAGGGTATCCTCTCCTTGGTCAATGCATTATACATATTTTTTATATTGTCCCTCTCAACTGTTGATTGATTCTCTGTTGGATGCAGCGATCCGCTTATGTCGATCATCATGCTGACAAACGGTGAAGAGGCTCCCTGTTGGGACACTCCTGTGGGAATGGCGGCCGTTATGCACAGGGCCAATGCAAGACAAATCACATGCTTCATCTTCGATCAGCTCCTCGTGATTCTCTCTAAAGAGCACCAATCATAGATCAACTGATGAAGTATTTCTAATCTTCGATGGGGTTTGATCATCGCGCAGAATACGATTAATCTTCCACAGTTGTTTCAAAACACGCTGGCATAGAGTTAGCATATATGCTTACGTTAAAAAATATAAGATATTGTCGTCAGTAATAGAAAACTATATAATTTCAAAAGTTCGGAATGAATATGGTGTTAAAATGAACATCCTCGGCGGGCTTGTTTTAGTATTTTCGGTGCTCATGCTGCTGACGGGCATAGGAGCATCTGCATGTCAGAACTGCGACCAGACATATACAAATCCCATCACTCAGGGGACTGTAGTTCATCTTCAGGGACCTGCGACCTCTCCACAAGGCAGGCCGCTGGATTACACATGGGTCGCATACAACTGTACCAGCGGTGCCGTAATCGACTTATACTATACTGGCGGGAAGCTGGAAAGCGGCGACATGGACCACAGGGATCTATATTTTTATATGCCGCCTGCCGGTGAATATCGCGTAGCTCTCACTGTCAGGGATCATCTCTTTCCATCGACCTGTTACGATACAAAAAGCATATGCTTCACCACCACTTACGCATGTCCGACCCTTTGCTGCCAAGAGATCTGCGAGGCATCGGTTCCAAACTATGCGCAATGTCCGTGGCACATGTCATACTCCGGCCCAACAGGTGGATTCATCTTCAAATGGCTGATAGATGAGATCCCGTATGAGGTCGGCGGGACGGCTACCTCGGTTAACATTGATTGGACACAATCCAATCTGACTGGCGACGGGGGCGTCGATATACCCCTTGGAGTAGGGCTGCATCAGATCTGCTTCGAGATATGGGCGAATAATCCTGAAACGGGCAACCTCGAAAGGATCACCGACTGCGATCTCTCCTGCAGCTGCTCGGCCGGCCTGACCCCATGCCATGTCTACAAGGTCGAGAAACCCACGGCTAACATAACACTAGTGACCTAAATCGCTGCGGCCAGTGGCATCATTTCCGGATGAAGAGCAGTAGCGCTTGCTGTGGCAGAATGACCCGATTTCATGCCAGGGCAGATGGGAAGCGTCATCGAGGTCATTGAGATGAGGCAGTCTATGTCGGAAGGAAAGGGCTTGCAGCGCGTCTGAGTCGTCCATCGGGGCCCCTGAGGTGGGGCCCTCCTGGCTCTGTATTCCCCTTTTCATTCGGGCATTCTGCCGGGGAGATAGCAGGATCAGAAGAGACTGCAGGCTTCAATGTGCAATTGTACCAAAGGATTGGCGCAAATGAGATCCACTGTCCCGCCAATGAGCAGCCCGCCCGGAAAATTTCGGGCATTTCTGATCATCTCTCTGATGATACTCCTCGCGTCGCAGCCTGCATCGGCTCTTCCGCGCTGCTATACTGGATGCACAGCAAACGATGTTCAAATAATTGGCTTCTCCCTTATGCCATCAGGAACATGTGCCGGAGGTACGACCAGCGCCGACCTGTATTTGCATTTTATAACAAACAGAGTCAATGTATATTGCGTATATGTTGTTTTTGATATATATACTGACAATAATCAGCTGCTTCAGCAGGACGTCTCTGTGACTCTTGGAGACTTCAATACAAAAGTCGACTTAAATCAAAAAATATATACTATTATGTGGCCATGCGGCAAAAACCTGTACGTCAGGAACATTTACGTCCAATGGAACCAGAATTCTCCATGCGCTTATGACTGTAGCGGCGGCACAGGGTCCAAGTGCTCTCGACCTGCAGATCTGCAGGTAATTATTCCTGGCATAGATGTGACCAAGGTCGTCAGCGGCCAGTGCGAGGCAGGCACAACCTTCCCCGTATCTGTGACAGGCACCGGCTATTTTGCCACACATACCTTCGGCTGCTCAGGTGGCCACTTCATATTCACGAATGTGCCTGTCGGGACATATACAGTGACAGAGACTGTTCCGACAGGCTGGACAGCCACAGGCTCGCCCCAGAGTGTCACAACCGTCTCGGGAACAACCTCGACTGCGACGATAACCAACACCAGAGACACAGGCGGCCTCACAGTCTTCAAGGTTGTCAGCGGCCAGTGCGAGGCAGGCACTACATTCCCCGTCTCGATAAGCGGGCCGGGGGGCTACTCGGCCAGCCACATCTTCACTTGCTCCGGAGGCTCCTATACCTTCACGGGGCTGCCTACGGGCTCCTATACGATAACAGAGACTGTTCCGACAGGCTGGACAGCATCCGGCTCGCCTCAAACAGTCACAGTCTCCAAGGGCGTGACCATTGGCGCGACTGTGACCAACACGAGAGACACGGGCAACCTCACAGTCACCAAAGCCGTCAGCGGCTGGTGCGAATCGGGCACGAGCTTCCAGGTAGTCGTAACCGGCCCGGGTGGGTACCTGAATAGCCGCACCTTCACATGCACTGGCGGCTCCTATACATTCACTAACCTGCCGACTGGCTCCTATACGATAACAGAGACAGTGCCGACAGGCTGGACTGCCACAGGCACGCCTCAAACAGTCACAGTCTCCAAGGGCACGACTGTTGGCGCGACTGTGACCAACACGAGGGATACAGGCAACCTCACAGTCTTCAAAGCCGTCAGCGGCCAGTGCGAGGCAGGCACTACATTCCCCGTCTTGATAAGCGGCCCAGGGGGCTACTCGGCCAGCCACACCTTCACATGCACTGGCGGCTCCTATACCTTCACGGGGCTGCCTACAGGCTCCTATACGATAACAGAGACTGTTCCGACAGGCTGGACTGCATCCGGCTCGCCGCAGACCATCACAGTCTCCAAGGGCACGACTGTTGGCGCGACTGTGACCAACACGAGAGATACAGGCAGCCTCACAGTCTTCAAAGCCGTCAGCGGCCAGTGCGAGGCAGGCACACTCTTCCCCGTCTCGATAAGCGGCCCGGGGGGGTATTCGGCCAGCCACACCTTCACATGCACTGGCGGCTCCTATACCTTCACGGGCCTGCCGACTGGGACTTATACGATATCTGAGACTGTACCGGCGGACTGGACAGCCACAGGCTCGCCTCAGACAGCCGTCGTCTACAAAGGCGTGACTGTGACAGCGGGCGTATCAAACACCAGGGATACGGGCAACCTCATGGTCACCAAGACAGTCACGGGTCAGTGTGACGCCGGCACGGGCTTCGCCGTCTTCATAAGCGGCCCAGGGGGCTATTCTGCCAGCCACATTTTCGACTGCACAGGTGGGACCTTCACATTCACGGGCCTGCCGACTGGGACCTATACGATATCTGAGACGCCAAAGTCAGGCTGGACAGAATCAATCTCGCCTCAGACCGTCGCCGTCTCGAAAGGCGCGACATCGACGGCGGCCATCAACAACTCAAGATGCCAGGCGGCCTCTGCTGGAGATGATGCTGAGATCTGTTCAGGATATCCTGTGATTCTGACGGGCACTGCGACAGATGCAACATCGGTATCATGGACCAAGAAGACGGCTTCCGGCACTCTGGTCTGGCCTTATGATGGCTCCGTGTACAAGGCAGCCTACACTCCGCCCCTCTCAGGCGAATCTGAAGCGGTTCTCACCTTCACGGCCTATGGGGCCTGTCCTGATGTCAGCGATGATGTCACCATATATGTCGTTATGCACCCCATCGCGACTATCACCGTCATAGAGCCTCAGGGATGGACCTAGAGCATCAAGAAGGTGATGCCAGGGAGCGATATGCGAAATGTCTGAAAAGCATGCAGGATCGGCAAAGTATCTTCGGCCAAAGAGGCCCCTCGCAAGAGCGAAAGCCAGGCAGGTTCCGGCTCGCGTCTCCCGGACTCTGACTCTCTTGCTGCCCTGCATAATGCTCCTCTTGTATCCTGCTGCGGGCGCGATAAATTACTATTCAGGACTGCAGTATACATTCAGCACGCCCTATAATGAAAACTGGGAATACTCCTGGGATGCAACTCCCTGCTGCGATGACGAGAGTAAGCCATGCTGCTATGATCCTACGAAGATCGACAAGAACACATTCGTCTTGACGGCTCCAGACGTTGATCTTCCCACAGAGGTCACCATCTCCGTGGTCGTGCGCAATAAGAAATTAGCGTCATGCATGGACATGGCGACTCTCAAGATCATAGTGCGGCCGCTCGCCGGAATCGCTGTGCTCAAGAGGCCATTGGGCGGCGATGGCACATTTGCCTTCACAGGTACGGGCTTCTCAGAATTCAGCGGCATGAAATCCTTCAGCCTGAGCCCCACCAACAGGTACACCATCTTCGTCCCCAATCTGAATCCCGGAACATACTCCATAACCGAGCACGTACCACCTGGCTGGGTCCTCGATGGCATTGAAGTTAATGGAGCTGATCCGGAAAACTACCAGATATCAGGAGACTCTATAACCATCGAGCATCTCTCAGGCGAGTCCCCGGTGATCACCTTCATCGACAAGAAATTGAGTTCGATCACTGTTGTCAAGAGGACAGTCGGCGCAGACGCGGTCTTCAACTTCACAGGAACGGGATTCGAGCCAGGGAGTGCCCTGGAATCATTCAAGCTGATGAATGGCCAGAGCAGGTCTGAATCAAACCTCACCCCCGAGATACCATATACGATAGCAGAGGCCCAACTAGATGGCTGGGAGCAGAGCATTGAAGTTACAGGAACCAATGCCGCCTCTACCGCAGGAAACTCGATCACCATAACGCCCGAGCCCGGTGAATCTCCTGTGATCACCTTCACAAACACGAGGCTTCTGGGAAACAACATTACGGGCTACATGTGGAATGACGCCAACGGCAACTGCAGGCTCGACCAAGGCGAGCAGATGCTTCCGGGCTGGGCCATCACACTGAAGAATGCTTCAGGCAAGATAGTGGCCTCTACGACGACTGATGAGGATGGCAACTACATTTTCAGGTATGTCTCAGCGGGAAAATACACCATCGAGGAGACGCTTCAGTCAGGCTGGACCCCGGCCTGTCCCGCCGAGGGCAAGGCTGAGATAGACTTGGCGGGCGGCGATGTCATCCAAAATTTCGGCAACCGCAAGGCAAATTCCATCATTGTGATCAAGGATGCGATTCCAGATGGCAGCCAGGCCTTCGCCTTCACGGGCACCCTGGGGGACTTCTCGCTGATGGATGACGGGACGCCATCCGATCGCGCCATCTTTGAGAACCTGCAGGCCCAGGACTACGAAATCCTCGAAGATGTGCCATCTGGCTGGTCCCTCGAATCAGTCGAATGCAAGGGAGCCAGCAGCGACGTCGTGCCAAATGGATTGGTGGTCCATCTGAAAGACGGAGAGAGTGCGACAGTCAGATTCGTGGATACAAAGATGCTAAAGGGCCTGAGGCTTGCCAAGACCACGCTGAACACATCAGCTAAACGGGGCCAAGAGATAATCTATACCATCGAAGTCTCCAATGACGGCCCTCTTCCCCTGACAAATGTAACCCTGTGGGATGTCCTGCCAGACTCTGTTGAGCAGGTTCGCGTCAATCCCGAGCCTGATTCGAGCCTCTACTGGCACATAGGCAGGCTGGCTCCAGGGCAGCGATTTGTGGTGGACCTGGCTGTTCGCGTCAAGAAAATTGATATCTATTACGATATGACTCAGAGGGTACAGGGAGAAGGATTCGTAAACGTATATAGCAACTATGATACCTCCCCCAGAGATGAATCAGTCAGGAACTGCGCCTATGCACGGGCTGATTTCACTGAGACCATATCGAACTGTGCGTTTACGCATATCGAGGATCCGGGAACTGAATTGATGAAGCGCGAGTCCGGAAGCGGCGTATATGCCAGCGAAGAGATCTCCAAGATGCGCACAGAGAACAAGTCCATCAAGATCGCCACAAGCCTTTCGGCTGTCCACAAACCCACGACCTTCTCTTTGCCCAATGGCCGCTTCATCGATTATGGCACCAAATGGACAGAAAAATTCAGGGGAAGAAACGAGGCTACAGGGACCACAATGACTGAGGAGTACACCTCCGCCTCAAAGATCGAGAGGAATGGATCTACTGAGCTCGATCGGAATGGCTCTACCATGAAATCCGAGGTGGAGTTTGAGGGCATTGGCCATATAGGCATCTTAAAGAAGGCGGAACCGGATGCCGCTGCCAGATCCAAGCCTGCTTACGAAGCCCAAGAAGAGTACGCGGGCAGCTTCAAGGTCTATGAATATGTCGATGAATACGGGACGAGCGTCATCTCCAACAGATCGACCACTGGATCAGGCTATGCTGCTGTGGATGCAAGAATCAAAGGAAGCCAGCGTTCCTATGAATCGGGGACGGGCTCCTACCATAGCGAGGAGATGGTCGAGACCTCGTCAAGCTATATGGCCAAGAATATAAGCCTGATTCATGAGCCAACGAGCTATGCCTACTCCCCGAGCTTCCTGGCCAATCAGTCCCTGAAATGGAGCGAGGGCATGTGGTCGAAGAGCGGCGGCCTGGCTGGGGGAGTCGACATCGCAGGCTGCATGAACTGCCGCCAGCCGGTCGCCTCCAGCTGTCTTGGCGACGGCATCACACCCGGAACCCTGATCAGCGAGAGGTATTCATATCTCGATAGCCTGCAAAAAGAGACCACTGCCAGCGGCCTAAACGAGATGATGACGGAAGCGCTCTTCAACGGCCAGGCAGACTACAGGGTGGTACGTCACGGCGATAACAACACTGATGGCATAGACGAGGAGGAGCACTACTCGGGCAGCTATGGCATCAAGAGGCATGTGCTCCTGACAGGCACATCAAGATACGATACGCCCCATCTGACCCTGATCAAGGAGGGAGAGACAAAGACAGAATGGTACAATGGCACTGATGCAGCCCTGGCAGAGTACAAGATAAGCATAATCAACGATGGAAACCGCGCCCTTGCTCCCATTCGCGTGAGAGACATATTCCCGCCAGGCACGGAGTATGTCAGATCGACGATGAGGCCAGTTGTGCTCAATCCTTCTGGGGCCGAGTGGACTGTGCAGCACCTTGGCATTGGCGATAAGATGACCATAGGCCTCACGCTGAATATCACCGAGTTTGCCCAAGGAGACGTGGTGAACCGCGTTCAAGCATGCGGAAATTATGAGAATGGCACTGCGTGTGCAGAGAACTACTCGGTTATCGAGTTCAGCTGGCTGACATGCTGTCCGCCCAAGGCCCTGCTCTCGAAGAAGGCCTGGCTGGATGATGTTGATTCGACTGTGGTCCACTACCGCATTGCAATCCTCAACGAAGCGTCGGAGATCGTGGCCGCGAGGGTGACGGATCAATTGCCGGGTGGCATGACGCTGCTCGATGCATCTATTGACCCCAACATAGATAGCAGCGGCCAGATGATCTGGGTCCTGCCAGAGATAATGCCAGGCCTGTCCAAGACCATAGATTACACCACGAAGGCCTCAAGAGATGGTGGCTACACCAATATCGTCCACATGGATGCAGCAGCCATCAATGGAGAGAGCCTCAATAAGGCCGAGGCTGCGGCGTATATCGAGGTCACAGGGACAGGCAATGTGCCAAGGACCTACAGGTATGGAGATTGGGAGCCGCCGGACTGGGACCTGAGCACATCTGAATCGATACTGACCATGGAGCCAGAGCTGGATTTGTGGGAGGAGTCTGTGATGGAAAATCTCACTGCTGGGGCCCTGGGCTAATCCAAGATCTTCTATATTACTTTCGCCCCGTGTATTAAGGGCTTTTATCCTGGATAATCGCTTGTTTTCATGGATGGTCTCCCTGGAGAAGATCGCCCATCTGGCCGAGGAGTGCAGGTTTGACTCCCTGGGACCAATGATGGGACAAACGATTGAGGTTGACTCAGAGAAGCTCGCTGCCCTCGGAGCAGGCACCAGGCACGACGTCTGCGCCTCTACCTACTCGCCACGAAGCCCTGCTATGCCGGGGATATGTCATGCCTTCAGCCACGATGGCAGGTGTGTCAGCCTCTTCAAGACCCTTTATACCAACAGCTGCACACATCAGTGCAGCTACTGCACCAATGCAGTCGGATGCACTCACAGGAAGAGGACATTTTCCTATACTCCTGAGGAGCTTGCCAGGATCACCCTGGCGCTCTACAGATCGAACTACATCGAGGGCCTATTCCTGAGCTCGGGGTCAGGCGGGGATGAGGACCGCATCATGGAGTGCATTGTGGAAACTGCCTGGCTTCTGCGCAAGAATTACTGTTTTCAGGGCTACATCCATCTCAAGGTGCTTCCAGGATCATCGCAGTCCCGCATCGAAGAGGCGGTGGAGCTTGCTGATCGAGTGAGCATAAACCTGGAGGCGGCATCGACATCTCGCATGGGCGAGATCTGCCCCACCAAGGACTACGAGAGCGATATTCTGCAAAGACAGCGATACATCCGCGACCTCATCACTGAGACGAAACTGCCAGCTGGCCAGACAACTCAGCTCGTGGTGGGTGCTGCGGGTGAGAGCGACCTTGAGATCTTCAGAAGGGTGCTTTACGAGTATAAGGAGATCGGAGTCCGAAGGGCCTATTACAGCGCCTTCTCCCCTCAGAGGGGAACGCCCTTCGAGGCAAAGTCGCCCCAGCCACTCTGGAGGGAGCACAGGCTCTACCAGATGGACTGGCTCTACAGGATCTACCATTTTCATCCCGATGAGATCCGATGCGCCTTCGACGAGGACGGCTTCCTGCCCGATGCCGACCCGAAGATGGCTGTCGCCATGCAGACTCTTGTCCTGCCTGTGGACCCGAACTCGGCCTCCTACAGCGAGCTGCTGAGGGTGCCGGGAATTGGGCCCGCAAGCGCCAGGAGGATCATGGGCATCCGGCAAAGGCGAAGAATAACAAAGAGGGAGGATCTTGCTCGCTTAGGAGTTCGGGTCAGGAGGGCTTCACCCTTCCTGAAGATCAACGGCTGGATTAATTCCACACTTGAGATGTGGTCCGCATGAGTGTTCCTGAGAATTTCCTCCTCTTCCTCTCGGCCCACAGGGATTGCAGCGAAAAGCTGGTCGCCCTGGCAGATGGCCTGACTGCGGATGAGATTGAGATCTCAGTCGATGCAAAGGCGCTTCGCCTGAAAAGGATGGTAAAGGATGTGATGGCCGAGGCGCACAGGCTGAAGGGCTTCGTCAGGCTCAAGCCTCTGGGCCCTCGAATTCTTTATGGCTACCTCAGGCCGAGGCACAGAATCGGCTGGCTGATCAGCGATCACTTTGCCCTCAGGAATCCCGAGATGATTGTGGTGCTGGGAAACGGATGCGAGAGCTGGGCCTCTCTCTCTTCCGGAGGCAGGATTATGCATCATCACGGCCATAGCATGCCAGAAGTCCTGGAGAAGCTAAAAACTGCCTTCAGCGGCTCAGACGACGAGGATCTGGAGGGTATCTGGAGGATCTACTACGAGAGCCAGTGCAGCCTAAAGAGAAGAAACCCTGAGGCATTCCATAGACGAATGCCAGAAAGAGACCTGAAGAGTTGCGGATCGACGACTGCGCGTGACGGAAATTGTACGAGACTGGACGACTTTTTCGGCTGAGGATAATTGTGAACAGCAGGGAACGGCCAGAAGTTCGGGCCTTCTGTTCAGACTGCTGAGCCGGCGTCGGGCATTCTCTCATCGGGGATCTTCTCAAGGAGCATTCAACCAAGAGCCTCATCTGGATAGGGTCTCACCTGTTGTGACATTCACCCATAGATGAAGATCTCTGTAGGGCGCTGTGAAGTTGTTCTCCTTGAAAAGGAGGAACTCCAGCTTTTGCTCATCACCCGGCTCATGCAGGATATAGCTCACAGGCTGCTCCCAGGTCTGATTATTTTGCAGAGCCAATTCTCTGCTGTAGATCGTCGTGTTATTGAGGCATAGCTGCATCGTATAGTTCAGCGTAGAATACTCGTGATTGACTACGCCAACGATGACAGTGCTCTTATTTCCAGCCACGACGTGGGTGGGGTAGTCGTAGGCCTTTCCACCAGGGCCGAGGATATAGAATTCTGTGAACTTCTCGCCCTGCTTTGGAGTTACTATGACATAGACAAGAGCAGAGACCGAGAGAACTATGGTGATCACCAGGATTATCGTCAGCGCCCTGTCCAGCCTTCCCTTATCCTCGGCCATCAGCTCATTCTTTATGGATACAATGCTCTCTTGGAACTCGACTGAGAACCTGTCCCTGCGCGGCAGGCTCCTCCTTCGCATCCAAGCGGCCGCTGCCATGGCCACTGTGAAGAATGCTATGGAGACCACCACTGGAGTCAGCCTTATGCCCCACTGGGTATAATTGAGGCCGAGGCCTATGAGAGGAACAACTGCTATGCTCAGGCCGAAGCTGAGGGCCAGCCTCTCTATGCCGTCCAGGTCTCTTTTTCCTGGAAAGAGGGCGGCGATGAGCGTGTATCCTGGCACAAAGAGCACCATGGCAAGCCCCAGTGGTATTCGCACCGGGAGATTTGCAAGCGGCGTCAAAGTGAACGCCAAGGTTGCTATCGCCAGGACGATCGCTGCCAACAGGTCGCCTGGCAATTCTTCTCTTCCTATTCTCCTCAGCCCCCAGAGTCGACGCCCAAAATTCGCTCAATCCATCTCAAGAATTCCATGAGTCGGCCGATCCAATCCGTCGCCCCATCGGTGGCTCTCGGGCCGACGGCATTGCTGACATTTTGCGAGGCTGCTTTGGCCTCTATCATGCCATCGCGCAGGCTTGTCGGCTGCTGGGCATCTTGTTGGATCATATCCTTCTCTTTACATCCCCTGCATGCATCAGTGCCCCTGACGAGGCAGTACACCTGATCGCAGTTCCCAGCCGCTTCCGTCAATGGCTCGCCCTTCGCTATTATATACCAATAGCCGCTTGATAGCCTCATCTTCAGGAGCCGCTCTGCCTCTGCGTACTGGCTCTCACTGCTGCAATTCATGCCGATGTCCTCTGCATACCACCTGACGACCTCGGGCGTGATCTTCACATTCCTGGGAGTCCCTGCGCCCTTGGCATCAGCTTCGGCATGACTGGACGGGGTGCTGATGTTCTTCGGTCTCTCGTCAGCGTCAGCGGAGCCACCGAGATGAATTGTCTTTGTCTCCCCCTGGCCGTCAATCCTGTACTCACCTGCTGGCACCCCTGAAGTATCTATGGTCATGATATAGCGACCCTGAGAATCAGCCCTGACAGCAGTCTCTGCAGTCACCCTGACAGGCACCTGCAAGGCCCCTGGCAGGGCCTCCCCGAAGATCCTCAGGTGATATCGTCCTGGGGGCACATTCGAATGCGAGATGCTTGCTACCCCTTCTTTAGCCTGGAAGCTCTTCGAGATCCATATTCCAAGCTTCACGCCTGCATTGAGGTCCTGGACATTCTCGGCCTTGACTGCGAAACTATTGGGCGTTTGAGGGATCTCGACCTCAGCCTCATAATCGTACTGACCCCCGGAGACGGGCAGTTTCATGGAGAAGCTCGAGCGAAAAGAGACCTGCTCGCCCGGAGATGCCAAGCCTCTCAGAGTTATGCTATCGCCAGGGTTCGGATTGGCGGGTGTGAGATCGAAGCCCGAGCAGAGTGATATGAAAACCACAACTGCAACGCCCAGGGATGATCTCATCACATAACCACGAGTTCCCTCTGCATCAATCCCAGAATGCCCCTTCTGGCAGAATAGACTGCACAGGTCAGCATATATTCGCCCTTCTTCAAAGGCTCGTCCGTCAGCAAGAGGAGCTCAGTCTCATTCTCTTTGGACTCCTGGTAGGCCAAGGCACTATCAGCAGGCAAGATGGTCAGCAAGCTCATCATCAGCTGTGACGAATTGATGAGGATATTCTGGATCTGAAGGGATTTATTT
The DNA here is from genome assembly GCA_002067365.1 of Methanosaeta sp. PtaU1.Bin060. Classification (GTDB taxonomy): domain Archaea; phylum Halobacteriota; class Methanosarcinia; order Methanotrichales; family Methanotrichaceae; genus Methanothrix. The sequence goes on along the minus strand of MVRK01000040.1, from coordinate 21,271 downwards.
CCGAGGGCGATTGTGGCAAGAAGGTCCTTTGATGTGCCATTGGCGCATATGCTGATGCTCGCCGTCTCGTAATCCTTCTTCGGCATCATGATGGCGCCATATATCTTGGTCTCATTGCCTCCTGAAACATTCAACCTTATTCTCGTCATCCCTTCGCTCCTCAGGGCAGAGGGGGATGGGATTGATAGCTCTTCCTTTGTCACGAGGAGAGGTGATATGCACAGGGTCGTGTGGTTCAGGACATCGGATACCGAGATCAAGTAAGCACCGCTGGCAACTCCGGGCAAAGAGAAATGGGCGCTTCCCGTATGGTTTAATTGTATCAGTGAGCCGGCCACGCTCTTCGTGGATCTGTCCATCAGTGTCATCAGCGATTCAGGAGACCTGAGAGCCGTAAGAGAGACACTGATCTCAGCGCCTGATATCTCTCTTGGGCCTCTGAAGGTCCCCGATATATTCTGGTTCTCGCTATAGATGGCTATGCCTCCGAAGGGGTAGCTGCTATTCAGACCAGTCGCCGTCAGATTCGCCTGAGCTATTTTTATGGCGTTCATCTCATCGAAGACAAGGGCGTCCTTATTGGCCGGGCCCAAGAACGAGCCGCCTTGGCTCAAGGCAGCAAGAAACAGAATCAGCAACAGCAAGGACAATTGTGCCCTCATGGTCGAGAAGAGAATCACCATCATATTTATGTTTTTTGCCGAATGACTTTGCGGATATGACTCGATGAGGCCATTGAATCGCGCATGAATCTCGCCAAAAATTATTCTAAAGCTAAAGCATCCATCATCGTATCCAGCGCAGGAATACGAAGGGCAGGCCGACCATCGAAGGACAGACAGAAGGTATTTATCCAGTTTGCGACCACCACTCTCAGGAGGCAGCCATGAAGCTGGACCTGATAGGTAAGTATAATCTGGATCTCATCTTTCCCGTTGGCCTGTTGCTTCTGGCGGAGTATCTGATATTTCTCGGCAACATGAAAGCTGCGATGACGCTTCATGCCCTCAATATCTTGCTGCTCATCTTCTCCTCAATATACCTGGAGAGCAGGATATATTCTGTTCTGATGCTCCTTCCGCTCTTCAGGCTCTTGAACGTCGCCATGCCGGTCTTCTTCAATCTCACGATCTACTCCTATTCCCTCGTCTATGCCCCCATGTTCATTCCCATATACTACATCATGAGAGAGAAGGTGATAAGCACCTCAGAGGCTGGAATCACCCCCAAGGGCTTTTTGTTCTACCTGCCGCTTGCCATCGGCGTGGGCTTTGCGTTGGGGTGGGGCGAGAGTAATGTGCTGCATGCGGGTGCCCTCATTCCAGACGTTGATCTCAAGGGCATATTGATCCTCGCCCTGACTATGACGCTCTTCGTGGGCGTCGTGGAGGAGTTCATGTTCAGGTCCGCCCTTCAGACGGTTCTGGAGCAGCGTCTGGGTTCCTTGGGAGGGCTTCTAGTCTGCAGCATCATCTTCGGCATAATGCACAGCGGCTACCGGCTGCCGTCAGAGGTATTCTATGTCTCATTCGCCGGGGTCGTCTTCGGGCTGCTCTTCTGGCTGACCAAGAGCCTGCCCATCATCGCCCTGGCCCACGGGATCACAAACATCTCCCTCTTCCTGGTCGCGCCGATCTATCCTGAAGCTCTCATCTATTTGATTGGCGTTCCTGGATTTCTTTTCATTCTTCATGCGTCCGTAATATGGATCTCATCGAAGGAGGCTCCAGCTGGCGACAAGCGGCCTCCAAAAAAGATTGAGCCTCAGTGAACACTCCCCACCCTAAAGGGCGGAGCTTCTAGCGTTTTGCAGAGATTGTGTTCCCAATCTCAATATGTTTATTGCTGCGTTCCAGTCTCTATCCAAGGAGAGGCCACACTGAGAACAGTTATGGGTTCTATCGGACAAATCTTTTTCAACCAGGATACCACACCTTGAGCACATCTTAGACGTATTCCTTGGATCTACCAGGACTACCATCGAACCAGCACTTGCAGCCTTGTACGATGTTATGTTCACCAGCATATTCCATGCAACATCTGAGATAGATTTTGCCAGGCAGTGGTTATGCATCATGCCTTTGATATTCAGATCTTCAAAGGCTATCAGGCCAAATCGGTCAACCAGATCACGGCTGACTTGTTATCCGCAGACAAATGCGATACTTCAAAGCTTCTCAGGAATAAATAAGAGGCTAAGTGCCTTCACTTCAAGGCCATTAAAAAGGTTATTGAAATCTAGTGCGCCAATACATCCATGACCTTATAGCCAACGATCAGGAAGAATGTCAGGACCATCGGAATGATGGCGGAATTCAGCATGACTGATAAACGCCTATTCCAGTACTTTGAGGCTGACAGGATCTCTGAGGCGCTCAGCAAGGCTATGAGGCAGATGACTGTGATTATGCTTATGTCAGAGACACCTATTGTAGAGAACATGCTGACCACTGATGATGTCGTACTCAGCGTGCTTGTGGTGCTCAGCGTGCTCAACATGGATGAAAGCATTCTTCCCTCCTGATACACTCTTCTTATCCTCGCCATTATAAAAAGGTTTTGCATGATCCCGAGCTTTTGCAGAGTCCTGAAACCACGTCGCGTCCCGCTTCCTGCTTGGGCAAGTGTGCGATCCAAGACATGAAATTGAAACAGATGAGGCTGTATGCGGTCCTCTCAAGGACTGGGTAAGGAAAAAAAGCTAGCACCTACAAGCTAGTCTTCCATCGACAGCCCCTCTACAGCCATCTCATCCATGCAGAAAGATCCATTCAATGCCCTCGCGATCATCGCGTAGTCTCCCGCAGGAAAGCCGCTGGTATTTATGGCCAGACTGAACCTCCCATCTATCATCAACTTCTTCTCCAGTCTCATAGTCAGATCGACCTCTGACGTGTTTTTGGCAGCGTCGCCGAAGATCTTGGCGTCGTAATTGCCGGGAGACAATAAATCGCTCATTGCGGTGGCAGTCCCATTCTTGTCAGCCTCCGCCTGGGTCGTTATCCAGATCCTGGTATACTTGCCTTTCCAGATCATGCTCGAATTCTCATAGCTTCCCTGGAGCTTCTTCAGGCCTATATTCAGGTTCTTCACGCTGCTGGCAGTCACAGTGAAGTTGTTCGGCTTGCTGGGCATATATATGCCCGTCAGGTTGTAGCTGTAGCCCAGTTTCGAGCTCTTCACAGCCAGGGGCGTGGAGATTGGAGGGATGTTGATGCCAGATATATCGAAGCTGAAGGCTCCCGATCGCACTGGAACCTTCTGCTTTATGATCACAGTCAGGGCCAGCTCGCCCTTTCCCACTCCTGAGATGTACTTCTCATACATTGGCCGCAAAGGCTCAGCGAAATCGACGAATTTGTACGCGGAGGTGTTATAGGCATTCCTGGCGAACTCGTCTATGGTCCAGTTCCTGCCGGACAGGAATAGGTTCCCCAGACGATAGGGCCCGTTCGCCTCATGTTCCCTTATGGTGCCCCCATCGAACCTCAGGTGCATCAAAGTCTCTCCTGCATCCAGGTCGCGACTATCTATAGACCAAGCCACATCTGAGCCATTCTGGTCGTACAGGTAGCCGGTCAATGTGTACTGGCCCGGACTGAACAGATAGACCTCCACGTCAATGGTCAGGTCCTCATATCTGCCGTCGCCATTCGCGTCGGTTGCATGATCCTTATAATCTCCTGTCAGCTTAGCGATCTCCGGTATTGGATCGAGGATCGTATATTTTGGGGTGGTATAAGCCTCATCGAGGTGCTCCAGGATTCTGCCCGAATCGTCGCGAAGGGTCAGATTCCTGAGATAGAATGCGCCTGGATGGCATAGGCCATAAAATCTTAAGATCAGGGTGTCGGCACCTAAGGTCAGGTACGTCCTGTTACTGGCGAGATGAGTCTCGCTGCCATTCTGATCCTGAAGGTCGCCTGTGACCTCATAATATCCTGAGGCTACCGCATTTGCGCCGACAGCCACATCCATGCTGTCATAAAGACCATCCTTGTCGAGATCGATGGCATCTGATTTGTAAAGGCCGCTGAAGGATGACTGGGGCTCATCCGATGCGAAGGAGACGCCGATAAAAGCTAGAAGAATGAAACAGGTCATCCATGCCGGACACAAGCCGCAAATTCTGAAATCTTTGCATCTCTTACGAACCTTGATGGCCGCCATGATGACATCTCTTTATCGATTGCGGGAACCTATTAGGGCCTTGCTCTTACTAATATCTTGCGTCTGATGACTCGTTAAGTCTTTATAGAGGTTAGGAGAAAAGCAAACACAGTAATAAAATTGAAAAAGGAGGGAAGATGAGAGGTTTAAAATGGGCCCTGTGCTTGATCATTCTCCTTGGATTAATTGCTAATGCTTCCGCAGTTTCTGTTACTACTTCCAACCATCCTACTGGCGCAACGTGTCCTACACGCGCGACATGTGCAACAGGCAGCAAATGCATCACAGGCGCGGACTGTCCTACACGCGCGACATGTGCGACAGGCAGCACATGCATCACGGGCGCGGACTGTCCTACGAGGTCGACATGTGCGACAGGCAGCACATGCATCACAGGCGCTAATTGCCCCACTGGTTCAAGTTGTGGGGTAACTGGTGGAACATGCATCACTGGCACCACCTGTCCTACCGGCTCGAAATGCGTGACCGGCAGCACATGCTCCACAGGCACTAATTGCCCCACTGGAACGACATGCATAACCGGCAGCACATGCATCACAGGTGCGGGTTGTCTGACGAGGTCGACATGCATAACCGGCAGCACATGCATCACAGGCGCAGACTGCCCGACGAGGTCGACATGTGCGACAGGCAGCACATGTGCCACAGGCACTAATTGCCCCACGAAAGCAGAATGCACAACGGCATCCGACTGCATAACAGGAGCTGGATGCATCACCGGCACAGCATGTGCAACTGGGGCGACTTGCCAGGGACTAGCTTGTCAGTGCCAGAATACTCTGCAATTCGAGCTCAAGCCTCCAACCAGCGCTAGCTAGAACTCTATAGATCAGATCCTCAATGACAAAAAAATATATTTTTTTCCTATTTTTGGTACCTCTAGCTTTGCTCATCTCTGCAAGCGCCGAGAAGACCGCCTTTGAGCCGGTAGATCACGGCTACATCTATGATGTGCTCGATGATGGGAGCGTCAGATGCACTTGGTCCACGACGATCATCCCCAAAGAGCCCAGCTTCATCTACACCTTCTCATTCAGAGGGGGATCGACCAAAGACTACCAGGCGGAGGACTCCCTTGGACAGATCCTGGATGCAGATGTGAACGAGGCCGAGAGCGCGCGGACAGTATCCCTGCTTCTGGCGGGCCATATGATAGACAGGCCGTATCAGTTCAACCTGAGCTTCACATGGAATGGGCTCCTCCAGAGGGTTGGAGATAGAAACACCCTTTACACAAGCGTAGATGTGGGTGAACCTCAGGCGGCAGCGATAGTAGTTGTGCCACCCGAAGGAGCAAGGATTGGAACCTCTGTGGTCACCAAAGGAAATGAGAGCGAGCCATTCCAGAGGGAGAGGGTCCAGGGAAGGGATTCGCTTATCTGGCGGACGAATAATACCGGCAACCAGACAGAGGTGGTCTTCAGGGCGAACTTCAACTACTATAATGCACAGATGTACCTGAACGACAATCTCTACAAGATCCTGCTGGGGGTTGCGGTGCTGATTGCGGCTGCATTGCTGCTGGGCTACAGAAAGAGGCTTCCGGCGCTTCTGACCAGTATCAAAGGGCATATCTAGCGGAAGGGAAAAGATCCTGCCATGAGCAGAGGCGAGAGACCCGCGCGATTGAGGGATTGCACCCCCTATCTTATACTGCTCGTATTTCTAGCATGGGAGGCTGGAATGGTCCATGGCCTCTTTCATCTCACGACCCCTCTGTTGATAGTCGATCTTGTGGGAGGTCTCCTTCTCATCATCTATTTCTCGTGGCCGAGGTTCGAGAGCGCCAGGGTCCTCGGCATCCCTCTATTCTTCATGCTGTTTTTCATGCGCCCTGCTCTGCCCTATATCCTTTTTCTGCTGGCGTTTGCCTTTTGTCTCTACAGGAACGAGGCGCTTTTGAAGACCATCTTCATACTATCGCCTTTTGCCCTGGCCGAGGGCCTGGGGCTGGCGATCGACTCCAGGATCGTCCTGCTATGCACCATCATCTTCACCCTGGTCGCAGCTCGCTACGACCTGTTGGAAGCCGCTCAGGCCAATGTCAAGCCCCTCATCAAGGGCTTGCTCTATCTCTCCCTCGTCCTTCTGCTGATAAGCATGTCTCCTGTGGATCCACTGGCTTCCGAGAAGAGCGGGAACATAGCTTATGACGCATTTCACCATAATATCGAATCTCCCTTCTTTCAGAACGACACTCTCACGCACACCTTCTTGAGGTACCTGGACGCCATCGGATACAAGTCAAGGCTGCTGAATGAGACCATCACCCCCGAGGCCCTGAGAGGAATTAGCATCCTGATCATCGAGACTCCCGAGAAGGGGTACACATCAGCTGAAATAGCAGCCATAACCGATTTCGTCAATAATGGCGGAGGGTTGTTCCTTCTGGGGGACCACACGAACATCTATGAGTGTTATCTGAACCTCAATCCTCTGCTGCACCGTTTTGGCTTGCACCTCAACTTCGACTACAGTATGCTCTGGGAGCCTCATTTCCCGAGCATCATGGGATTCGACTCAACAGAAGAGACTGCAGGCGCGACTTTGGAGGTCAATAGATCGGATAACCTGATCTTCTATTCCCTGAAGTACACCACCTGGGGTGACGTGGGGGATTGGGCAGCCTCAAATCACGTCTACATGGGTGATATCGTGCCGGGCAAGGGGGACAGATACGGCGTCCTGCCCATCTGCGCCGGTGCCAACTTTGGGCGGGGGAGGGTGATCGCCATAGCCAACACAGACAGCATTAGCGGCCCCGATCTTCTCTACAACTATGGCTTCCTGGCAAGGGTTATTCATTACCTCAATCAAGAGAACAGCATCCTCCGAAGCGATTTTCTGAGGGCCCTGCTGGCGATCCTGATCCTCTTTGGATTATCAAGGGCGGGCCTTGCAGCCTTGAAGCCCTTCATCGCAGCCGTCATTTTGGTGCTCCTTTTAGTTCAGGTCGAGGCGATGATCCCCGTAAATCAGGATCCTGCCAACAAGATAGCTCTTGATATCGGTCACGCCAACATCGAGGGCTACGGCGCGCCCCACCAATACAAGAATGTGTTCTTAGCTATATTTGCTCAGCATTACGGTTTCAATCCCCTTCTGGTGGAGCAGGTGCCTGAGGACCTCCGCGAGTACAGGGCTTATGTCACCATGGGGCCGACAAAGGCTTTTGACGAGCAGGAGATGGAGCAGCTGAGGGACTATGTAGAGAGCGGAGGCACTCTGATTCTCTTTGACGGCTACCATACAGACACGGCCGCGGCCCAGACAAATGATGCCGCCAACTCGCTCCTCCAAGACTTTGGGATGCATCTTGAGGGGGCACCCCTGGGTGAGATCAGCTACCAGAACAACACAACCTGGGGATTCAAGCTCCCGTACATGAGAGAGACGACGATTCGTGTCAGACCCGCGAATGCCTCCCTGACGAAGGGGATCAATGAGATCACCATGTACTCGGCAGAGGGGATCTCGGGCGGCGATCCACTCGCCTATTACAACCTCACTCCTGTGATGGCCAGCGAGAACATCGGTCGCGGAAGGCTGATCGTCATAGCAGATCACACCATATTCAGAAACATAGTTGAATACGAGCCGGTCTTCAGATATCCCGACGAAGGCTTGAAGAGGCTTATAGAGCGCCTGTTCATCTCATTGGGGGGGCGGGAACAGAATGGAATTTGAGTCCAGGATCGCATGGCTGGCCACGGGGCTCTTCCTGCTCGGAAGCTACATAGTGCCCTTCGACCTCTGGGAATACTCCGGCTTCCTTCTGATGCTCTCATCCCTGCTTCTGCTCCTCGTCGCCTTCAGGGATCATCGCCCTGGCAAGATGCAGGTGCTCCTGGCAGCAGCAGCCACTGGATTCTTTTCGATATATCCTGCGGACAAAGCCTATCTTCCTGTCGTCCTCCTCTTGGTTGCAGCCCTATTGGCCATCAAAGCGAAGATTGAGGTCTTCATTTCCCCCCTCATAGGCCTCATCGCCCTTCGATTCCTGCAGCCTGATCTGGTCCTCGGGGGATTCAGGGCTGTCTTATCAGGCTTATCCTCGCTTCTGCATCTGCACTACGGCCTGAGCGAGACAGGATACCTTATTCTCTACCATACCCGAGCTCTTCGGCCCATACTTCTCGATGATGTCAAGGTTCTCCTGCCATTCTATGTATCTCTGTCACTTGCCGCGATCGCCCTTATTCTCATCGTGAGGGCCGAGAGAAGGGCTAAATTGTGGTCGGCATTAGCAGCACTGGCCATCCCCTTTCTCTTCCTGATCCTCAGCCTCCAGAGCCTTCTGTATGTCCCTCGCATTGCCACATTCATCCCTGATAATCTCCAGGCGCTCTTGCTCCCGCTGGCATGCGTCCTCCTGCTTTGCTTCTCCCTGCCGGAAGCGACGATTAGGCAAACAGGCGGGGGCTATTCATCCAAGAGATGGATGAGGGCCCTGCCACTTCTCATGGCCTTCCTCATGCTCGCAGTCGTCTATTTCACTCCCCTAGCGACGAGGGCCGATCCGATCATCATAATAGACGAGACACACAGCGTCTGGGAGCCGACGTGGACGGATTATCTGCAGACCAACGCGAAGGATGCCGTGAGCGGCTCAAACAACTACTTCGGCCTGATGAACATAATCTCACGCATCTACAACATCACCCTGATAGGCGATAGGCCAGATAAGAGGCCGGATCTGAGCTATGTTGGCTATGTAGAGGCAAAGGAGATAGATCTCTCTTTACTGGAGAAGATCTCTCAGGGGCGAAAGGCCGTTCTTGTGCTGAAGTGCATCACGAGCCCCTACAGCGAGAGGGAGGTCGAGGCGATCATGAAATTCGTGGCTCAGGGCAACGGCCTGATCCTGATCGGGGAGCACACGGACATATACGGCATGGCCACGAACATCAATCCCATAGCAGAAAGATTGGGGTACAGGTACCTTGCCACGGGGGTGCAGGACGTCTACACCGACTCCAGGGGGTCTCTCACTCGGATTGGAGAGATGCCCCAGTTCATGGCCCGCTACATGACAGGGGACCTCCTGTGGGAGACGAGCACGAGCCTGGAGAGGCTTGATGGGGCAAAGCCCCTCTTCGAGATAGAGACGTGGCCGAGCTACTTTGCGGACTACCGCAATGAGACCTCAGCCTTCTTCCTGACGAGGGATTTCCCGGATGAGGTGAAGCTGAACGGCCTCTTCGGAAGGCATCTGGTTTGGGCGGCAGTGGGATATGGAAAGGGAAAGGCGGTGCTTTTCACAGACAGCACCCAGTTCAATAATGGAGTAATTGGGGTGGGGGAGCATCTGCAGATCTTTCTTGCCATGGTCGAGTATGTATCATGCGCTGAGATGCTTGATAAGACGTTGCCGCTTCTTCTCATGATGGCCGTCGCCCTGGCCATAGTGGTGCGCTTGCGCAAAGAGAGCTTTTCGGCCATCATAGTGCTATTCCTGATCTTGCTTGTCGCCTATAATATATCCTATCCACTGGCTCACTACACCACAGAATTTCCAGAGCTGAAGGAGGACTCGAAGATGGTGCTCCTGAGGGCAGATGAGAACTATCTGAATGATTATCTTTCGGGGCTCTACGACCTGGATAAGCTGATGGACAGGTACTTCCGGATGAATCTGACGGCCATAATCATTCCCAATCCGTCCAAAGAATGGGTGGGCATAAGCGATCGCGTCGAGGATCTGCAATCGGCCATAGTGAATGGGAGACCTGCCATGTACATCTGATAGATGAGAATATAATATTTTTATTCTATTTTTGGATAGAATTTGGATCTGCGAGAAAATGGTGATATTGCAGAGGGTGTGCCTGGCTCTTGACCAAATAGTTTATATTGCAATCATGAGCATGGGCAAATGGGTGTGAAGAGGAGAGATCTCATTGAGAATTCAAAGATCCTTGGCATGTGTCCTTCTGGCCTTGCTATTGATGGACCTCGCTCTCAGTGAGGAAGCCTTTGTGGGAAATAAGACGGCTTCTGGCTTGAAGTTTTACACCCAGCAGTCCATCAGCGGAAATGGATTCATGAGCGCTTATCGGTGCTTCAACAACGACTCGCTCATCCTCAAGTCCCACATCAGTGGGAGCGGCGCATATTCGTCCGATTCAAATATATTGGACGAGGATATAGTCCTTTCCAATATGATTTATGAGGATTATTCGAGTTCGAAGCGAAGCGTCAACTTCAATGATAATGTCAGTGCAGCTTATTTTCCAACCACAGTCTCTCCTGGCGGAAGTGCGAGATTCGGGCCGATAAAGTCCACATGGAGTGACTCCACACAGGCTGGAAATCACGGAGGCGCTGTCATGAAGGTTGCTTTTGGCGATGCCAGGTCGCTCGTCAAGCACATGGCAACAGAGGTCTCTGGACTTCTATCTATTGATACCATCGAACGATCGACCGGCAGCTTCGTGGCCAGCATGGAATTGAACTCCGCCTTCAATGGCACTGCCCAGTTGAGTGCGACAGTCCTGGATCAGAGTCAGTCAGAAGACTGGGGCACTCCCGAGACGGCCATGGATGAATACTACAGAGGCACTTTCTCCCTGACCAAGAAGATGAAGATCTCTCAGAAACGCTCAAGGTCCACGGAGATGGACGACTGGATGCCGTGCTGCATAGATGGTTACAAGAGTATGGCGACCTACTACCAGAGAGGCACGTACGGCTTTGGCCCTGACGTCAAGGGAGTCTTCGACTGCACCTGCTTCAAGACACCGGCCTCTGCTGAATTACAGAGGGCCTATTAGAGATCTCTATTTAGGGCTGAAAGTTGGCAGCACAGGTTTATCAACTGCATGAGGCTCTATGCATAATATCTCTGCGGCGTCTGCTGTGACTGTGACAGGCAAGCAGCAGCCCTATAGTGCGAAAGGAAGTTCGCATCCCGCAATGGCGCGCTCATTCTCAGGGAAAAGGATGCTAGAAGATTCATCTTCGACTATCTGCGATGGATCTCAGTGCCATCTTCATGCGCACGAAGACAGATGGCTGCATCGTGAGGGCCAGGTAAACGACTTCCGCCAGCCCAAGGCACTCGGGCACCAGCACCGCAGGGTTTCGCAGCCCTAACAGAAGCCTCTGCAGATAGCTCATGGCGTCCAGCTGCACTGCCGCCGGAAAAGGGCCGAGAAGGGGCCAGAACAGGATCACGGGGGAATTCCACATGAAGTCCAGAACGAGGTGGACCAAGACTCCTCCAGTGAGCGATATGAGCCTCAGGTCGCGAGAATATGCGGCCAGGGCGGCCATGATTAGCAGGAAGAGGAGGGTATGGCAGTAGATCCTGCCCATGTTCGGCGTGCCGTAGAGGAGCAATCCCAGTGGCTTGTCGATGATATCAGGAAGCATGGAGCCGAGGCCCAGGAAGAGCAGGTTGACCGCCAGGGCATATCGTGCCGCAATGAAGCGGCCGAGGGCCAGGGTGATGCCCAGATGAGCGAAGAGAAGCATTTCTAGGACCATGATTTCGCGAACATTTATTAAGATTTTCGCCGTTCAATTTGTACAAAATATGAATCATTATTTTGACTATTTGAAAATGCTATCAATTAATTAAGGGAAAAATGTAAAGTAATAATGAATAATATGTCATATTTTGCATCAATGCCAAATTTGATACAATCTGGTACAAATTATGTAAGATCTAGGTCCTAAATTTCAATCAAAGATAGCTCAAAACTTATCTTTTTGAAATTGATCCAAACAAATGGTACAAATAGGCCAGATATATTTAAATATATGTGGATATGTAGGACTTTAAAATTGTATCATTGATAATCTATTTGTGGTTTCGTTCGCTTGTCACAAAATGGATTGTTGCGGCCGCAGTTTCGATAACATTAATAATAAATTTGAATTATCACCGCAACCTTTTAATCCCAACTAGTTTTACTTGCAAAGCCGATGTAAACTGTTGGGCACAACTGTGTCCGGATCTGAAGCAAGGAAAATGGCTTCGTCTCATCAAAGAATCCGAAGCCGATGGTAAAAGCCAGTTGTTGAATTGATGGGATGATAAGAGAGGCTGGCTTGCAGAGCAGACGCTGTAGATGCGCGGGATGACAAAGTAATGTGTCATAAAATCAGCATAAGTCAATATTAATTTTCGTTCTTCAAAAGAAAGATGGTAATCCGCCAGCAATTGCGTAGGAGGGTTTAGCCTGAACGAAATCACGGCCATTTTGCCTGCTTTCAATGAGGAGGTGGCCATTGGAAGTATGGTGCTGAGGACCAAGCTCTATGCAGATCGTGTGATAGTAGTTGACGATGGCAGCAGCGATCACACGGCAGAGGTGGCACAGATGGCGGGAGCGGAGGTTCTGCGACACCCCCAGAACAAGGGAAAGGGGGCAGCGCTTAAAACGGGCTTCGAGTTGCTGAACGGGACGAATGTAATAGTAACCATAGACACCGATGGTCAGCATGATCCGGGGGATATTCCTAAGCTAGTTGAGCCAATCCTGAAGGGAGAGGCTGATATGGTGAATGGCAGCCGGTATCTTAATGGCAATGGGAAAAATACGCCCCTCTACCGCCGTCTTGGCCAAAAGGTGCTGGATTCTGCCACTAACTTGGACTGCGGGCTCAATGTAACAGACAGCCAGAGTGGGTTTAGAGCCTTTGCTGCCAGGACGAAGAACGTCTTTCGGTTCGGACAAAATGGTCTTGCCATCGAGAGCGAGATGCTGGCAGATGCCGCAGAGGCGGGGCTTCGCATCAAGGAGGTGCCGATCGGCGTCCGGTATGATGTGGAAGGCTCGACTGAGAATCCGGTAGCTCACGGAGTGCGGATATTAGTGAAGGTGCTGCATGATATGGAGCTGAGACGGCCGCTTTACTACTTCACAGTTCCTGGAGTCATAATGTCAGCAGTTGGGATCGGGATGGGATTGGAGTTTCTGAGGATTTTCTTTCATGGAGGAAGCCTGCATTACGGGCCCGCGCTCCTCATGATTTTGCTTACGCTGATAGGGTCCTTCATGGCACTCACAGGGATAATTCTGCACAGCTTTTCCCAGCTAATTGCAGAGTCAAGGATGAAAACGGATAGAGAAAAAGGAAGCCATAATGCATGAGTATCACAATCGTGTTTGGAACTTGGCCAGAGATAACTAAGATGGCCCGGTGATCTGGTAGTGTGAATGAAGTGGATTGGAAAAGGGGCATCTATGTATGAAAGTGGTTCGAAAGCGATTGATAAAAAAATGAAACCGCCTTACTGCACATTTTAATGATTCAAAGTCGGATCAAGGGCTATGTGGTTCCTCATACTCCATGCCTGAATCAAATTGATCATAAAAATATCAGATTGAACTTACAGGCGACCCAAAGATGAGAATATTAAGCATAGTTGGAGCAAGGCCTCAGTTCATTAAGGCTTTTGCCCTATCCAGTGAGTTGCGCAAGAAGCATGTTGAGATCCTAGTCCACACGGGACAGCACTATGATTATGAGATGAGCAGGATATTTTTCGAAGAATTGAGCATACCAGAGCCGGACTATAATCTCGGAGTTGGTTCATCTACACACGGGGCCCAAACAGGAAGGATCATGGAACGGGTTGAAGAGGTGATCGTCAGGGAGTGTCCAGACCTTGTTCTTGTCTACGGAGATACAAACTCAACGCTGGCTGGAGCACTGGTTGCGGCAAAGCTTCATATTAAAGTGGGGCACGTCGAGGCGGGTCTGCGTTCTTACGATAGAAGAATGCCAGAGGAGATAAACCGCGTGGTTACAGATCATATATCTGATCTGCTCTTTGCACCAACAGAGACTGCAATGGGAAACATGAAAAAAGAAGGGATTACGAAGGGTACCTATTTAGTAGGAGATGTGATGTGCGATGCCCTTAAGATTGCAAAGCAAAAGACAAACCGACCCGAGATTATGGCGGATACAGGAGAGAAATATCTTGTCGCTACCATTCACCGAGCAGAGAATACAGATGATATGCAACGGCTTTCTAGGATCATTCGGGCCCTTAGAGATTCGAATAGGTCGATAATACTTCCGTTGCACCCAAGGACAAAAAGAAAGATGGGGTCCAATGAACTTATAGAAAGTATCAACGGGAATCTAAAAATAATTAATCCAGTAGGCTATCTGAGTATGATCTCCTTAATGACTGGTGCAGAGAAGATATTGACAGACTCTGGGGGGGTTCAGAAGGAAGCATATATTCTTGGAAAGCCCTGCATCACGATGAGGGAAACGACAGAATGGATAGAGACTGTTAATGCCGGGTGGAATGTTCTTGTCGGATCCAACAGAGGGAAGATCCTTAATGCGATAAACGACTTTAATCCCAAAGGAGATCGGGCTGATATTTTCGGGGACGGTAGGGCATGTGAAAGTATAGGTGAGGTTATCTGCGAACAAATGAAACTTTTTCCCTGATTTGTGCCAATGGGGTCAGTTGATACAATTGATCGGATGATTGCATGAATATAGCGATATTTGCCAATACTCCTGCGCAAGTCCACTTTTACAAAAATATAATGCTCAATCTTGAAGAGCATGGACATCAGGTAATGCTACTCGTGCGGAACTATGGAGAAACGCTTGAAGTTGCCAACGAGTTTGGGCTCGAGTACGCTATCCATTCAAACCCATCATCATCCAAGGCTGGAAAGATAATCTTGCTTCCGTGGGAACTCCTAAAGACCTACAATATCCTGCGACGCAAGTTTAAGCCCGATTTGGTGAGTGGATTTGGTGTCTACGATGCATTCACCTCAGTCCTGCTGGGCTCAAGGTGCATAGAGTTTACGGACTCAGAGCCAAAGATAAATAATCTCGCCTATGCGACGCAGTTCCGGTTATACATGCCTTTCGTTGACGCAATAATCACTCCTGAAACCTTCACGGACGATCTTGGTAGAAAGCAGATCCGGGTGAACAGTTTCAAGGAGCTAGCGTACCTTCATCCTCACTATTTCAAGCCCGATTGGAAGATAAAAGAGATGCTTAGTCTGGAGAAGGATGAGGAGTATGTGCTGCTCAGGTTCAACGCCTTCGACGCTGTTCATGATCTTGGAATCGATGGGTTTAGCGCCAAAGATAAGGTACTCCTCGTAAAGGAAATAGAAAATTATGCCAAAGTATTTATATCCTCTGAGGCAGGAGTTCCTGATGCAATAAAGGATCGAGTTATGAAAATACCGAAGAGCAAGATTCATGATGCCATCTACTACGCAAAGATGCTTATTACGGATACACAGACGATGGCGACTGAGGCTGCATTGCTCGGAACACCAGCGATCCGACGCAATCACTTTGTTGGACCTAATGATATGGGAAACTTTATCGAGCTTGAGAAGAACTACGGCATGATATTCAACTATCGCGAGCCGGACAGGGTGATAAATAAAGCTATTGAGCTTATACAAAGGAACAACTTGAAAAAAGAGTGGAATGAAAAAAGAGAGCGCTTGCTTAGGGACAAGATTGATATAACTGCGTTTATGGTTTGGATAATAGAGAACTACCCTGAATGTGTAGGCACTTTAAAGCACAACCCAGAAATTTCGAATCGATTTAGATAGTCTAAGCTGAGGAGCATGATGATTGAAAATGATCTTATTAAATCTGTGGGTTCTTTGTTTAACTGGGTCAAAAAAGAAGGTTATTATGGCTGGGATCCATACGATGCTTTACATGGTCTTATAACCACGAAAATGTGCATGGGAAATCCCTATTTGGAAATGATGCTGATACAGATTGGTAGAATATCTCCTATAAATATGCGTCCAATTTTAAAAATTCAAAAAGGAATCGATCTTAAAGGCTGTGCACTTTTTGCTCGGGCATACGCCGAAATGTGTAAAACGGTCAGGAACAAAATATATCTCACCGAATTATGTAAAATGATATCGTTTTTAAACGACAACTCTCTGAAGGATAAATATGGATACGAATGCTGGTCTAGTCATTATTTCCCTTATACAGGAGTTGATAAAAGTCGACTCACTCCGAGTACTCCAGATGTGATTGGAACGTCCCAATCAATAATCGCATTAGTCGAAGGATATATGATAACAGGCGACGAGCATGCCAAAAATGCAGCACTTGATGCATGGAATTTTTTATCAGACAAATTTATAGAATCTAAAACAAATAAAATATTCATTAAATATACACTGGGAAATGATAATCGTATAACAATAAATGCTTCTGCACAAGGACTTGAAGCAGGATGTTATATATTAAAGTTACATCAGGACCGACAAACAAAAAATATATGCCAAAAATTATCACGATTTTTAGTCTCGATGCAGGGTGATGATGGCTCCTGGAAATACAGCATTTATGACGATGGCAGGGTTAGGAATCAGTTGGATTTTCATCAGGGGTTTATATTAGATGCACTTGTTGATTATTTGAAATACGCAGACAGTAAGGCAGAATTAGCTTCTTGCATCGAGAATGGAATCCGCATTTACAAGGAGAAAATGTTTTTACGTGACGGTAGGAGTTATTATAGATATCCCGCAAAGTACCCTATTGACATACACAATCAAGCACAGGGGATAATTACTTTTGCTAAATACAGTGTATTAGATCCTCAATATTCAGATTTTGCGAATCAAATTGCCAAATGGACGATAACAAATATGCAAGATAGATCAGGTTATTTTTATTATCACAAATGGCCTTTGATCGCGAATAAAATCCCTTATATGCGCTGGAGCCAAGCTTGGATGATGCTGGCGTTGGCAACCTTAATGGAGCATTTGAGAGATGAATACCGATATACGAACTCCACATGACAGGTTCTCTAAGTCCGAACTGGGTAATCGAGCACGTACGATCTCGACAAGTTGACATTGGAATCATTCGAGGATATGATTAATTTGAGGAAAAGTCATCCAAATTTTCGTTCGAATTTGCAGGATATGATGAAAATATCTTATTGTTTTCTGTGCGAATTATTCCCTATCGCGCTATTTTTTTCACCTAGTTATTATAAAATATCAAAATATTTATTATCAGATACATATTTTGATATATGTAACAAAAAGACTAAAGAAATTCAAGGCCTATTGCTTTCGGCTACCCTTAAAAATGCATTAATAAATGTACCTTTTTACAAGAAGAACGTAAAGATAAATCCGAAATCAATAGATTCGGATACCGCATACAGTTTTTTGTTAGAATTTCCGTTTATATCAAAAGAAACCGTTATGGAAAATGTAAATAAATTTATTTCAACTAAAGCAGATAAGCGATTTCTATTTTATTTGACCAGTGGTGGATCAACTGGTACCGGAATCGGACTATGGAGAAATTATGATGAGGTTTTAGCAAATTATGCTTTTATTGATCATATGTGGGGGAAATATGGGTATAATAGAAGATACAAGACATTAAGAATTGGTGCTGACAGTGTAGCACCACTTAATAAAACACCTTATAAAAGAATAGGCAAGAGATTATTAGTATCTCCACATCATTTAAGCGAAAGATTGCTACCAGATATCGCAAGCGCAATACAAAACTTCAAACCAGATTATGTACATGCGTATCCCTCTTGTTTGGAGCTTTTGGCCGGATTCTTGAAACTCAATGACATTCAGATTCGAACGAAAGGAGTTTTTTTGGCGTCAGAGGAAATATATCCCGGGCAAATCGATCTCTTTTCTGAGGTTTTTAAGTCGCCTGTGTTTTTCCATTATGGTGCTGTAGAGCAAGTACTTCTTGGATATGGTTGCTATAATAAAGGGCATATAAACTATCACTTTCACCCGTTTTATGGGTTGGCTGAGAATTTTAAGGATGAGAATGGTAACTTTGAATTAGTTGGTACTGGATTTTGGAACAATACAATGCCTTTAATAAGATATCGCACACAAGATTATGGCAAAATTTCAGATGAAATTAGCAAATGCGATAATTGTGGGTTATCGTGGCCAACACTAGATAAGCTAGATGGTCGGTTGCAGGATTATTTAATAACTAAGTATGGATCCTATTATCCTGCTACATCTGTATCGATAGACAAGTTTATTTGGAACTACGTAGAAACATTCCAATTCGTACAAAATACTCCTGGAGAGGTTGAGCTTCATATAATTCCTCGACCGTCATACGATGATGAGATAGAAAAAAATATTTTTGAAGCACAACGTACAAAACTATCATGTTGGTTCGATTCGATTAAAATAGTTAAAGTAAATGAAATCACAAGAACCTGTGCTGGAAAAAGAAGGTTAGTTGTAACTAGTAATGAGATACATAAAAAATATGGTGGTAGAAATAAATGAGTAAACATGTCGTGACTGTTGTAGGTGCAGGTAATGGTGGGTGTACGATCGCAGCAGATTTATCAATGAAAGGTCACGAAGTTAGGTTATTGAAAACAAGTTCAACTATGCATAATAAAAATTTTGAGATTATTCAACAGCAAGGTGGTATCTATGTAGAGCGCGATGAAGAAACAACGTTTGCTCCAATCAGTTTGATAACTAGGGACTTTAGAAACGCGATACATGGTTCAGATATTATATATATTGTCACTCAAACACTGGCACATGAATCGTTGGCTCCAAGATTAGCCCCATTTTTTGAAAATGGGATGGTAATAATGCTCGATCCTGGTTATGGGGGGAGTTTGCTTTTTGCTAAATATTCACATGCAAAAAAATTGATCTTTGCTGAAGGAGAAAGCCTACCATTGGATTGTAGAATAATCTCCGATGGCAAAGTAAAAGTGCTCTTTGAAAATGTTAGAAATCCTATAGGGGTTTTTCCCTCAAGATTAACCCAGGAAGGGTTAAATATACTTGCTGATTTATATAGTAATTTTACAGGTATATCAAACGTACTGGAGGCCACGTTGCATAATCCAAATCTAATCGTCCATACAATTGGTGCCATAATGAATGTCTCGCGGATTGAGTATTCAAATGGGGAATTTTGGATGTATAAAGAGGCTTTTACTCCTTCAATATGGAATCTCGTCAATATGTTAGATCAAGAGAAGATGGATATATTAGATAAATTAGATTTACCTAGAATCTCATTTTTAGAAAGTTTTAAGTTTAGAACTTTTAAAGATTTAAGTGGAGATTCAAATCGCGTATTTAAATATTATGCAGATGAAGGTTCACCTAAAGGACCCGTGAGTTCTAAGACGCGATACATCACAGAAGACGTGCCAATTGGATTAGGTTTAATGCACTCTCTTGGTAAAAAAATGGGAGTAAAAACTCCAATATGCGATGCACTAATCTCTATAGCATCTGCTATAAATAATGAAGATTACTGGAGAATATCACGAACACTAGGAACGCTTGGTATCGATAATCTCGATTCAAATAAACTTAAGTTATTTTTGGAGACGGGTTATTCAGAATACTCGAACACAAATTAAATATGATGTTTTCAAAGAGTGTGTAAAATGGCTAAAATACTTATGGTTGGGCCGACCCCTTCACAAAATGGGGGTGTTTCAAATTTTATAAAAAATTTTATAAAAAGTGATAATTTTGAAACAAAATGTAATGTATTACTATACAAAAACGGAAAAATTGAACAAAACGAATCAATCTTTAAAACATTAATCCGCGATACGATACGGATAATTCAGTATCCTTTTTCGAAGGATTTTTGGAGTTCTGGTCTCGTTCATATCCACACAGCATCGTACTTAAGCTTCTATAAAAATTCAATGTATGTCATAATTTCGAAGATGTTTAATAAAAAAGTAATACTTCATATCCACGGAGCCGAGTTCCATTTGTTTTATAAAAAATCAAAATTTTTGGAACGGTATATTATAAGAAATACACTACTTTTGCCAGATATGATTATAGTAACTTCTTATATTTGGGTATCACGCATCAAAGATATTGTCAACTCCGATAAAAAAATTTTATCTGTACCTAACGGATTTGATCCTACTATATTTCGTCCTTTTCCAAGAGATAAAGCAAGAGATCGAGTGGGCATTTTAAAGAATAAAAAAGCCTTAATCACTATAGGTCATCTTGAAAACTATAAAGGCCATAAATACCTAATAGATGCAGTAAACATTTTATCTAAAAAAAGAAATGATATTCTAGTTTATATTATCGGCGAAGGATCTCTCAGATACGAGCTTCAAAATCAGATAGATAGCTACGATGTAGAGGTAGTACTAGCCGGAGGAAATAAGCCAGATTTTGAAATCCCCCTATGGATTAATGCATCAGATATATTCATTTTGCCAAGCTTAGCAGAGGGCAATCCGACGGTCATGTTTGAAGCATTAGGATGTGGTAAACCATTTTTAGGAACGAGGGTTGGAGGGGTACCTGACGTGATCATCGACAATCGGCTCGGTATCCTCGTCGAGCCGGGCGACCCAGAGGCTCTTGCGCAGGCAATCCTGCAGGCTCTCGAGTGCGAATGGGATCATGAGTACATATGGGAGTATGCACAACAGTTTACGTGGGAGAATATAGCGAAAGAGATTGTGAAAATATACCAGAGCCTGTTATGAGATTTTAACTGAAATCTACTTTGCTAAATTTTGAGACGACTTCATTACGGAATTCTGAATAACCGCCCCACATAATTTATGGTGGATGGATTTCAGGACTAGATATTTTGCATTCATAGGTCATATGTGGCATTCATAGAATAGGTACTCTGAACATCAATAGCTCTTTCAAGATCCATACGTGATCCGTAATTTCTTCTGTCATGCGGGAGTTCGCTGCATCTATTTTTTACCATGGTTGGCCTCAACTCTCAGGAATGATGCGGTTTGACGAAGTTGCACTAAACCCGGGAAGAAATCGATAACATGCGATTGCATTTGTATATCCATGCTGCTATCCATTGCTCTGTGTATGAACCTTGTTAGCGGACAGTGAGATTGGTCGTGTATGTCTATAGGCAGACAATCTTAATATATAACGAACTCCTCTCAAAATTCAGATTGTGTAGTCCCGAAACCTTTGACTTTATATACCCATTAAATGGGCATGGGAAAGGAGAATAAGGTTGTAAAGCTAACAAAGAAGAAGATCAGATATATCATTCGGGCCAAAATCAGAGGCGATAGCACCAA
>MVRK01000039.1 GCA_002067365.1 Methanosaeta sp. PtaU1.Bin060 | reverse complement strand
CGGTGACGAGGATAGATCGACCTTTGAGCATCACATTTTGGGATTTCCTTAAGGGATATCAAGATTATGGATTGCGCTAGAGTCTGAGAGGCGATGGCTTTTGGGATATGTTCAAGTGCACCTTGATAAATAGCATAGCGGCAGACGGTCTGTTTCGCCGTTCATTTATCTTATACCTGCGCCTGTGAGTTGTCTGAATGTTTATCAGCCTCAAGGAATGCCTGGCCAATTTCCAGCTCCAGGATTCCCAAGATCTCAGCAATGATCCCCCAAATCGGCGCTCCAGCCGCTGGATGAGCCTCCAGGCTCGCTCTTCCATTTCATCAGATGGTCGCCTATCCCTATCGGCCCACCTGCAGCCTTCATGGCGATGGGCACTCCCTGCGAGGGCACAGAAGAACCAGACACAGGATCAAGGCGGCTTTTGCAATTGATCGCATCATCCAACAATCCAATTGCATAAATTCAAATATGTCGCCATCTAGCTATTACTCTCTTTCTCCTTTGAGCGCTATTCGTAGAAGGGTACGCCAACTATAAATAAGAACAGAATCATATTTAAAAAATTAAGTTGATCGAGATGGAGCAATCAAGAGAGGGGAGATAGATGAAGAAGAGAGCCTTAATCCTAGGCGCGCTGCTCATCACAGCGATTGCTGTTCAAACAGCGATGGCAGGAATGTTCTCCATTTATGTCGTCTATCAGGATGGAAGCCCAGCCGCAAATGCCTACATCGAGGTATGGCAGGGCGACAACAGGATAGATAGCGGGCCAGCCGATGGCAATGGCATCTTTTCGACCTCACTCAGGGAGGGCGGCACATATAATATAACAGCAAAGGCCACCGACGGTCGAACAGGCTCCTGGGACGGCCAAGCATACGGAACCATCACCGTCAAGATTCAGGATAAGCAATAATCCGCCAAAAAAGATACAACACTTTTTCTTACAATTTTCATTTGCGCAGCGGATCTGCTTTGAAAGATGTGAGTCTGAGGCGACTTTCATGTTCGCCTCGTTCAATTCCTCGTCGGTTTGCCATACGTGCGATCGGCGTTCCAGGCCTGCTCCAGCGGGAGGTGCGCCGGGCGCGGGAACCGGCGCAATTGGAGTTCCCGAGGGATGTACAAAGGCGAATCCTACATTCTCCAGCAGGGCCAAGCGACTTTGTGCGACTGGGTATATGCCCAGTTCATATCATTTGAGAAAAGGCTTGCATGTAGTCATATTTTAACTCAACTAACTAAATATAGTGCCACGAGAGAGGTACATTTGGGAGGTTGATACCATATGTCCAATTAACAGCACTCTTGCCTTCGACGGGTCGCTTGATCTCCTTGACCTGAGAGTTGATATCCAGGGGCAAGAATCCCCCCGATATCAACCCTGCCGGGGAATGCCCGGTTGAGCCCATGTCATTCAATGGACCTCGGAAGGCTGGCAGTTAACTCTATGCCACATCACTTTATGCTGTACTGCCAGCCCTTTCTTACATCATCATTTCCAAAACTGCCATCACTCTTCGGCTTTTCCTCGTCCCGACTTGATGGCCGAGCGGCTCTGACCTGCCAGGATCAGGAGATAAAGCCGCAAGCTAAATGCCCTACGCGACCGCAGGAACGGAATCTGAAATCAGGTGGTCGTTTATCTGATTGACAGAAAATCATTGTTGATCCAAGAGATGAATTTCAACTGTTTTGCTCAGCAAATATCGATTTCTTGAAGGATATTGCGCATCGCTTTTAAGGTCGCGTAGGTGATCCACCGAAGAGCGCCAACAAGTGGCGTAATTGAGATTTTCTGTTGAAATAGATACCCCGTATTGATGACGGGTGCCATGAACAAACCCCTTAAAAGAGGCATTTTACCTGGTAAGAGCCATAAGCAAAATACATGATGAACGGAGATCTGACAGATATGGATACAAAAATGAAGACTCCTACAACATCAGCTCCCACAGTTATCACAGCGAAGAATAAGGCCGACGAGATAAACCGTGGAAGAAAAGAAGCGCAAGATCGCTTGGCCAGGCTTAATTCGAAGGTCTACAAAGCCTTTCTCGATATGGAAAAAGCTACGTTCTGTGACGGAGATTTATCAAAGAAGAATAAAGAGCTCATCGCAATGGCAATCGGAGTGGCGGTCAACTGCGAATCATGTATGCAATGGCATATGGAGCAAGCAAAGAAAGAAGGTGCGACCATCAACGAAGTTCTTGAGGCCATCGAGGTGGCGATTGAGATGGGATCGGGCCCGGTAACAGTAAACGCCAGGTTTGCGCTGGAAATGATGGAGAATTATTTCGGAAAGATCTGATGACAGACAGCTATGTGATTTGCATGGCGACATGGTGCTCGATTGCAGGACGCGGGCATTCATATGGTGCATGACGACGCTGCCCGAGATGCGGGTGATCGGCGTTCCTGGGCCTGCATCTCCAGGTCCTCGATGCCAAGCAGCCCCTCTTGATTCTGGAGCATTATGGCCGTCTGCAGGCAACCCGGGATGTCGAGGGCGGGTCTCGCGCACAAACCCTCGAAGACGGCATTTTGGCTTGAGAAAAGCTATTTATCCCGATGCTGATGAGGCTTTGTATCAAAAGAGCAATATTATCATGCATCTACCGCCAGCAGCTTTCTTTCTCGAAGGCTGGAGGAAACGATTATGCTCTTGACTTCATCACGGAAGAACAGAACCAGGAGGAATTACGCCCTTAGATAGATCATATCCAGAGCTGCGCAGCATCGTCGATGCCATCCTCTCAGGAGAGATCTCAGGCGTCGAGGCCCTTGAATCAAGAAAGAAGAAGGCATCAAGCGACCTTGGTCTCTCTTCTCTCCCAAGCAACGCAGATATACTGGCCCAGGCATCGCCCGATGAGCGAGAGCGCCTGAAGATGCTGGTGCGAAAGCCGACGCGCACCCTCTCGGGCGTCGCAGTCATAGCTGCCATGACCTCCCCCGCCCGCTGCCCTCATGGAATCTGCGTCCCGTGCCCTGGTGGTGTAGCCTGCCCCTCACCCCAGAGCTACACCGGGCGCGAGCCTGCTGCGCTTCGCGCAGCGCAGCACTGCTATGATCCCTATGAGCAGGTCAGGGCGAGGCTGGGCCAGCTGGCGGAGATTGGCCATCCTCTGGACAAGGCAGAGCTCATCATCATGGGCGGGACGATCACATCCAGGCCGCTCGGCTATCAGCACTGGTTTGTCAAGCGCTGCCTCCAGGCCATGAACGATCATCCGCTGCATGAAGCGCCCGCGTTCCCCTGGCAGTCCTTTGGCCAGATCGCACAGGCCAACGAATCCGCAGCCGTCAGGAACATCGGCACGACCTTCGAGACGCGCCCTGACTGGTGCAGCCCAGCTGAGATCCAGTCGATGCTAGATCTCGGGGCCACCAAGGTGGAGCTCGGGGTCCAGAGCACCAGGGACGATCTTCTTGAGAGCGTGAGAAGAGGGCATACAGTCCAGGATGCCATCGATGCCAACCAGAGGCTTCGAGAGGCAGGGCTGAAGGTGGGCTTTCACATGATGCCCGGACTGCCCGGAGCCACCCCTGAAGATGACCTGAAGGTCTTTGAGGTGCTCTTCAGCGACAGCCGCTTTCGGCCCGACTACCTCAAGATCTATCCCACACTGGTCGTTGGGGGCACCAGGCTTCACGAGCTTTACGAGAGAGGCGAGTACAAGCCCCTGGAAGACGATGAGGCTGCACAGCTCGTCTCTCAAGCGAAGGAGATGCTCCCAGGCTACGTGCGGCTTCAGCGAGTGCAGCGGGACATACCAGCCCATCAGATCGTGGCAGGCGTGAAGAAGTCCAACCTGCGCCAGCTCGCCCAGGAGAGGCTGAAGAAAAGAGGGCACCGCTGTCACTGCATCCGCTGCAGAGAGGCGGGCCTGCGGGGCGTCGTCGTCGCCGACGCAGACGTCGACCTGAGGCACGAGAGCTATGTGGCCTGCGAAGGCGAGGAGCACTTCCTCTCCTTCGAGACAGAGGATGAGACGCTTGTCGGATTCCTGCGACTACGCCTCGGAGAAGCAGCGCGCGTGCGGGAGCTGCACGTTTATGGCCCGCTGGTCCCGATAGGCACCAGAAAAGAGGGATGGCAGCACAGAGGGTACGGCTCAAAGCTCCTGGAGGCTGCCGAGGCCATGGCGCTGGAGAAGGGCTACAGGTCCATAGAGATCACCAGCGGCATCGGAGCACGCGGCTACTACAAGCGACTGGGGTATGATCTGCGAGGGCCCTACATGGTGAAGGCGTTGCTCTGAGCATAAGAGTCGCTCGGGGCATCGCAGGTCAGCTCGATCAACCTTGACTGCAGTCGAAGATCCTGCTGGCATCTACCTCTTTCAGATCATCATAAAGTCCATAGGGGCAGCATGGGTAGCAGTTCAGCCAGTATTTTTCAGGGTATTCATCAGGATTCGGCTCCACGAAAGTCGAATTCATCAGGATCGAGTAATCGCTGAGGGTGAGATCGCCCACATAGCGCTCTTCGCCCTCCACACGGGGGTGCTCCCGGTCAGAGGAGATCTGCCTGTACCTGAAGGCAGTTATTCCTGTGGATTTGAGAGATAAATTGTATCTTGTGCTCCTTGTCGTGCGGATATCAACACCGAGTACATTGCCATTTATAGTATCAGCTTGGATGCTGACATTCGTGCGATTGAGTTCCTCGAATACGAGGCGATCCTTGAAGAACTGCGTATTATAGGTGGAGCTGGTCCCCACATAGTCGCCGTTGTTCCCTGCAAAGTCAAAATCGTTCAGGCCCGTGCCGGAGTAGCCCATGGCCCTTCGGGACAGCAGCTTGACGGGCCAGGACTCATAGATGGAGAACTCCGAATTTTCTGCTCCTATGTATGGCTCCTCAGTGGGCGTAATAATATCCTCGGAGACCAGAAGAATTGTCTCCTCCGCTCCGATTCGTCCCTCCTTTGCGCTGGTTCTCTCCTGAAGTTTGACATCATTTATGTTCATCTTCACATAGCGAGACTCATACCCATTCAGGCGCCTTCCATCCGGCGTGATTGTCACGGGAGTGATGTTTCCGAGAAGATTGTCCTCGAATATAGACCGCACTGTGAGGCTCTCGCGGTTGATGCACAATCCCCCAACGCAGGCATACCAAGAGCTGGCAAAGCACGGCTGAGCTACAATGCACACCACCAATATTATGCACATCGAATTTAGATGGCGCAGCACCTTCGTCATCCCCCGCCTGAGAGGTAGCTTCGCCTGTAGCCTATTAAATGCTTCGTCATCTCTGAAAAGATCAGCATTTTGATGAAGCGGTTGTATGCTGCGAGGTGGGAATCACTCAGCGACCCGAGCGCATGCGTGCCAGGACTGCGATAACCAGTGCGCTCACTGTTGTCACAGCGATTACCGTCTTCACGCTCTGCCACCAGCCCGCCTGAGCATAGAGCGCCTGCTGGAACTGCACCGGGTCCATGCGCCCGATAACCGCAGAGACCTGGGTGGCTGCAGCGACAAACGTGAGGGTGCCCAAGGCCGAGCCCACTGCTCCCACTGCCGCCAGCAGGGCCACGGCCAGCCCAAGGTTCTGGCAGAGCATCCTCTCCTCGGCCTTCAGGCCCATCCATGTCCAGAGCAGAAGCGCACAGGGAAGAAGCACAAGAAGAGAGGGAAAGAGGGCTGCCACCGCTGCCGCCCTGGCATCGATCCCCTCGGCCTGGATGAGCCCTGTCCAGCCTGCGATCCCACCCGCCACCAGGGCTACTCCGCCAAGGATGAGAGCCTGCTTGAGCGCCATCCGGAATATCGATCTGTTCTTGGTCATCTGATCCCCTCTGCAGCATTCTTGAGCTGCTCAGCCATGGAAGTCTGGCTGCCCGCAGCATCCTTCTGCTCTGCCAGGCTGGCATTCAGCTGAGGAATGCCAGTATCGGCCTCCTGCAGGGCGCTCAGGAAATCAGCAGTCGGCTTCTCTGCGCCCATGGCCTTCACTACCATCTGTACGATCTTATTCTTTACCTTGGAGAAGATCTTTTGGATCATCCTCTTGACGTTGAACAGACGCTTCAT
Organism: Methanosaeta sp. PtaU1.Bin060; assembly: GCA_002067365.1. Taxonomy (GTDB): domain Archaea; phylum Halobacteriota; class Methanosarcinia; order Methanotrichales; family Methanotrichaceae; genus Methanothrix. The sequence continues at coordinate 4,263 of MVRK01000039.1, read as the reverse complement.
CAGGCCCCTGAAGAAGGACTTCACTGCGCCACCGGCCCTCCTGAGAAGGGATCTCTTCTTGGGCGGCTGGGAGCTGGATGCCTGTGCTGCCTTGATCTCATCAGGCTTTATGCTTGCAGGATCGCGCTGAGATGCTTTGTCAGCCTTGCTAGACCCGGCCTCTGTCACATCAGCGACCGCCTCGATGGCATTCTTCTCGCTATCGATCTCCTCTGCCTCAGATGCACCCTTATCGATCATCTGGCTTGCCTGCTGGACCTGCGACCCGGCATCGATGAGGGGAGCAAATCCCTCCTGCGCCTTGGGCAGGCTCTCAGCCACAGCAGACTTGGCCTCTGCCAGGCCTGACATCTTCCTGTCGGCTAATGAGGACTGATCGCGTCCCAGGCCCGCCAGATCTCCGGCCACCTCCTTAAGATCGCCAAGAGCCTTCAGGTCATCCTCAGCAGGAGAGCCCTGGCCTGGGCCCGACGATGTCTGACCAGTGGTATCGCGCTGGATGCGCTTGGTCTGGACGGACTCAGTTGCAAAATCACCAACTGAGGTTATTGCCTGTCCCACTCCGGACTCTGCAATGGTCTGACCCATAGTCTTAGTAGCATCTGAAGAGAGGCCGATGAGAGACACATTGCCAACTCCAAGCCCACCTGTGAGGATGCCGATGGTCGATCCCAATATGCCTAGGCCGTCCTTGATCGCCTGGGCCCTGACTTTCGCAGGGTCAGACGGGTTGTATTTTTTGAGCCGGACTATGTTCCCGATCATGAGAACCGAGCGGGCAACGAAGGCAAAGGCTGCACAGGCCAGGCCGATGATTCCCAGTATTGAGGATGCTGCGAGAAGAGGGGCTCCGGCACCCATCGCCGCGGCTGTCAGAGCAGCGCCCACGATGGAGAGTATCAGGCCTGCCCAGCCGGTGACCATCCCAACCTCCTCCACGGTCTTGGTTATGGTGGCGAGGACTTTGGCTGCGGTGGCCACAGATCCTGACCCGTATTCAGCCTCGACTGTATCCTCTCTCCAGTTTTCTCGCTGCTTTTTGCTGAAGAACCTGAGATAGGTAAGTGGGCCGAAGATGGTCTTGGCAAGCCCCTCCAGAACGCCCAAGCCGCCCTTGCCAAATTGCTTGAGGACCTTCTTGCCCATACTCGGTTTTGTGGTGGGTGTGGTCTTTGGAGTTGTGGTAGTGGGCCGGGGAGTGGTTGGTAGGGGTAGCGGCCGTCGAGTGGTGGGAGTAGGCCTGGGAGCGGTCGGCCTAGGTGTAGTAGGTCGGGGTGACAAACCCAGGCGCTTTCTTTTCTCCTCTTCCGTCTCCCTCTGTACAATCCCGCCTTCTGCCTGTCTATTGATCGCAGCCGTGCCACTTCTCTTGGCCACAGCTCCCGGCTTCACCCTGCCCGCACCCTGCTGGATGACGTGGGCCAGCTCGTGGGCGATGAGCGCCATGCCTGAGCGCGCCCCTGGATTGTACTGGCCCGCTCCGAAGTAGATCTCGTTTCCATAAGTGAATGACCGGGCGCTCAGGGACCTGTTCAGCTGTGCCGCCTCGTCGTCGGTGTGAACCCGCACGCCGCTGAAGTCTGCCCCGAAGCCGGACTCCATGTGCGCCAGGGCGTCGGAGGCCAGGGGGCGGCCGCTACCCTTTCTGGCATGGAGGCGGTGCTCTATGTGCCCGCCTGCCTCAAAGCTGCCATCTGACTGGCACTGGACGCCGGGCTTGGTCTGGATCTCCTCTTCATCCTCCTGGCGCTGAAGCATATGGCCCGCCCGAAGGATCTTTCCAGTCAGCCGCTGAACGAGTGGTGTGATCGAGGCCGCCAGAGGCTTCTTCTGAATGGACTCCTGGCCGGCCTCGATAGACCTCATGACCTGATCGGAGACGGCATCTGCCTCGTTCTCATACCTGTCCCCGGCTGGCCCAACCATCAGCTTAGCCTGAACCGCCAGCCGCTCGACAAAGCTGTTGCCGCGGGTACGCTGCAAAGACCGCACAGCAGACTGCCTCTGAACCAGTGGCATCGAGGCCAGGTCTCCTGCCAGTCTCTCTGTCCCTCCGCCAGCCCAAGCCGTCTCCCAGACAGGGCCCACCAGGGGTGATGCCTGGCTATGTGGGCGGGCCTTGGACTGACCGTCCTTCTTTCCAGCATTTTCTGCAGATGGCCTTCTCACACCTGCATCGGCTCTGACTGAGGATGCTTTCATCACTGCCCACCTTTTAAATATAATTCACAAAAGATTTCTCGAGACTTTACAGGGTTCTCCGGTGCCCGAACCTCCTTTCTATCTGAAGATCAACAAAGCTGGGACCAGCATGAGCCATTCAAAAAATTGCCGATCGACGGATAGCTCAAAAAGTTTGAGAGCTGCTTAGGCAGCTGGTTATGGATGCAAAACAGGGCTATAAAAAAGCCCTTGAAGGCTAAGGGAACTTGGTCTTGATGTTTCTGCCAAAGCCCATCCCGAACCCGCGGAGCTTTCTCTTGAACTTACCAGGTGATCCGTAGTTCTGAAGATCCGCAACGTTATTGGTGCCATCCTCAGAATCGAGCCTAGCCAGCTTGTTCCGGAAGTTCATCAGCACGGCCCGACCACAACTGACGCCGAAATCATATCCCCCTGGGTTATGCTCCTTGAAATCGCACCAACCGGCGTTCCATCCCGGATCGTAGTATTCCGTTTTCGTTGCACCCTTCGGTGGTTTGATGACACGACGCGGGTCATGCCCCGTTCCAGGCTTGCCGTCCCCATGAGAGCCGCGGTCTTCGGCCGCATGAACGGCCAGTGCGAGCTGGGCCAAACCCTGATTGTGATTGCCTCGCTCCCACATGTCCACTGCTGCAGCTGTCAAGTTGCTCACGTGCTGAATGTCTGCGGCTGACCCATCCGCTCTGTATTTGCCGCCCTCGGCGTGCTGGAGCGCCTCGGACGAGCTTCGCCAATAGCCGACGAGGTTGTCGTACTTGCGTGGGTCCTTGGCCATGTGGTTGAAGGCCTGCCTCAGCTTCCCGGGCAGGAAACTGGCCATGAAGCCGGCTCGCTTATCCATATTCTCGGTAAAGGCGGCGATGTACTCCTGGGCCGATTCGCTATAAGCTTCTTTAAGATTCCCCGGCCCTTTGAAAGCATCCTTCGTGACATCCTCATGGGTCGTAGGCACGCCGGGACCTCCCCAGCGAGCGATCCGATCCCTGCTGCCCGTCTGCTGGATGGTGTGGGCCAGCTCGTGGGCGAGCAGATGGTTGCCGCCGGGGGAGCCCGGCGACTTGGCGCCTGCCCCCAGGTAGATGTCCTGGCCGTGGGTGAAGGCATGGGCCTGCAGCTCGCGGTTCATCTGCATCGCCTCGCTGCCCGTGTGCAGTCGCACGCCGCTGAAATCTGCGCCAAAGCGAGGCTCCATGTAGGCGCGGACGTTGCCTGGCAGAGGGCTGCCGCCGCCCTTGAGAGCTGCCAGGCGGCCCTCAATGCGCGGGCCTGCGTCAAAGCCTCCATCCTTGCGCCGCTGGACGAAAGATTTGGTCTGGATCTCTTCCTCTTCGCCCTGACGCTGGACGGACGATGTGATGAAGGAGGCGAGCCTCTGAACCAGGGGGGTTATCGAGGAGGCCAAGGGCCTGGCCTGAACCCCATCCTTCTGGCTCCGATGGGGATTTGCCGGCCCACCCATTCTCAGGACATGGTCGGCCACGTTATCGGCTTCCCGCTCGTACTTGTCTCCAACGGGCCCGACCTTCAGCTTTGCCTGGATCGCCAGCCTCTGGACGAAACTGTTGCCGCGGGTACGCTGCAGGGACTGCACAGCAGACTGCCTCTGAATCGGTGGCATGGAAGCCAGATCTCCTGCCATCTCGCCCATCCCGCAGCTGGTGCAGTCTCTCCGAGCGGGGCTCATCAGGGGCGATGATCGCCTTTGGGCGCGGAACCTAGCATGACCGCCGCCCTTCCCAGCTTTTTCTGCAGATGGTCTTCTCACACCTGCACCGACTTTGACTGAGGATGCTTTCATTGCTATCTCCCTTTTAAAGATATTTCAACGTGAATGTGTAGTCCTGAATGTTTGGACTTTATATACTATGCCTGGATCTTTGTATTCTTTATAAATCATTTAAATCAGTCTCCATCCAATTCATGAACATTCCTAATTTGCATCCTTCCGGCAACCTAGACCAGAATGCGATATCCGGCGTCTGCAGATACCATTTCGTATCAAGCGATTCATGAAATCTAACTGTATTGTACCAATTCATAAATTTGTCAAAATTATCG
>MVRK01000038.1 GCA_002067365.1 Methanosaeta sp. PtaU1.Bin060 | reverse complement strand
GCCGGAGTGTAGCTTGAAGTATCAGGGTTGATCCACATGGCGCTGAAATTACCCTTATTAGCTATCTTGCCGCCGCTAACCTCTGTGAACTTGCCATCAAGGGTCTGGCTGGCGTTATCGAAGAATCCGTCAAGCTTGGTTGTGACCAGCTTCTCGTCCACCTGGGCCGTCAATGTCAGGTCCACATTGTCGTCCGAAATCGAGCCGATGACATCAGCGTTCCAATGACTGCCGGAGTCTGGCTCATACTTGGCAGCACCATATAGATCATTGCCGTCTTGGTTGAGGACCATGATGACAGGCTCAGCCTCAAGTCCTGTCACAGACCAAATATAGTTCAGGTTGACGGCATTTGCTGCAGTGGCGTTCTGCCCGACGGTCTCATTTTCGGCTGCGGTGCCATTCTCATCGCCTGCCGGGGCAGTTGCATTATCCATTGTGCCAGATGTCTCTCCCAGGGACAGCCCCACAGTGATGAAAATTACAAGCAGTATTGGAATTATCATGCCTCTCTTATTCAATTGAGAACCTCCTTCGATTCCTGCTCAAGCCTTTTCGTCATTTGCCTAAATTGGCACCTAGTCTGATCTTCTCCTTTATAAGCTTTCACATCGAATCGGAGGAAGCTCTTTCCTCGCAATCCTCGACCCCGTGAGCAGAAGAGCGTTCTTCGACTCCCTGGATGAGCAGCCTGCTGAAAATAGGGCCAACACGGCTTGATGTTAGACTAGTGCCGAAATCCGGGATCTTCTCATCTCTTGATCTCTGGCAGATTGCGCCCAAGATTCCTTCAAAGGAGATCCTTTGGATTCAGCCGACTTTCCTGCACACGAAAATCTGCCTTGTCAGGCTTCTGTGAACCCTGTCTGTGTGCCACTGAAGTATCTCGAAGCCAGCGTCCTTGACATCTGAATCAATCGGCCTGTCCGCCACTATAACCATGCGCCTCTCCTGCCTGAGAACCCTGTGAAGCTCAGAGAGGCTCTCCGCCAGAAGAAGCTCCTTGGATTCTGCCTCGATCCTCGCCGATCTGCCGTAGGGAGTATCAAGAACCGCAGCGTCCAAGGATACGTCCTTGAAGGGCAGGCGCTTTGCGTCTCCAGAGATTATGCTGCAGTCGAGGCACTCGATGTTGCAGAGCGCTCCCCTCGCAAGCCTTGGCTGAACCTCCACCCCCACGCCCTTGATTCCTATCAAGCACGCCTCGACTAGAATGCCGCCCGTGCCTGCAAAGGGGTCGAGCAGGCGTTCCTTCTCTCGCACCTTCGAGAGGTTGACAAGGGCCCTCGCCATGCGGGGCATGAGGACGCCAGGATGAAAAAATGGCTTGAGATGAGGCCGCCTGGCTTCAAAGGAGCTTCGATCTGTGCGGGCGATCTCCAGGCCGAGGATCACCTCGCCGCCCGTTATTATCGCCCTCAGCTCGACCTCAGGGTTCTCAAGATCCGCCTTGAAGCCCCTCCGGAAAAGAGAGCGTCCCACCTCGCGCTCCGCCTCGTCGGTCCCGAGGGCGGCATCATTGATCCTCCTTGCCCTGATACGGTAGCGCTTCTGCGGAAGCTCAATCCTTCCGGCCGCATCTGACAGGGATTCACTTCGTGCTTCGCAGATGGCCAGGACCTCGATGATCCTGTGTGTCATGGCCAGGCGCTTTCCCAATGCCCGGGGATCGAGACCTTCGGCCTCGACTATCAGGCACTGCAGAGGAGAGCGGATCTCTCTGAATCCAGAGGAGTAAAGCTCCAGCAGCGCCAGAGCCTCCTCCTTTGGCAGCGTCCCGTGCTCGCCAGAGAGCTCGAAGGCGTAGGTCTTCATGCTCGCATATGCTTCTCGAAGCTGGCTCTCTTCATGCTGGCCTTCTTCGTGCCCGCCCTCAGGCCAAGTAGCTGTTCACATCCCTGTAGTTGAAGCTCTCAGCGCCCAAAACATTCTCCAGGAAGTTGAAGAGTGTCCTGCGGACGTCGTCTGAGAGCAGAGGGTACCAGGTGGGGCTGGCGACGACCATCGCCCTGAAGGCAAAGAAGGGCGCTATGACCCTCAAAAGCTCCTCGTCGCCGCTCTTCTCAAGGTAGTTCTCGAAGAAGAGCTCGAAGAGGTCCTTCAGGTCGCCAGTCAGCCTCAGGCTCTTCTGGACTGAGTAGAAGATGTAGTTCATCGCCATGGCTGTGATGTCGTCCGCAGCCTCACCCCACTCGCCCCTCGACCTATCGAGCACTGTGAAGTCTGTGCCCTCCCTGAACATAACATTCCAGGGGTGGAAGTCGCCGTGCACCTGACAGAGGCGCTTGGCTTTGTCGCGCAGCCGCCAGCGCCACTCCACGCAGATCTTCTCGATCTCTTGCAGCTCATCCGGGTCGAGGAAGGCCGGGCTATCTGGGTAATCGTCCAGAATCCCGAAGATGCACTCGCCGTCCCCCACGATCTCGCGGACCTTGCGCTGGTAAAGGGGCGGGCAGTCGTTCTTGACAGAATGAATCTCTGCCAGGTAATCAGAGAGGGCAACGACCCTCTCGTGGTCCAGGTCGGTGGCCCCATCCTCCTTGACCCTCTCCAGGTCGAAGAAGTACTCCTTTCCCTCTATCTTCTCCATCAGCAGAAAATACTCTGTGGCCTGCCCGGCGGAGACAAGCCTTCCATCCCCTGAAAAGTAGCCCACGTCAAGCGAAGGCACGTGTCTATGGAGCTTCTTGAATGTCGAGTTCTGCCAGATCAGAATCCTGGCCCTGTCTGAGAAATGATCATGGCCGAAGCCGTACTGTACGCGCATTGTCGAGAGGACTGCAGAGCCCTTTTTCCCTTTTGCAGCATACTCCACAAGCAGGGGCGATCCGTAGCCAAAGCCCTTGACGTCCTCGGTCGTGGGGATGGTCTCTCCCATTCTGCGCATCGAGAGCAGCTTCAGGTCAGCCCCGTAAAGGCTCTTCAGGTAAGCCTCCAGATTCTCCCTCTTCAGGTCCAAGGCGCACACCTCAGGTTCCCATCTGCCAGCTGTGCAGGTATCTGTCCTGCTCAGGCGTCAGCTTCTCGATTCTCAGTCCCATGGCTGCCAGCTTCAGCTCTGCGACCCTGCGGTCGATCTCCACAGGGACGGCGTAGACCTTATTCTCCAGCTTCCGTCCGCGCTCGACGATGTAGCGCACAGAGAGCGCCTGGTTTGCGAAGGACATGTCCATGACCTCAGGCGGATGGCCAAAGGCAGCGGCGAGATTGATCAGGCGGCCCTCAGCCAGCAGGTAGAGCCTGCGACCGTCGGCGAGCCTGTATTCTGTCACGTTGTTCTGCACCTCAGTCTTCGCAAGGGCGAGCTTCTCCAGCGCAGGGATATCGATCTCCACATTGAAGTGGCCGCTGTTAGCGAGGATCGCCTGGTCCTTCATGAGATGGAAATGCTCCTCACGGACAACATTTATGTCCCCCGTCAGTGTCACAAACAGATCGCCCAGAGGCGCAGCATCGAGCATGGGCATGACCCTGTAGCCGTCCATGGCAGCCTCTAGAGCCTTTCGCGGCTCGATCTCGACGACTATAACATTGGCTCCGAGGCCCTTTGCGCGCATGGCAAAGCCGCGACCGCACCAGCCGTAGCCTCCCACCACCACCGTCTTGCCAGCGAAGAGGAAATTCGTGGCATTCATGATGCCGTGCAGAGTGCTCTGGCCCGTTCCATAGCGGTTGTCGAACATCATCTTCGTCTCGGCGTCGTTGACTGCAATAACAGGATACAGCAACGCGCCATCGGCTGCCATTGCCCTCAGGCGCACGACCCCTGTCGTTGTCTCCTCGCAGCCGCCGAACATCTGATCGGCCAGCTCCTGATTCTCTTTGTGAACTATGGCGATGGTGTCTGCTCCATCGTCCAGAGTCACATTGGGCCTGATATCGAGGGCCTTCTTTATGCACTCGTAGTACTCCTGCTCGTTCTCGCCCCTGAAGGCGTAGACGTGAAGGCCGCGGGCGGCCAGGGCCGCTGCCACCTCATCCTGCGTGGAGAGTGGGTTGGAGCCTGTGACAGCCACCTCTGCGCCACCGGCTACAAGCGCAGTGATGAGGTTTGCGGTCTCCACTGTGACGTGCAGGCAGGCCACTATCCGTGCGCCCTTCAGAGGCTTCTCCCGCTCGAACTCCTGCCTGATGCTATCCAAAACGGGCATGTGCCTGCGGGCCCATTCTATGCGCTTCTCGCCGACCTCGGCGAGGGAGAGATCCTTGACGACGCTCTTTTGCAAAATTCATCACCCTTGAAATTTATTAGCAGATCTAGGGCAAAAGATCATCTGTAGCTACTTAAATCCACCCCTGAGTGGTGCAGATGGGCTTTTGGATCGATGGCTTGGACGAGTCTGCTAGACACACGAGTCGCATGAAAGCCCGAGCCTTGCTCATTGCCGTTCACTTCTCATTTCTGTCCAGACGCTCAATAAGCTCTTTCAGAGGGTACTTGTTCATGAGGTCCAGAATCTTGTTCATCTCTTCATAAAATTGTTTTGTCTTGGAGATTATGGCACTCATGTGCTCTGCCTCTGCCTTGTGCTCCTCAATGTTCTTTTCTATCTGATTGAGGGCCTGTAAGACAGAATGGACATCCTCCTTCGCTGCAGACAGGATGACTCGCATCAGTGCTTCCGGGTCGGTCTCCAGGACATAGCGGTGCTGCTTATAGCGATGCTGCTTTCCCACAGGGCCTACCACGCGAACGGCCATGCCATAATTTTCGAGATAGTTCATATTGGTGCGCACAGTGGTTTTGCTGTAACCAGTCCTCTCGGCCAGCGTGTCGAGGGACAGTGGCTCGCTCTCCAGGAAGAGGGTGCCTCTGAGGATTCCCATGGCATCGCTCCACCCAATTTTTTTGGCGGATTTGATGCAGGCTTCGATTATAGGCTTCTTTAACTCCTCTATTTCTCCCTTATTCACGGTGTTATACCTCTCGAATATGAGATTTTAAATAAATTCGTCTCGGTCATTCCGGCAACTCTTAAAACCAGCGATAAATTCGGCCACAGCCTCTTGCCCTTTGCGAGACCTTTGGCTCCACAACATGCGATCCGAAGAGGAGTCAGGATGAAGGTGTAACTCATTTTTATTCCTCGAATCAATGATCACCGCATCCATAAAATGTGGGCATCTTCTTTTGGAACGAAGGCCTCAGGATGATAGGGCACAATCCTGGGTGTGTAATCCCCTGCAGGGCGATTTGCGGATACATTTGCACAATACAGGAATCCATTCACTGCGCCTGCCAGGGGCTCCTTCTGGTCCATGATCACCTTCACCGGGACGTCCTGTTCTTCTCCAAAACCATCGCATTTAAGAAAGTCAGCATAGAGCTCTACATGCACGTCTTCGGGGGGCATATCTCCCAGATACACCTCAACCTGGAAATTCCATGATTCGTTCTCTTTGCTGAGAGTCAGCCGGCCAAATCGAAGGCTCTTCCAGTTATCATCCAGACGCTCCTGCCACTTTGCCAGCTCTTTGGCGAGCCTCGAGCCATCAGCTTTGCGGCGGCGATAGGCATCAGCTGCCGGCTGATAGCTTTTCTCCACGTACTCCTTCATCATTCTGGAGCTGCTGTAGCGAGGAGTGAGGCGGGACATGCTGGCCCTGATCTTAGCTACCCATGCAGTCGGTATTCCCATATTGTCCCGATCGTAGAACATGGGTATCACCTGTTCCTCGAGCATTCTGTAGAGCAGATCTGCTTCCCAATCGTCCCGGCAGGGATCGTTTTGCTCTTGACAGTCGCCCACAGACCAGCCCACCTGCGGATCGTAGGCCTCATCCCACCATCCGTCCAGGGTTGAGAGATTAAGCCCTCCACTGGCAAGCACCTTCATGCCGCTAGTGCCGCAGGCCTCGTTGGGACGGCGGGGCGTATTGATCCAGAGGTCCACGCCGGGCTGAAGATGCTGTGCCAGATCGATGTCGTAGTCCTCAAGGAAGACCACCCTATCGGAGATGTCCGAACGCATCGCAAAGTTAGCCATCTGCTTTACCATAGTCTTTCCGAACAGATCTCCAGGATGGGCCTTCGCCGCCATCACCAGCTGCACTGGCTGCTCATGATTTGTCAGAATTCGCATCAACCTCGGCTCATCCTTCAAAAGGAAGTTGGTGCGCTTGTAAGCAGTGGCCCTTCTGGCAAAACCTATGGTGAGGATATTCGGATTCAGGACATGTCTGGCAGCCTTCACGGCTTCGGGTGGTGCACCGCGTTCCTGGAGCTGACGGGCGTGGCGCTTTCGGACGTATTCTATCAAGTCGCGGCGACCTTCCGCTCGGAAGCACCATATATCCTCATCGGAAAGCCTTGAGATTCTCTCGCCGGTGTAGTCGAGATAATCATCTCCATAATCAAGTGCGCCATCTTCTGTCCATAGACGCTGAGAGGCTGGAGAATCCCAGGTAGGGATGTGTATTCCGTTTGTCACATATCCGACAGGAACCTCTATCTCAGGCCAGCGTGAGTATCGAGATTGGAATAACCTTTTGCAGACCTGTCCATGAAGACGGCTCACGCCATTGACATAGTTGCATTCTTTCAGGGCCAGGAGGGCGGGGACAAACGGCTCTCTCCCGTCATCCCAGATCCCCTTTCCCATGGCGATCAGCTCCTCATAGGAGAGACCTATCTGATCCGCATAGTAATTTGCATACTTTTTCACCATCTCAGGATCGAACCTGTCGAAGCCACCCGTTCCTGGCGTGTGCACTGTGAAGACGTTCCCGGCTCTGGTCGCCCATAGCGCCTCCGAAAGAGAGCAGCCGTTCTCCTGCATGAAACTGTAAGCCCTGGCCAGCACAACGAAAGCAGCGTGGCCTTCGTTAAGGTGGCAGACCTCGGGCACAATACCCATCTCCAACAGAGCCCGCCAGCCTCCGACACCAAGAGCTATCTCCTGGATAAGGCGCAGCTCCTCCCCGGGAGCATACAGGTTAGCTGTGATGCCCCTATCCCAGGGGCTGTTCATGGGATCATTTGAATCGAGGAGATATAGGTTCACCCGGCAGACATTCGCCTTCCAGACTCTCAGTAGAAGCGATCTCCCGGGGAGCCTGACGTTGACCCTGAGCCTGCCGCCATCCTCTTTCAGGACCGGCTCGAGTGGCAGAGTCGCCGGATAGTTGTACGGGAACGCCTCTATCTGCGTTCCGTCTTTTCCAAGTACCTGGCGGAAGTATCCCTGCTGGTAGAGGAGGCCTACGCCGGTAATTGGTACTCCCAGATCGCTGGCTGTCTTGAGGTGATCTCCAGCCAGGATGCCCAGGCCTCCTGAGTAGATGGGCAGCGCCTCGGAGAGCCCGAACTCCATGCTGAAATAGGCGATGGATCGAATGTCGTGGTGCTTTTCAAACCATCCAGGCTCGTGCAGGAGCCTGTCCCGCTTCTCCTTCCAGAACCTGATCTCCTCTTTGAGGTTCTCATCCAGTGCAGCCTCTTCCAGACGGCTTCTAGAGACATTTTGAAGTATGAGATAGGGGTTCCTGGTCTTCTCCCATGCCTCGGCATCGAGCATCTCCCAAATCTTGTCGGTGGTCCCTCTTGTCATCCAGCGCTGATCCAGGGCTAGATCGACCAGACCCTCTAGTCCTTTCGGCAAAGCGAATTCGGAATTAAGTCTCATCGAGCAGCCTCCAGGCCTTCGGATCTCATAACATTTTTATTATATGATTCATATAATCCTGTGGAATTCGATTTACTCATATGCTCCAACACCGGTATTTTCTTCATGTTCACAAGGTTCAGATCGAACACAAAGTTTAAGTATTTTATGCTTATTCGGTTCATTCGGTAAACTCCGAAAAGAAGGTTTCGTTGGCATGACC
>MVRK01000037.1 GCA_002067365.1 Methanosaeta sp. PtaU1.Bin060 | reverse complement strand
CAGATTACCATTCTAAAGCTGCTAGACCATGATTGCGAAAATTGTTATGGGATGATTTGAAAGTGCGGAATGTAGACGCGAACGATGAATTCACATTCGCAATTTCGGGGATATCTTCTCGGGTTTCAATCCCAGTTTTCTTGGAACATGCCCTCGAACCTCGTGGGTCGAGAGCGGCGTTCTCATGGCTGCGCAGATGCCAATAAAGCCGCCCTTCGAGAATTTGAGGCAGGTTTAAGGAGAAGCATCAAACGGGCCGATACTGGCTCAGTCAAGTCCTTCAAGACAAAAGAGGAGTTCCGGGACCACCTCAAGAACCTTGAGTAGTCCAAACGACCTTAACGCTTGCGCTGCTCGATATGGATGGTCCTGAGGAGCGCGAGGTTGCCTTGAAGCCGCGCCGTCGATGGTGTCCTTCGCGCCTGCCGAGCCTCCCATCGGCCTTCGTTGAGGAGCTGGCCAGGAGTGCCGATCGCATGTGGCACTCCGACAAGGCCCGAATAGCCAGACCATGCGGGAGGCGTTCTCGTGAGATCGCCCCGGATAAAAGTGCACCGTACTTACACAAATTGAATGAGATAAAGAAAGATGTAGAAGGCTGTCTCTGTCAGGATGCAGACTGCCGCAGGAATGGCAGCCTCCGGCCCGAAGAGCAGCAGGGCAACGGCTGCAGCGAGGCCCAGATTCTTGAAGGTGCCAAGCAGGGTGTAGGATATCCTGCAGCCTGCCTTTGAGCCGGCCAGCGCTGATGCTACGTACACAGCCATCCCTATCCCGAAGGTGCGGGCGAGGGCGATCAGGCCCACAGGGCCGATCGATTCCCAGGGAGCGCCTATGTTCAGCCCTATGACTGTGTAGGTGACCAGGAAGAATCCAGCGTTTATGGGGAGAACCGGGTCGAGAGGCAGGCGTCGGATGTACCTTGAAGCCAGCGCAGGAACGATGATCAGCAGCAAAGCTGTCTCCACCAGGTAGCCTAGGCTGACTTCGGCTCGGCTGGTGAAGGCGAAGATCATGGCAGGCATCAGGATCGGGGAGACGAGATAGGAGATCGCCTCTGCATAAAGCGAGAGCAGCACATCTCCATATAGAAGCCTCGTCATCGGAAGGATGGCCACAGCCGGCGGAACAGCAGCCATCACGACGAATCCGTTACGAAGAGACTCATTATCCAGGGTGTAAGCCAGAGATATTATCAATCCTGAGAGGAGGCCGTAGTTGAGAAAGAAGCCTATCATGGATCTCCCAAGAGCGCCTCTCGCTCTCAAATCCACCTCCGTCAGGGAGAAGGCCATCATGAGCATGAGCGAGGGCGTGATGAGCGGCTCAGTGAGCCGCGAGCATCCTGGCGTGACGAATCCAAGAAGGATGGCGAGCACAAAGACGAAGGCCGAGTTCTTCAGCGCGAGAATGCATATCTTCCTTGGCTTCGCAGTTGTCAGCGGCATTTCATCCCACTTTTATCGTGCCAAAGCCAGATAGTAGAGGCCGAAGAACACCAGGAAGACCCCGCATAGCGCCAGGACCCTGCGGTAGTTGACCTCTGAGAGGACGGACCTCCCCCTATCCAGGCTTGCAGAGACGAGGGTGTACCATCCGAAGTCCGCACCCCAGTGACCGATCATGAAGAGCACAGCCAGGACCAATCCACCACGCAGGCCGTCGATGACCAGGGCGCTGCCAAGAGTGAGCCACCAGATCCAAAAATACGGATTTGCTGCGCTGGTGAGGATCCCTGCCATGTAGGGATTGCCGACACCATCCTTCGAGTCTGAGAGCATAGTCGCCCTCCCGGCACCCTTCACAGTCATAAGGCCGAAGACCACCAGGGAGAGGCCGCCTAGGACTGCAATGTGCCGCGAGTACTGCTGGGCTGCCAGCGCCAGCCCTTCCACTATGAGCAGGAATATTATCAGCTCCACCAGCGCATGCCCAGCAGCCACCTTCGGCCCGGCTGTCCAGCCGTCCTTGAGGGACGACCTGACCGTCGCCACCAGCGTAGGCCCTGGTGCGAGAGCGCCTGTCAGGCCGATGGTGAACGCCATGGCCAGCATCTCCATCGTCTTGATCATCGGATCTCTCTCATAGTTGCAATAAGACAAACCAAAAAGCTTTCGGATAAAACGCCTGATGGACAGGTCGGGATTTGAACCCGAGGCCTCTACCATGCCAAGGTAGCGATCTTCCAGCTGATCTACCTGCCCTCGCCACCTTCAGTTAGCCATACTAGATAAAAACGTGTCGGTAGGAGGGCAAAGATTCAAAAGCAATTCCCGGCCATCAAGCGTCCTCTGTCGCAGCTGCTGTCCGCGTCGGCCGCTGGAAAAAAGCTGAGACGCACCAAAAATGCTTTATAGAACATTAAATACTGTGATCCTGAGAAATAGAGCGGAGGATTATCAAAAATGGCAGGAATGAGCGGCACACCAGTCATTATCTTGAAAGATACCCGTAGAGAGACGGGAAAGGATGCCATCTCGAACAACATCATGGCTGCTCGCGCCGTGGCAAACGCAGTGCGCAGCACGCTTGGACCCATGGGCATGGACAAGCTGCTGGTGGATTCGATAGGCGACGTTACGATCACTAACGATGGAGTGACAATCCTAAAGGAGATGGATGTGCAGCACCCTGCCGCGAAGATGATCATCGAGGCTGCCAAGACCCAGGACAAAGAGGTGGGCGACGGGACGACCACCGCGGCTGTCCTGGCTGGAGAGCTTCTGAAGAAGGCCGAGGTGCTCTTGGATCAGGACGTCCACCCGACTGTGATTGTGCAGGGCTACAGGCAGGCCGCAGAGAAGGCTGTGCAGATCCTGAAGTCCATGGCGACGGATGTCACAGGGAAGGACCGCAAGCTCCTGGACAAGATCGCACAGACCGCTATGACAGGGAAGCTGTCAGAGTCTCCTGACAACAAGATCGCCGGCTTTGCCGTGGATCTCGTTCTCGGCGCTGCAGAGAAGGCGGACGGCAGGATGGTCGTCGACCTCGATAAGGTCAATGTCGAAAAGAAGGTCGGCGAGAGTACCCTCGACTCGGAGATCATCAAAGGTGTGGTCATAGACAAGGAGATAGTACATCAGAACATGCCCCGCAGGATCGAGAACGCGAGGGTTGCCCTGCTCTCTGTGCCCATCGAGTCCAAGGACACTGAGACAAAGACCGAGTACCAGATCACGAGTGCTGGTCAGTTCCAGAGCTTCATGGATCATGAGAAGAAGATGATAAAAGAGGTCGTCGACAAGGTCCTCGCCAGCGGAGCCAACGTGGTATTCTGCCAGAAGGGCATTGACGACCTGGCACAGCATCTTCTGGCAAACGCTGGAGTTCTGGCCCTGCGCCGCGTGATCAAGAGCGATCTAGACAAGCTCTCAAAGGCAACAGGCGCGAACATCGTCACGAGCCTTGAAGAGATGACAAAGGCAGATCTCGGATCGGCCGGTGTGGTGGAGGAGAGACGCATAGGCAACGGGGTCATGACCTTCGTCACAGGGACAAAGAACCCGAGTGTTACATTGCTTCTGAGGGGCGGGACAAAGCAGGTCCTCGACGGCCTTGAGAGGGCTTTGGACGATTCTTTGCATGCTGTGGCAGATGTGGTCGAGGACGAGAAGATTGTTGCTGGCGGCGGAGCGCCCGAGATAGAGCTTTCGCTGCGCCTGAGGGAGTATGCTGCAACCCTCAAGGGAAGGGAGCAGCTTGCAGTGGCCAAGTTCGCCGAGGCGATGGAGATCGTGCCGAGGACTCTGGCAGAGAACTGCGGCTTTGATCCCATCGACAAGACTGTGGAGCTGAAGAGCGGGCACGAGAAGAGCAAGAATCTCGGCCTGAATGTCTACACCGGAAAGGTCGTGGACATGTACGAGATTGGCGTGGTCGAGCCGCTGCGGGTCAAGATCCAGGCCATTCAGTCGGCCACCGATGCAGCCTCGCTCATCCTGCGCATCGACGATGTGCTGGCCTCGACGAAGAAGAAGGAGGTGGGCGCTCCTGGAGCCGGCGGAATGCCGCCAGGCATGGGAGGGATGCCCGGTATGGGCGGCATGCCTGGTATGGGAGGAATGCCCGGAATGTTCTAAGCTCCTCCTGGAGTTCTTTTTCCATCTTTTTTCTAATCATGCATGCACTATTTCAACATAATAAAAAAATCAACAGAGCAATTTGCAGGAGCATATTGATTACGACATCTTTATATAACTTATCGCCGCAGGATTCATGGGGGTTCAATGGAGATGGATGGCTACATCGTCTGGCTGTTTTTCCTGGCATTCGCCATCTTTGCCCTCTGCATAGTGCAGCTCCAGACCAGGCGATCTAGGGTGCTCGAAAGAGAACGCCAGCAGCTGCAGGAAAGCCTCAGGATGTGGCAGGAGCGCCTGAGGGAGCGCGAGAGGAGCATCGACGATCTTCAGAGAAGGACTGCTCAGCTCCTGAAATGGAAGGATAGAGCCTCTGAGCTGGAGCATGAGCTCGCCGTCACGAAGCAGACGGAGAGGTATATATCTGCCAGGCGACTGCAGTATCTGGAAGAGCATCTGGCAGAAACAAATCCGCAATCTGTTTTCCTGAGCACTTTTCAGCCCAGGGGCGTGCACACCTTAGAGGAGAGACTGGGAAGGATGCTGGGGGAGGCGGAGTTCGAGGTCGTGATAGTCTCCCCCTGGATAAAAAGGCAGACGTGGGACAGCATAAGAGTGCCCATGAGGAAGTTCGTCCGCAGGGGCGGGAAGCTGAGGGTCTTCACGCGGGGCTGCGATTCGGACTACTCCCTGGGCCTGAGCGATGATATAATGAAGGATGTGGCGGGGCTGAAGGGAGAGGTCATCCTCGTGAGGCAGCTTCATGCCAAGATCTATATGGCGGACAGGAGGCAGGCGATAATTGCATCTGCAAATCTCACAAAGGGCGGATTTGAGGGAAACTACGAGGCTGGCATCTGGATGAGAGATCCCTCCATCCTGAAGGAGATCTGCGCCTTTGTGAAGGAGCTGTACAATTGCAGGCAATCCTGATGAGGATGAGGGCTCAAGAGTGTTATGCCCTCTTGAGATTTTGAGAGGCGCTTCATGGGCCCCGAGGGATTGAAAATGTCTTTAGGATATTCATTTGAGGAGGTCTATCGGCCTGCAGAGGATACATATCTCCTCCTCAAGGCTGCCCTTCATGAGGCCCTGCCGCGGGACACAGTCATCGAGATTGGATGCGGGAGTGCCCTCATCACCAGAGAGCTTGCGCCCAATGTGAAGTCCATCCTCGCCACGGACATAAACCCTCATGCGGTCAAGGCGGCGAAGGAGGCTGGCGTCGATGCTATCAGGGCAGACCTTTTTCGTGGCATAAAGGGCAGGTTCGACCTGGTAATCTTCAATCCGCCCTACCTCCCGACGCAGGAGGACGAGCGAACAGGAGGCTGGATCGACTCTGCCCTCGACGGTGGCGCATCCGGCAGGGAGACCATCAACAGCTTCCTGGAGCAGCTCGGGCAGCACCTCACCTGTCCGGGTCGCGCCCTGCTCCTGGTCTCGAGCCTTACAGGCCTTGACGAGGTGAAGGAGAAGGCGATAAAGGAAGGGCTGGAAACAAGAGAGGTCGCAAGCGAAGGGTGCTTTTTCGAGAGGCTGCACGTGCTGAGGATCATGCAAAGAAGGAGAGGTGAAGGATCATATGCATCTTCCCAAGACGATTGAACCCATACGTAGAAATATTTAGCAGTCCTTACCCAAGAGTATGCTACACGCCGAGAGGGTGATGAGGGCAGCCTTCCAGTCTGATGAGAACCTGCGAGAGACTTTGAGAGATGTGCTCGACGAGCTTGGACAGAGTGCCAGGGATTTCAGCAAGGCATCGGGCATACCCCAAAGCACACTCTACAAGATCCTATCGGGCCACAGGGAGCCCAACATCACGACCATGCGCCAGATAGTGAAAACTCTGCGCGCGCAGGAGGGCTTCGAGGGAAACTTCATCGCCATCATCGCTGCTCGGCCGGTTCTCGACACCATCAGCGAGAAGAAGATGAAGATCGGTGACAGGCTACTCACTCTGAGGGAGTACTCAGCCACCACCATCGAGGAGGCGATCATCGCAGCCATCCGCGCGGAGAGGGATGGGGCGGCAGCTCTCGTCTGCGCCCCCATCGTCAGCCCGACTGTGGAGAAGCTCCTCTCGATCCCCGTTGCGACGATAATACCCAAGGACAGCGTCCTGAGAGCGATTGAGATCGCGGCGAGGAAGATCGAATAGAAATGCCCATAGGCGAGGCTTCGAAAAGCTTTTATTGACCTGCGCCAAAAAAGGGAAGGGTGAATGGGATGAAGCTTATACTAATAATGATATTAATATTCACGATCTGCATCACAGCTTATTCTCAGACCTCGGGCGAATCCGGCCGTTTCCAGAGTGTGGGTGGAGACTATGGAAAGAGCTGGATCACAGACTTCAAGAGCCAGAACGAACAGCCCGAAAAGAATCTCAAGAACGAGCTGTGGGATTGGGGAGGAGCACCCAAGGGGAAGAAGATGGTGGACGGCAAGCTGGTTGATGACACCGACAACCTCACCCCCAAGATCAACTTCACAGCTAACTGGCTGGGGACACTGCCGACAGGCACTCCATTGGTCCTCAATTCATCAAACCCCTACGGATACTATGGTAAGACAGCAGACGGCCAATTCAATGCAGCTCCTCTAACGCCTCTGGCCCTATCGGACGACCCGTGGGTGCTGGCACAGCAGCTGGAGCGACCTATAGCCTTCAAATGGAGCGATTACTACACAAGCAGCTATCCCTATTGATGCCGTCTGGGGACTTACGGCACCTTGACATATATATGTGCACGAGAAACCAGATTGGGCAAGCGCCACCAACTTCTTTTTGTCCTCATCCCGTACATAACTCCAAACGTCAAACGTCGAGATAAGTCCTTATACTGGCTCGCAGATCAATCAAAGAAGAGTACCTGAAAGGAGATCATAATCAGACGGACAGAGTGATGAGATGCAGAGGTCAAGCTTAATTATCATCATGATGGCAGCGCTTCTCTTGGCAGGCGCGGCCAGCGGTGTGGAGTGGGGAAAAGAGCGTCCCATCGCCATCACGACAGGCTCCCAGCAGGAGCAACCAGCCACAGACGGCCACATAGTCGCCTGGTCTGACAACAGGAGCGGAAACTGGGACATATTCATGTATGACGTGGAGACCGGTCTGGAAAAATGGGTGTGCATCAATCCCTTTGATCAGATCAATCCAGCAGTCTCAGGCGAGCGCATAGTCTGGCAGGATATGCGTGCAGGAAAGGCTGACATCTATATGTACGATGTCATAAATCGAACAGAGAGCTATGTCTGCATAGTGGATGGAAACCATACCCAGCCAGACATAAGCGGCGACAGAGTCGTATGGGCGGACGATCGCAATGGCTCCTCCAAGATCTATCTATTCGATCTTGAGAGCAAAAAGGAAGAGCGCATCTCCTCAGGATCTGCAGAGCAGATAAATCCCAAGATCAGCGGAGACAAGGTGGTCTGGATGGACAGGCGCTCCGGGAACTTCGATGTATATATGTACGACGTCTCCAGCGGCAAAGAATCTCCTCTGGCCACGGGCCCCGCTGATCAGTCATTCCCATCAATCAACGGCCGGATAGCGGCCTGGTCTGACAACCGCACAGGAGAGGCAGACATCGCCTTTGAGGATCTTTCGACTGGCAAGACCACGACACTGACCAAGCCAGGCATCCAGACTGATCCCCAGGTCTACGGGGACTATATAGCCTACCTGAACAACAGGACGGACATCTATCTTTATGAGATCAAGGCGGGCAAGGATTTTCCACTCTGTCAGGGGTCCATCAAGATGGAGCCAGCGATCTGCGAGAGGGGCGTGGTCTGGACGGACTTCAGGAGAGGCCTGAGGGACCCTGACATTTACATGTACGACTTCAAGATCCTCGCCGATATGCAAATAACAAGCGGGCCTTTTAGCCACAACAACCCATGCATCTTCGGGGACGATATCGTCTGGACAGACAACAGGAACGGCCACTACAATGTCTATCTCTTCAACACCACAACCCAAAAAGAGAGGATCATAACCAATGACGATATAGATCACAGCAGCCCAGACATCAGCGGCAGCAAGATCATCTGGACTGATAAGAGCAAGGGCAACCTCAACATATTCCTCTATGACATATCGAAGAACCAGACCAAGCAGGTGACCACAGATGCTTCGGACCACCGCTATGGGATGATTGACGGCAACAACATCATCTGGATCGATAAGCGGTCCGGGGGAGAGCAGATATATCTTTACGATATCGCCACAGGAAAGGAGAGACAGATCACGACACAGACGTCCCTCAAGCTCTCGCCTGTGATAAACGGCGAGAATGTCGTCTGGATCGATGATCGGAATGGAAACTGGGATGTCTATCTCCTCAACCTGACGTCCGGGAAGGAGATTCCCATCTGCACCAACACTGCAAGGCAGGCCCAGCCATGGGTATATGGGAACACTGTTGTCTGGGCCGACGGCAGGAACAAGAACTGGGATATATACACATATGATCTGACGACCAAGACTGAGAGGAGTGTGGCAACAGATGTCTACAACCAGGGCTCTCCCACAGTCTATGGAAAGTATGTGGCATGGATGGATGTGAGGGGCGGCGATCCGGACGTCTACCTTTACGACATGGAGAAGGGTGTGGAGGTGCCTGTGGTCACTCTTCCAGGGGAGCAGACTCCCAACGACGGAAAAGGCGATCCAAACCAGATAAAGCCTTACAGCTCCTCCAAGATCATGAGCGGCGACAAGATAATCTGGATGGACAGCAGCAAAAACGATTCCCAGATCATGATGAGGTACATCCTCGCAGATCCGCTTCTGCTCCTCGCCACAGACTATCCCAGCACTAACGGCAGCCTGATGGTGTGGAGCGATAACAGGAGAGGAAACTGGAACATCTTCGGCTTCGATTTCACCACGAGGTCCGAGATGCCCATCTCCCAGTCTGAGTCTGATCAGCTGTATTCCCGCGCATCGGGCGAGAGGGTGGTATGGTCCGATTATAGGAGCGGCAACTCGGACATCTACATGAAGAACATCACCACCGGCCGCGAATCCGCCATCGCCTCTGGCAAGGGTGATCAGGTCTGGCCGTCCATCTCGGGCGACAGGATTGTCTGGATGGACAACTCCAGCGGAAACTGGGATGTTTACATCCATGATCTTGCCAAGGGCGAGACTGCATCCCTTCATGCAGGTCCTGGTCAGCAGATGTACCCGATCGTCAGCGGTGATCTGGCGGTCTGGCAGGACAACAGGAATGGCAACTGGGATATTTATGCCTGCGACCTGAAGAGCGGCAACGAGACAAAGCTCACGACTGATCAGGGGGATCATCTCTACCCCGACGTCTCTGGCAGCGTCATCGCATGGGAGGATAGCAAGACAGGGCATATCGCCTATTATCTCTGGGACAAGAAGTGGGGCAAGACCTACACAAGAACAGGACACCAGAGCAGCCCTGTGATCTCGGGCAAGTACATCGCCTACGTCGATGGAGCGAGTGACAACACATCGATTCGAAAGCTGGACATCACCAACTGGAAGGACGAGCTGGTCCAGGCAGGGCCCGGTCAGGTCAAACCGAGCGCTGACAGAAGGCTTGTCTGGCTCAACTCCCAGAGCGCGAGACCTCGCTCAGTGCCGATGACATCTGGCCAGATAAGCGTAGTCTGCAGAGCGCCGGGGAATCAGAGCCACCCTGTAGTGGGGGGCAGCGACCAGGTGGGATACTATGTGGCCTGGATGGACAACCGCACAGGAAAACCCGACGTCTATGTTTACAGCCTATCCCAGGAGCTTGAGATTCCTCTCGGGGCCAGCTCATTTGAGAGCATGTATCCGGACATATCAGGCAACATCATAGCTTGGATTGCGAGAAATCCCCTGAACGACTACAAGATCTGGGATTACTGGTCGATCAGGACCTTCGACATGGCTATCGACAACCGCACAGAGCTTGTATGGGGCCTTGTAGCTCCTGCACCAATATCCCTGAGCGACCAGTATCTGACTTACCTGGACAAGCCCGTGGCCCGCTTCGGATGGATGGTCTACAAGAAGATGCTCTACGGCAAGGAAACGAATCCCTCCACACCGCCAAGCGGCGAGAACACGAGGGCTGCTGGCAATATCATAGTCTACCAGAGCAGCAAGAAAGGCAACTCTGACATCTGGCTGTGGAGGCAGAACCAGGACCCTGTCCAGCTGACCAGCGGGCAGGGCGAAAAGACGAACCCCTCCACAGATGGGCACATCGTGGTCTGGCAGGACAACAGAAACGGCAACTGGGACATATATGGCTACGACCTGAACACAAGCCAGGAGATGCAGATCTCCAGCGAGAAGGCGGATCAGACGAACCCGGATGTGGAGAACGGAGTCATAGTCTGGCAGGATAACAGAAACGGCAACTGGGACATCTATGGCTATGACATGAACCTCAAGAAGGCGATAGAGATCTGCGTTGCCCCAGGAAACCAGACTGAGCCGCGCATAAGAACGGGGAGGATCGTCTGGACGGATGACAGAAGCGGAGACGAGGACATCTACATATACGAGAACTACGCGCCTTAGGTCAAGAGGAGGCACACGCCTCCTGCAACTTTTTTTTGGCGAGGATTTGCTGGACCTATGGCTTCACCGAGGAGACCATAATCTTGTCGACCCTGTGCTCGTCCATGTCAACGACCTCGAAACGATAGCCTTTCCACTCAAAGCGGTCTCCTGGAACGGGGATTTTCTCCAGGTGCATCATCACCAGGCCGCCAACAGTCTGGAAGCGCCCGCCCTCTTCTCCTGGCATGTCCACAATGTGAAAGGCATCCTTGAAGTCATCTATAGGGAGCATCCCGTCAACCAGCCACGATCCGTCCTCCAGCTTCAATATCTGCGGCTCCGCCAGCTCTTCGATGTGAGGGATGTCGCCCACCAGCGCCTCAAGGATATCCGTGAGGGTCACAATACCTCTCACTGAGCCATATTCGTCCACGACTATGGCCAGATGAATGCCCGTCTGCTTGAATCTCTCCAGGACCTTCAGGGCTCGCATGCTCTCGGGGACAAACAATGGCGAGAGCAGGTGCAACTTGAGGTCCACCTTTTGGTTCTTCATGATACAGGACAGGAGGTCCTTGGCCTGGACCACGCCCAGCACATGGTCCAGGCCGCCCCTGCAGACGGGGAATAGAGAGTATGAGCCGCTGGTGATCTTCCTCTGCATGATCTCTGCGGGGTCGTCGATGTCCAGCCAGACGACCTCTGATTCAGGGGTCATTATGGAATCTGCACGCTGATCCCCCAGACGAAATACCCTCTCCACAATGTCCTGTTCTTCTTCCTCGATCACGCCTGTCGTTGCGCCCAGGTCGATCAGGATCTTAATCTCCTCCTCAGTCACCTGCGGCTCTTCGATTGGCGTGACACCGAAGATTTTCAGCACCAGTTCTGTCGATGCATTCAGCACATAGACCGCGGGAGAGACCATGAAAGAGAATGCTGCCATGGAAGGAGCCATTAATGAGGCCAATCTCTCGGGATTGCTCAGGGCCAGCCGCTTGGGAACAAGCTCACCAAGGACTATAGAGAGGTAAGTGATGGCCAAGACGACCGCAGCTATGCTCAGAGCATCACTGTAGGGCTCAAGGACAGGGATTTGTGCCAGACGCAAGGTCAGCTCCTCGGCGATTGTAGCGCCTCCATAGGCCCCTGCTGTGGTGCCTATGAGGGTAATTCCAACCTGGATGGTGGACAGAAAACCACCGGGAGAGTTGGCCATTCCCAGAGCGGTCCGGGCTCCTGAATCGCCACCTTCGGCCCTCTGCTGGAGCCTCGTCTTGCGGGAGGAGACGACTGCAATCTCAGACATGGCAAATAAGCCATTGGCGATTATGAGGAAAATTATAAACAGAATTTCAAAGGTCATGGGATTTATCCAAATTTAACTCTTTGTGTCTTTTCAAACGCCTATGTCCCTGAAAACATAAAAAATATCGGGACGCAATGCCGTGTATATTGATTTCTTTGCCCATTGCTTCCTTCGCCTCTTTGACGTATCTAGTACACTCCGTCGATTTAAATGTTTAGCATCTTTGGCTATCTTGCAGAGTCCCGAAGGTATCGCGCTTCACCTCTATATCTTGGAAGCCCGGTCAGGGATCTTACAGTTAGGGATCTTATATTGAAGCAGGAAGAGGTTCCGAACATCCCCGGTTTCCAGCCGCTATAAAAGCTAATGCGTCAAACGTCTGCAAATATTTTCGAAATAGCAACGCAGCGTAACGTTTTTATCGTATAAACTAATTACCTTTAATTAACTAAAATCAATTTGAATAGGTGAGATAAATGAGAAAAATGCTGGCAGGTTTGGCGGTCATCGTGGCCATCGCTTTTATCGTCCCCTCTATCGGCGCGATGGACAGGCCCGCCAAGGAAAAGCCGGCCATACTGCTGGTAGTGTTTGGCACTAGCTATCCTGAGGCACAGGCCGCCTACGAAAATATCGAGAAAGTATATCAAGAACAATTTCCAGATGCAGAGATAAGGATCGCCTTCACATCAGATTATATCAGGCGAAAAATCCTGGAGAGAGACAATATCTCCATCGAGAATCCCTTAACCGGCCTTGCTCACTTGAATGACGAAGGCTATGTGAATGTGGTGGTTCAGTCGCTGCATGTCATACCCGGTGAGGAGTTCCACGACCTGGCCAATATCGTGGATAGCGTCAAAGGCATCGACGGAAAATTCGGATTCAAGAACCTGGTAATAGGCACACCTCTTCTCATGAGCCTGGAAGATTATCAAAACGCTTCCAAGGCCCTGACAGGTCAGCTTGACCAGATCACAACCGGAACTAACAGAACGCCGCACTCCAGCCCCAGAGACCCCGCAAAGACGGCTGTGGTCTTCATGGGACATGGAACCGAGCATCCGGCAAACAGCGCCTACTCTCAGATGGCGGGCATCCTGGCGAAAGATCACAAGAATGTCTTCCTCGGAACCGTCGAGGGATATCCCGGCTACGATGAGGTCCTAGCCAGCCTGAAGGAATCAGGAGTGAAGAATGTGCGGTTGATGCCCTTTATGATCGTGGCAGGCGATCACGCCTTGAACGATCTCACAGGCAATGAGTCTGAGTCCTGGAAGAGCATGCTGGAGAAGGAGGGCTTCGAGATAGATTACAACCTGAAGGGGATGGGCGAGGACGACGGGATAGCCGAGATATTCGTCGAACATACCAAAGAGGCCTTTGCCAAGTTCAAGTAAAGTTTTTTTAAAATTTTTCTTTGCAGGAGGTATTTGAAGGTGAGATACTCGATCTATCTGTTATCGATATTCCTGGCCGTGAATCTGGCCGGTGCAAATGTGCTGATCAACGAGATGCTTCCCAATCCGACGACGGACTGGAACGGGAACGGTGATGTCAGCGGAATGGACGATGAGTTCATAGAGCTTTATAATTCCGACAACGAGTCTGTAGATATCAGCGGATACGTCTTAAAGGACGCTGTATACAGGTCGACTCCCGGCGAATATAAACTGCCTGAGGGAACAGTGATCGGCCCGAAGGGGTTCCTGCTCATCTTCGTCTCGACAAGCGGTGTCTTTCAGGGAAACGATGGAGATGCCATAAAGCTGTATGATCCGTCCGGGAAGCTGGTGGACGAAAAGAAATACGATGCCACAAAAGAGGACGTCTCCTTCGCGAGGATTCCAGATGGCGGAGAATGGGGCAACAGCACTGCGCCCACGCCCGGCAAGCCAAACCAGCAATCTGCTCCTTGAAGGGCAGAGAAGAAGCCATTGTATTTTTTATTGACTATATAAATTCGATGTGGTGAATTTACGTGGATAGATTGCAGACCGGAATAGCAGCATCGAAATTGAACCTGAAGGATGAATACGCTCGATTCCTTGCCCGAAAATTCATAGTGATTTTTGCTGCTCTGATGGCGATAATAGTCCTGGCAGGAACAGCTGTGACCCTCGGCTCGGCTCATATCACCCCGGCACAGGTTTACTCCTGCCTGCTTGCCAGGTTATTCCCCGACTACTTTCAGACCACAGACTTTTTGGATACAATTGTCTGGAAGCTGAGGCTGCACCGGGTGATGATGGCCATCTTTGCAGGAATGGGGCTGGCCATTGCAGGAGCTGCCATGCAGGGGATCCTCAGGAATCCTCTGGCCAGTCCTTTTACCCTGGGCATTGCCTCTGCTGCGTCCTTTGGAGCATCGCTGGCCATAATCCTCGGGGCTGGTTTTATCGGAGGCGAGTATCTGATCGTGGGCAATGCATTCGTCTTCACAATGATCGCCTCCCTCGCAGTCTATGGTCTGGCCAAATACAGGGGAATAAGCCCTGAGACTATGATTCTGGCAGGCATCGCCATCATGTACCTCTTCTCGGCCATGACGTCGTTTTTGCAGTATGTAGGTCATGCTGAGCAGGTTCACGAGGTGGTCTTCTGGATGATGGGAAGCCTCGGCCGCTCCTCCTGGGACAAGGTCGGGATAATCGCCCTCGTGACTGTTTTATGCTCATTGATTTTGATGAGGCTCTCATGGGACATCAATACCCTGGGTGCCGGGGACGAGACCGCCAAGAGCCTGGGCGTAAATGTTGAGCTGGTGAGGGTCACGGGAATGATGATGGCAGCTCTTATCACCGCCAGTGTGATCTGCTTCACAGGCACCATAGGCTTCATCGGCCTGGTGGCTCCTCACATCACAAGGATGGTCATCTCCGGAGATCACAGGTTCCTGCTTCCCGCATCAGGGCTTTTCGGCGCTCTGCTGCTATTGGGTGCAGACACAGTGGGCAGGACCATCATGGCGCCGATCATTTTGCCAGTTGGGATCATGACCTCCTTCATGGGAGTGCCCTTCTTCCTGTACCTCTTCATGAAAAGGAGGAAGGAGTTTTGGTAGGGATCACAATGCTGGAGCATCGGGATATACCTGGTAGATGCCATCGATATCCATGCCGAAGTATTTTTTCAGGAGCTTCTCGTGGACGGCTCTTGGATCTATATCCTGGAACAAGTCGGGATGGAACCACTTGGCATAATAGAGCAGCGTCACAAGCTCGGAGAGCCCGCTTGCCATCTTTATGTCTGTGATATAGACCCTCCCGGCTTTAACGGCATCGATGCTCTCAAAGCCGGGCAGGGACATTATCTCCTTCCTTTTGGCATCCATCTCCTCGATGGTGGGCGTGGTCCCATTGTACTGCTCCTGTGACATCGAATAGACGATTATCTTCGGATTTTGCTCGATCACCCACTCCATGTCCACATGAGGCACCTTAGCAGCCAGGTCGGCTGCGATATTTCTGCCCCCAGCCTCCACAACCCTGATGTGCCCTGTCGAGCCCTTGTTGGCTGTCCAATCGAAGTGCCCCATGGACATGAAATAGACAGAGGGCCTGTCCTCATCGGGAATTGATTTTGTCCTCTCAAGGAGAGTATCGTAATATCCAGAGATGTCATTGATCATCTCGGAAGACGCATCCTCCTTTTTCAGGATCCTTCCTAAATCCTTAATCATAGGTATCAGGGCATCGATATGCAGCAGGCGGTATCGCAAGACTGGAATCCCATAATCCACCAGCTTTTTCTCCATATCCTCAGGGAAGAGGGCCCCTGTCTTGGCGACCACAAGATCAGGATGCAGCTCGATGATTCTCTCGATATCTGCATCGCGGCCGGACTTACCTATGTGCTCCTTCTCCAGCAGAGCAGGAGGCATGTCGCAGTCGTCTGTGACTCCAATCAGTCTATCCGATTCGCCCAGGGCATATATCACCTCTGCAGCACCCGGTGAGAGGCATATGATGTGATTGGGGTCCAGGGGAACCGCCACATTCCGGCCGTCTTCGTCTGTAACAGTGATCTTCGTCTCTTCCTCCGCCAAAGCGGGGACCAGCAGGAGAGCAAGAATTATCAACAATATGGGTGCTCTCATTCGATTTCCACCATTGGGTTTCATTTCAGTTCAACTCAGATTCATTAAGTTAACTTTCTTTTTTTCAATCCAATTTGATTTTGAAGAAGGGCATAAATAGTATTTGGTCGAAGATATGTTTATTATATTTGAATTATAGTATAATGTATATGTTGAATCGTCACAGGACGAGAAGGAGCACATGCCGGTGGGAAGCAGAGATGGCACAATAATCCAGGAGCACAACGATCATCCGGACTACGTAAAACGCGGAGAAGGCGGTCGCATCACGGGAGGGTGATTCACCATGAATCTTATTTCAAAAAGGGTTATGAAGGATAGGCATAGGACCCATCCAGCCCCATATTGTAGAACTTCTTTATCAATTTCTCATGCTCGGCCCCCGGATCGACATCCTCGAATAATTCTGGATAGAACCACTTGGCCAGGTAAAGCTCGCCGATTGCAGATCGAACTCCTGTAGCCATTGTGCCGCTGAGAACATAGACCCGGTCCTCCTTGACGGCCCTTAAATTCTGCAGCTCCGGCCGGGAGATCATACCATCCCTCCACTCCCTCAGCTCCTCCTCGGAATAATCCCTGGAGCTTCCCAGAATGTGAAGTATTATGTCGGGATCTTTTTCCATCACCCACTCAGGGCTGACTTCCGGATAATCGGTCGGCTCATTCGCTGCGATGTTGACTCCTCCGGCAAAGTCGATGAAGTTGTCATAGGATGTACCGTTGGATGCCGAATAATACGGTTTTCCAAGCCACTCAAAGAAGACTGTGGGCCTCTTCTTCGAATCTATGCCCGATATTCTCTCATTTATGAGATCCCGGTAACCCTTAAGCTTGCCCGACAGCTCCGATGCTTGCTCCTGTTTTCCAAGTGCCCGCCCTAGGTTTTCAATTATCAAGAGCGTCCTGTGGGGATCTATGAACCTCTCAACAACAACGGCGATTCCATCCTCCTCTAGCACCTTCCGGTTCTCCTCAGAGAGCATTGTATCAGCGACTACCAGTTCCGGTTTAAGCTCCATTATCAGCTCTATGTCGGGCGAGTTGGAATGCTTTCCCGCCACTGTGATGTTCTCAATCATTGGAGGAAAGTTAGAGCTGGCACTGCGGCCAACCATGCTTTTGCCCCCGTCCAGAGCCCACAGGATCTCAGATCCAGCGCTTGAAAGAGACACCGTCTTACTAATCGGAGCTGATACATCGACCTGATGCCCTGTAAAATCAATTATGCTTACAGTCTCTCCGCAGCACACGGCTGTGAGCAAGAAGAGAGAGGCCAAGATTCCCAGTGCCTTTTCTTTCAACAGTAATACCTCCTGATTTAATCAAGATAATTAGTTTTAAGAAAAATAAATCTGTATATAAGATCTTCGGTCGCAGAGCTTCTGATTATTTCGCCCAAATTTTAGTTCGAATGCCGTTGTCCGGGGACGCGAAGATAACCGGTTTGCCTGGGACTGCGGATGAGGCCTTGCAGGCGGAAGTTAACAGGACTATGGATGCCTGCTTGAAGTTCGCACTGCAAAATCAAACTGCGTGCGGCCACCCCACCCTAAAGGATAGGGTATGCTTCGGGCCGCACGCCCTCACGTTCGGTTATATGGATTCCAAAAATCGTCGAGTCTTCGTTGCCCAGATCCCCTCGATCCGCACGATTGGAACTTCACTTTCGGTTTCCCCTGATAATCCCTAATATAGTGCTTGATTGCATCGACTATAGCCATGGCTGAAGCTGTGCAATTCCAAAGCGTATCACATCCTAGTACGGCATAACAAAAGTTTTAAATTTTCTAGCTTGCCATAAGAAGACTATGGCAATGAAGAGGGTATATGTAGTAGATCTAACTGAAGAAGAGAAGGACTTGCTACTTCGCTTTCTTCGCAAAGGGAAGTCCTCAGCCCGAAGTCAAACTCGTGCTAGAATACTATTATTATCCGATGAAGGATTAGAGGATGACGAAATTGTTGAGATGCTGAAGGTTAGCAGATCAACAGTAAGCCGGATCAGAAAGCGATATTTCGAAGGTGGGTTGGATTTAGCCTTGAATGAAAAGCCGCGCAGTGGAGCACCAAAAAGGATAGATGGCAGAGTAGAAGCTCAATTAACTCTGCTTGCGTGTTCCGATCCGCCTGAAGGAAGATCGCGATGGACGGTTAAGCTTCTGACCGACAGGCTTGTCGAGCTCGGGTTCGTGGACTCTATCTCGCACATGAGTGTGCAAAGGCTATTGAAAAAAATGAAATTAAGCCTTGGCTGAAGACTCGATGGTGTATTGGAAGGATAACGGGCGAGTTCATCTGGCATATGGAAGATGTCTTGGATGTTTATGAGCAGCCGTATGATCCAAAACGCCCAGTTATATGTTTTGATGAA
>MVRK01000036.1 GCA_002067365.1 Methanosaeta sp. PtaU1.Bin060 | reverse complement strand
GGACGTCTCTATGCGAGGCTCTTCGGCTGTTTCCTTGCCATTGTTTTCATTGGCATATCCCCCGTTGGCATAGCCACTATTGGCATAGCCCTCGTTGGCATAGCCTCCATTGGCATATCCCCCGTTGGCATAACCCTCATTGGCATATCCCCCGTTGGCATAACCCTCATTGGCATATCCCCCGTTGGCATAACCCTCATTGGCATCACCGCTGCGGGTCCCGCTGACATATTTTCCCTCCGGTGTTTCAGAAGCATCTGTCTCAGCGATTCCGCGGGCATCAGAAGATGCAACATCTCCGGCGATCTCGTCCATTGTGAAATCGACCGCCATGCTGGCATTGGCTGATGACTCCCGTTCATTTGAGACCTCCAGGCCGAGGTAGACAGGATCGGGGTAACCTCTCCGGAAGTCGCCTAGCACCTTCCAGCCCCCATCCTTCCAGAAGTAGGTCGAGATATTGCCGTCCTGCCGAACAATGCGCAGCCTGCCGCTCCAATCGCTGGTGTAATCATTGGCACCATCCTTCCCCTGCCCGGATGAATGGAATTCAGTCGTATACAACTGCGAAACGTGGTTGGTGTCTATGAACCAGCCTATGCTAGTCTCATTGTGGCCGTTGTAGTTGGGGGCTATCAGGGCGAGATAGCAAGACTCGCCGCTCTCTGGAGTTTTGCCATCGGCCTGGAAGCTCACAGTCGCCTGGAAGTCTCCGACGATCGCTTCTCCCTTCTGGACGCCTGTGACTCCCTTTCCTGAGCCGTCCATTCTGAGGCGGATGGTGTCGCCATTGATCTCTGCAGAGCCTGCCTGCAGGATCTGGTCCCACTCAGGAACCGGCATGCTCCCGGATTCTGCTGTCTTGAGATGGACGCTGTCCAGAGTGACGACTGCATTCTTATCCGTCAGGCCGTCATATGCAAAGCGCTTGAAGACCCATCCAACCCAGATAGTCTGCGAGACATTGACCTCCTCGCGGCTGGATAAAATCCAGTTATTGCCATCCAGCGAATGATATGTCTTCAAAACATCCCCGCGCCTGGTGAACTTGAGGAAGACTGGACTGTACGGCGCATCTGGGGCGCTATTCAGCTCAGCCGAATAGCCCAAATATGTGACCTCGGACGGCCTGCCGAGAACCGGCAACTTGTTGAGCCCACCCGTCCGCAGCCAGCCGCCGCCGGGCAGGTTGCAGTTCTCGCCCAGGAGGTCCTGCTTCATGAGGCCGCTCTCAAGACCGATGTTAGATCCTGGAGAGTAATACAGGAATTCAACAGTGGCCAGGTCAGTCGCTTCCGTATCAAGATAAACCCGCCCCTGCAAATCGAAGTCGCCTGTGACCTTGTGCAGCAGTCTAGGTGCATCGGAGCGCTGTCTGGCAGTGACGCCAGGATAGCCCCAGAACTCATTCTCATCAGGAACAGTGATCAGCAGGCCGCCGGATGATGAAGATTCAAATTTTGCATCCGATGCAGGGTCCTGCCATATCCAGTCATCAGGAATCTTGCCGCCTTCGAAGACTGGGTCATGCTCGCCGAAAGGCTCCGGCTCCCCATCATCCAGGATCAGGTCTCTCAGAGGAATTCCCGCGACAAGGCCGCCGTCGTCAGCGCTGAGATTGTAGTCTCCTACTGTTCCCCCGGGCAGAGACATCTCCTCACCGGCCTCGATGGTCTCCCCGGAAGTCTCGTTGGCGATGTTCACAGATCCAGCCACCACAGATACTTTTCCCTTTCCGCCATCCCACTGGCAGATAAACTCGGTACCCTCAGGCTGCACCCTCCTGTCTGCAATCTGCACCTCCGGGCCACCTGCACCTGCAGAGCCTCCAGCGGCATGCTCTATGCGCATATCTCCCAAAAACAGATTCACTCTGACCTTGCCGGACTCTGTAGATGTGAAATTGAGAATGCAGCCGGGCTTGACGAGGAGCTTTGAGCCGTCATTGAGGAGGATAACAGTATCGCCCGTTGTCTGGATGAGATCGCCGGGCAGTATTGCATTGTAGCCTCCTGAAATCACTGACATAAGCGGAGTCTCGTTGCTCTTCATCCCCGTGATCTCATACTTCTTGACACAGCCGTCATAGCACTCCCCTGAGCTTGGGACTGGTGCATGTCCTGCACCAAACCCTGCACATAGGCATCCTGCATTTGGATTTGCATCATATACACAGGTCACACCGCTGCCGCATGCCCAGCCAGCCTGTGAGCAGCCGCAGTTGCAAAGGCAGTTGGCAAATCCCAGGTGATCTGTTCCGCCGACGATATTACCCCGGCTGACGAATGCACCGTTTGTGCTCATTATCCTGCCAAAGGAGCTGAAAGAGCGACCTTTTTCGGCATTTGCGCTCTTGATCAGGTCTTCGGCATCTTTGACAAGCTTCAGCATATCGGCCAGAGATGTCTTGAATTTTTCAGGATCAACCTTTCCTTCCTTGATCGCCTCTCCCTGCATGCTGTTGATCTTTTCCTGATAAACCTGTGCGCTGATCGAGAGGTCTTCAATCAGCTCCTTCAGAAGTTCCTGATCCCCAGGAAGCTTTGCCCCTCTCTCCAGGATCTCCATGATCTTCTTCATATCCTCATCGATGATCCTTCGAGACTCGCGGATTGTTGTCTCATATGCAGGGTTTTCATCTTTTGGAATCTCCTGAGGAGCATACTGGCCCATGTGGACATCTTCGTGGACCAGCGTCAAAGCCATGTCCCTGATAGCCAGCTGTGCCTCGCGGATCTTCATTGCCTCTTTGTCGGAGGAGCCAGTATCGTGGAACTTGGCTGCGATATCCCTTGACTGGACCCAAAGATCAATTACATATTGATTTATATTAAGTCGGTTTGAGGAGATCGGGTCCAGATATCCCAATGCGGGACACTTCGTGCTGGCGATTGTGCCCGGATTGTCCTGGCTGATGGTTGCATGTCCACCGGATATGTACTTATTCAAATTCTCTGCAGTGCTTTTTCTGCCGATTTTGCAGAGGTCATCCAGTGTCGCCTGCAAGAATTCCTTCTGATCTTTTGTAAAATCCTTCGCATTTCCCTCTGTTGTGAGGAGAACCCCATCTGCAACTTTATCTGCGCCGGTGGATTGCGACAAGGAAGTCGCAGACGATAGACATAATGCAAATAATATTAAAAGTAGATTCCTAATCAAGATGATGCACCCCGATTAGAGGTATCGCCTGAGATAGTGCCCCCAATAATTACTCTTGTTCGAGTGATCAACTGTAATTCGACCACGAATCTCGATTGATCCTCCCTTCTCGGACCAAACCAAGCGCTTAAATCTGACATTTAATCCCTCCCATCATCCTTCGGGCCGAGGCTCACTCTTGGCACCCTGAGAGCCGCCTGGGATCCAAGGCCCGATTTGCCTGAGATGCGTATTCAGGCAAATTGTGCGGGCTAGTTAGTCTAATTTTAACTAAAAAAGGTTGCGATCTCGTCTTCCAGAATATTTTGTGGCCAATACTTCCAAAAAATTTCGTGATGAGGTTTTTTGCTCATACTATCGTCGCCAGAATCAGATAGGACTCCTTCGTACCTTGGCACAGGTGCACAAGCTGCCGGAGGGCGAGGATCGCGGTCGGCTGCCGAGCCATCTTAGCCCTTTGCATTAAAGCCTTCATGAAATGTCACGACACCGCAGGCCTTTTTTTCCTCTAATGGCAGTGCAAGGACGTTCTCCTGCGGAACGCCATCAACATAGAGCTCCGGAAGGCTTCTGAAGCCGAAGCGGTTGTAGTAGCCGGGATCGCCCACTAGCACGCAGCCCTTTGCGCCCAAGGACTTCAGCGATGAGAGGCCTTCCAGGAGTAAGGATGTTCCAATACCCTGCTTCTGCAATTCGGGCAGGACGGAGATTGGGCCGAGGCCATACCAACCAGAGCTGCCATCGGAGACTGTCACGGGCGAGAAGGCTATGTGGCCCACTACCCTCTCCCCATCAACTGCCACCAGGGAGATGGTGAGAGCTTTTGCATCTCTCAATGCGTCGATGATGAATTGTTCTGTGTGGTCGCCATACTGGCAGTTCTCGAAGGCAGCTCTCGTGACATCAGATATCGCTTGGATGTCTGACTTGGTCTCATTGCGGATGATGGTATTCATGCAATAAACACCTCATGCACATTCCCGTGCTTCGTCTACCGAAGGCGAACGACCCGTCTCATCTGCCTTTTTGAAGCGTGGCGAAATAGCGATAGGATGCAGAGCTTTTTCGAGCTTCTCATTAATCATCGTTATGCCTCGGGTTTATTGCTGCTTGCCCTAGACGTGTCTTTCTTCGGGCATACATGGACAGAAGTGCCGACTGCAATAGGCGTTTCGCGGACAGCTCCGCCGGTTGAATCATGCGGAGATCAATATTGTGCAGATCTGTGAATCTCTAGGGTTCGCAAGGGTCTGTCAGTCCGACAGGGGATAATAGCCTTCATATGAGTTGTACCGATCGTTCGGGCCTCATTTAGCGTTCGTTCGGCCTGCATTTTATATATCGTTCACGATTCAGTCGTAGCTGTACGCCTTCTATCAGGATGATACGCTGGCTAAAATCAAGCATCGAAATAAGCTCGTTCCTGCATGAAGGTATCAGGAGGATCGAGTCAAAGGATGGAGAAATATGCAAATACATAGATTATCTTCGACTTTAATTGCAATATTTGTATTAGCGGCATGCCTACCCGGAGTTCAGGGGCAATTTCAGGAGCAATATGTGACATCGTCAAGCGGATATTCAACCGGTGCAACAGCTGCAGATCGAAGCCCGCTGCAATTCTCTCAATTCTGGACCACGGCAGCTGAAATATCATCTGGCAGCCCGATCAGCGCGCCTCAACAATTTGAGGTTGCGAGCAGCGCCCCAACCGCCATATACCTCGGAGAGCAGATGCAGACTGTACCCTACGCGCAATATAAGCTCGATCCTGCCTACACAGGTGCCAACTCCCTGTGGATAGCGGGTAAGACCGCCTGGACACAGTATGCCGTCATTCCTCTGGGATCAACTGTGTCACTCTACACAATCTCTCCCATCGGTGGCACTGGATCGCTCAACCTTGTGGATTCAGATGGACAAACAGATAGCCATAACTACATGTTCTATCCGAATAGCCAGTTCACCTTCCATGCGGATGCAATCGGCCGATACGTGCTCTCCTTTGATCTAAATGGTCAAGCGAGCAATCAAGTTGTGATCGACGTAGTGAATCCCTCTGCACAATCAAGCTATCAAGAGCCTTATTCCAGCTATTATCCATGGTACTATCCCTTGTATTATTCGAAGGACCACCCGTCTTATGCTCCCTCAAAATCGCATGACGAAATTCATAAAGATGGCAACATCGCCGGACATGCCGATGATGGCACACCCAAAAGAGATGGCATCGGAGGAGATAACAAAAAGGGAGACGATGGCAAGCACGACAAAGCTGGCAATAGCACCCTCAGAGATGACACAGATCCAGGCAGGGCAGGGGACGATAAGGTAACAGGTAATCAAGGGCACGACCATGCCAGTGATATTGGTGATAACAACCAAGGTCGCACTGGCAGCAATAATGGCATAGATAACGGAGTTGCAGATACAGGCCCGCACAACACAGATGCGGGAGCTAATAGAGATCAGAATCCCGGCGAAGCTGGCGGGAGCCAAGGAGGAAACAATAAGCCTGAATGCGGGCAGGGCTATCATTTAGAAAATGGTAAATGCGTTGCCGACGAAACGAACGCCACCGGATGACGCAGGCGGCAGTGCCTCTCTGCCCGCCCGTGCATAATCCAATCCAGGAAGCAGGCCAAAAAAGCTGATCTGATGTGGTGCATCAGATACTCAGAGGCCTGCTGTGCCTTTATGGCTTTCGGGAAGTTGGCAGATTCGACCAAGATCGAGCTCTACAGCCTTTTCATCTTTTCGTGCATATGTAGAGGGCCTGGAAGCCTTTGGAGTACTCAGCCGTGTCGATTTGAAATCCGCTTCTTCTGATAATTCCCTCAATGATCCAGTCATAGGTGCTGAACTCATTCTTGACATGAATCAGGGCTTCTTCTGCGAGCCTGGCATCGACTATGGTTTCAAAAGCCTTTAGCCATTGATCTATCTCATCAAGGCAATCCCTGCCGGAGGGAAAGACGATGTCAAACAGAAGAAATCTGCCGCCGGGTTTGAGCATCTCGCAGCATCTCTTGAGGGCTACTTGCTTCCAAAAATCAGGAAGATGGTGAAGCACTGCAACACATACAGCGGCATCCGCCAGTTCGTCCCCATGTTCATAAGTGAGCAGGCCGCCGTTACGGAAAATAATATTGGTGAGGCCCAATTGCTCTGCTCGTCTCCGGCAGTAATCGAGCATCGCCGCAGATATATCGACCGCATAGATGGTGCGGCATCTCTTGGCGGCATGAAGTGCAAAGGCTCCAGTGCCACATCCGAGATCGATCACAGTGCTGTCGGATGTCAAGGAGAGCCTTTGGATGATCTCATCGCTTGCCTTGGCGTAATCGCGAAACTTGCTGTGCATATCGTCGTATGCGGCCACCTCTTCCGCCTGAGAAAAATCGACACCTGAGAACATCGTCTCATCGTATTGCCATGCGCGTGGATTTGTCATGTGAGGTCCTTCATTTTGGCTATATAGCCTAGATCACGGGCTTTATCTTTAGGGGGACTTTGGAGCGCTCAGCGCGAAGTACGCCAGCAGGGCTTCGAGCTGAATCCTCTCGTTCGCCCCCTCAGTCATGCGAAAATCGATCTCCCCGATCCTGTCAATGAGCCTCACTTTCTCCCTATCGGCGATGTCGAGATCGAGCATCGCCCTGTGGATCTGGACCACCACGTCCTGTCCCGAGAGGCCCTTGGAGAGCAGGAGGTCGTCGAGCATCGCGCGTGCTCCAACGAAGTCGCCCGAGAGGGCTATGGAGATGAATTTCCTTATCTCCTCAGGTCTAGCTGTCGAGGTGATCTGGTAGATCGTCTCCTCATCCACGCTATCTCCCAAAAGCGCCGCGGCCTGCAGGGCGTTGATGGCTTTGCGCATGTCGCCGCCTGCCACGTACTCGATGGCCGACATCCCGCCATCTGAGACCTTCAGGCCCTCCTGGTCCGCGATGTATTTTATCCGCTTCGAGACGGCCTCGCGGGAGAGAGGCTTGAACCTATAAACCGCACAGCGGGACTGGATCGGCTCAATGATCTTCGAAGAATAGTTGCAGGAGAGGATGAACCTGGTGGTGGCCGAGTAGCGCTCCATAGTCCGCCTCAGAGCGCTCTGGGCGTCGTTGGTGAGGGCATCTGCCTCATCCAGGAATATGACCTTGAAGTCGGCCTCGCCCAGAGGGGCCATGCGGGCGAAATCCTTTACCTTGTGGCGAATGATATCGATTCCCCTCTCATCGGAGGCGTTCAGCTCGATGAAGTTGTTCCTCCAGCTCTCACCGAAGATCTCCTTCACGATGGAGATGGAGGCCGCAGTCTTGCCGACGCCCGGAGGGCCTGAGAATAGCAGGTGCGGCAGGTTGCGGGTCTTGATATACGACTTGAGCCGCCTGACTATCTCATCCTGGCCAACTATATCGTCCAGCTTCTCTGGCCGGTACTTCTCGATCCAGATCTCCTCTTTGATCTTGATACCTCCCTTGACTCTCTGAGCTGTCGATATATCAATATTTCTTGGAATCATCTCTTTGCCAGGAGGGCGAGCCCAATGGATGGCACGGAAATAATCACTCCTGCTGAGATTGCGTGCGCGAATTTTCCGACGCATTAGCTTTTTCGCGGCGTTGGCCTCCTGCGGGATACTTGATGCGGCTTTCACCTTAAAGACCTGCCAGCCATGGGCGTTGGATCGGTTGGAATCATATCAAGTATGGCATCATCATCCTGTTTTATGTGACTTTGACCGCCATAACTTTCCAGCCGGCAATTTGCGCCTATGGTAGCGATTGACAGCAATATTTCACCTCAACTCAGCTGCTGTGATTTCGGGGCGGAAATGAGAATGTCGTCAACTATTAATACTAGAGCAGCCTACCTAATTGGGCCGACGTTTGGCGGGCACCTCGATTCCAGCCAGGGACTGACCCTGACGGGAACAGTTAAATACGAGGACCTGTTATGTACGGAGGCCGATTGAAGGCACCGCAGCGATAAAAGGCTACGGCTCTGACCTGATGATGAGCCGAATTCCAGGCTGTGGTATAGCATGAGATGGAGACAGGAGTAAGATTAAAAGTATTCTGTCTGACATTGGTCTTGGCGACTCAGTCAATTCCGACTGGTTTCGGAAAAATACTTCCTATAGAGTGAATTCTGGTTGATCCTGCCAGAGGTTACTGCTATCGAGGTTCGACTAAGCCATGCGAGTCGAATGTAGCAATACATGGCGTACTGCTCAGTAACACGTGGACAACCTACCCTTTGGACGGGGATAAACCCGGGAAACTGGGTATAATACCCGATAGATCTCATTGGCTGGAATGCCTTGAGCTCGAAAGCTCCGGCGCCAAAGGATGGGTCTGCGGCCTATCAGGTAGTAGTGGGTGTAGTGTACCTACTAGCCTACGACGGGTACGGGTTGTGAGAGCAAGAGCCCGGAGATGGATTCTGAGACACGAATCCAGG
>MVRK01000035.1 GCA_002067365.1 Methanosaeta sp. PtaU1.Bin060 | reverse complement strand
TACTCAGGTGCGCGAGCCCTCGGGAAATGTCGAACGCTGCCATATTCACTAAACCTATTTTGATACTTCTATCTGGAGCTGGGGCTCACTGAATTAAGCCAAAAAATGACAGAATCAAACCTACACTAATCAATTCTCATGGCCTCTACCTCCAATACGGCCATCCCTATGCGGACCAAACCATCATCGGGCGGGCGACGTTCCAGATGCATGTTCGAAATTTCGCTCACAAACCGATGTCTCATCTCATCAGGAATGCGCTCGGTAATGGGAAGCCAAGTAGTGCGAATAAAGCCCTCAAATTCGGCCTTGCCATGTATGATCAAATCCTTGATTGTCAGCTCGACTTTGATCCCTTTGAGGCCAGCTTGATCTAACCATACGTTATACTCATCAGGGCCATAAGTGCCATAAGGATTAGAAAATTCACGAAGGTACTTGGACCACATGGGGCTTCTTATCGCATATCTTACCAAAGATGCGAGATCGTCATCCGTACTCTTGCCGCCACACTGGATGAGCATTTTTCCTCCGGGTTTTAGGCTACGCCTTACGCCCCTAAGAACCGCCAGATGATCCTTAACCCAGTGCAGACAAGCAAAAGATGTAACAAGATCAAATTCTTGATTGAAGTTTAGGTTCAGGGCGTCTCCCAATTCAAACCTCAGATTAGGATACTGTGAGGAAGGGTACCTCTTCCTGCAGAAGTCGACCATATCCTGAGAGTTATCTATGCCTAAGACCTGGCCATGAGGAACTCGGGAGGCCATCTTCATAGTGACTTTGCCATCCCCACAGCCAATGTCTAGAATGTCTTCGTTCCCACCAAAATCTAGCCTTGAGAGAGTAGCCTCTGCGGCGCGCTCTTGGGCAGATGAATTCTTTTCATAATCGTTAGGGTTCCACTGATACATTAGTTCGACAAAGTCCGAACTCGGCCAATATAAAGCCTACGACTCGAAGAAAGCGCAAAATTTGTAGGATTTCTGATACATTCGAATATGGCAGCCAGAGCGATAGGGCAACTTCCAAACCCTTTCCGAAATCAGAAGAGAAGCCCGCACGCATTTGACACTGTTACTCAGGCGCGCGAGCCCTCGGGTGAACGTTGGCTGCAGCCCCCTTCTCTGTCAATTTCGGTTTCCTGAATCCAGGAAACCGTGAAGCGTGATCTGCCGGAAGCATGTGTGCCCGGAGAAGCCAAAAGCATAATCTGTACTGTTAATCCAACTCACGGACTGAAAACCGATCCCGGATAGGTCCTTGATCACAACCTCAGCTTCAACAGGTCTCAACTTCAACGACCTGCACTCCAACAAAGCTGCTTGCTTGCCAGCCTGACGATAAGACCTTGAAACCAAAATGCTCCAAGGCCTTAGCCACCTTAGCCGAGACTACCGGCAGCCTGAGCAAACCGCTCGACCTCTATGTCAAGAAATGAGAGCTTTCGCCCTTTGGGCGCCAGCTCCAGCATAACCTGATAATGCCCTTCAAGACCTTTCTTCAAATTGGAGGCTTCCACGTTCTTCTGTCAATCCTTGATCAGCTACATTCGTGATCAGGTCGATTTCCACAAAATATTTTCCCTCTTTATGGATCTGAATCAGGGTCTTCATATTACTACTATTTCGAGCATAATTCCTGATTAATTTAATGCCTCATGCCTCGTTTCCAAAATAGCAGCAGGATAACGAAAAAAAGAGGCATTATTACAGCCATGTCTCACTGCCTATCGAAAACCTGCGCGCCCAAAAAACACGCGAATGCTGCGCCCAGCCCACGCTCACGTCCCTATCTTCATCGGCTCCACAATGGAGCGCAGCGTCGCAATGGCCGAAAGAGCCGCCAGATAGCTCGTCTTCGGATTCTTGGGCGATGGCACATTCTCGACCTTCGTGGTGATCCGCCCGAAGTCTCCCTCAGCCACGATCTCGTGCTGGTTGACTTTTATCTGGGGATCTGCGATTATCTTCACCCTGACCTCACCCTCGCGCGCCGCAAGGCAGAGAGTCGCAGCAACGTTCACATTCGCAGGAAATGCTTTGACAGCCTCGGAAGCAGTCCCCTCAAAGATCAGCGTCGGCCCTCTCAGCGCCTTGAGATCTATCCCCTTCTCGCGAATGTAAGGCGCGCCCTCGAGGCTTGCAGGCTTCTTGGTGGTGGTGAGAGTCACCCTCCTGATCTCACCGATGCTGGCGGACTTGAGGCCATCCAGCCCCGAGATCGCACCCGAAGGAAGGTAGACCCTGGTTCTATGATCGGCTGCGAGCCTCTTCACCTCCCTGTAGAGATCTGCATCCGCCAGGGCCCCGACGCTCATGATCATGAGGCTCTTTCCAGCGCCAAGCGCTGCTCTGGCGATGGCAGGAACCGCCCTCTGTGAGGCAGCTTCAACCACCAGGTCCGAGAGGCTTACCAGCTCCTCCAGCCCCGTCTTGATCGGCTTATTCTTCAGGCTATCGATGAGCGCCTTGGCCGTTGCAGAGTTATGGTCGCACACGGCCACAAGATCTGCATCAATCTCTTTGCTATCTATTGCCCTGGCAATCTCGGCCCCAATGGCACCGCACCCGACGAGCCCTATCTTGAGAGGCATCGGAGGCTATAAATCAAAGGTACATCAAAACCTTTGCGGTTATGCTGAAGTCGGAGCTGGAGCGATTCGTGAGCGAGGATCTCGGGGAGTGGGATGACTCGAGTGCCATTGTTCCAGAGATCGAAGCCGAGGCTGTAGTCGTCGTCAGAGAGGATTGCGTGATCTCGGGGCTCTCGGAGGCAAAGGAGGTCTTCGGCCACTTTGGTGCCATTGCCGATGCAGCCTTCGACGAGGGCGAGTTCGTGCCCGCCGGATCAGAGGTCCTCTATGTGCGCGGAAACGCCCGAGGGATCTTGCAGGCGGAGCGCCTCGCCCTGAACTTCATGGCGAGGATGAGCGGCATCTCCACCCTCACGCGAGAGTGCGTGCTTTCGGCTGCCACGGCAGGAGACGAGAGAAGCGTCCGGATCGCCAGCACCCGCAAGACCACCCCTGGCTTCAGGCTCTACGAGAAGAAGGCGGTCCTCCTCGGAGGTGGCGACCCCCACAGGTACAACCTCTCGGGCGCTGTTCTCATCAAGGACAATCACCTGAAGCTCCTCGGCCTTGAGGAATGCCTGCGCCGCGCGAGGAGGCAGACAAGCTTCACCAAGAAGATCGAGGTGGAGGTGGAGAGCCTGGAGGAGATGCTCCGCGCCGCCGAGCTTGGAGCAGACATCATCATGTTCGACAACATGCCCCCTGCCGAGATCTGCAATGGCGTGAGGATTCTTCAGGAGAGGGGGCTCAGAGATGATGTGCTCCTGGAGGCATCTGGGGGGATAACTCTGGAGAACCTGGGATCA
This sequence comes from Methanosaeta sp. PtaU1.Bin060, assembly GCA_002067365.1. GTDB lineage: Archaea > Halobacteriota > Methanosarcinia > Methanotrichales > Methanotrichaceae > Methanothrix. The sequence continues at coordinate 26,775 of MVRK01000035.1, read as the reverse complement.
TACGCGGCCACAGGCGTGGATGTGATCTCCCTTGGCGCCCTCACAAGAGACGCCAGGTGGATCGATATGAGCCTGGAGATGGAAGCTGGGTCAACCGAAGCAAACCGAGGTTGAAATTTGAATCCGATTCACGCGTCGAAGATGTCCGCAAATATGCGGTGGAGCTGCCTGGCCATTGTGCCGCTGATGTTGCTGTCGGCCTTTGCGGCTCAGGCGAGTGAGAGCAAGGACAACGATGTGATATTCAGCGATTTCACTCTCAATATCGGCGACAGCATCAGCGTCGGCAACTATCAGGCGGAGCTGGTCGAGGTCCAATCTGTGAAGGACGGCCTCGTAGTCATGCATATCAAAAAGATTGGAGGCGGCCTCGATGAGCAGAGGGCGCTGCTTCAGAACAATGCAAACGACTTCAACGGCGGATCTGATAGTGAAGGAATAACCCTCACTGTGATCGACATCTTCGATGATCAGTCTGCCAAGGTGAGGGTAGAGTACCAGAGAAGCCTTGGAACCGCAAGAAAGCGCACCTCTGAGAAGCCACGCACCCCGCTCGACGTTCCCAATCTGCTGGTGCAAAAAAGCTTCGACAAGGATCAGATCAGCATCGGAGACGATGTCGAGGCCACCATCTCAGTCAAGAATGTGGGCACAGGACCCGCATCGAACATCAAGATCGAGGACATCCCGCCGCTGCCGGAGTTCTCCTACAAGGCCGGCTATCCTCCGCGGATCAACCAGAACCTTGAGCCGGGCGAGTCGGATTCGGCTATCTATATCATGAGCGCAGTCAAAGAGGGCTCCATCAGGGTCCCCGCCGTCCAGGTCAGCTACACCGACTCGAAGAAAAACGTAAGGTCCAACAACTCGGAACCCTTTAATGTGGTTATCAATCCCAAGAGCAAGCCCGATCTGCAGATCACTCTGACACCATCAGGCCCCATCCCCAACGGGGGCAAGGGCGTCTTGAACATCAGCCTGGTAAACGATGGAAAGGCCTCTGCCACCAGGATAGAGATAAGCGCATACATAAATCCAGCCGATGGTCTGGTGGCAGAGGGCCTTGAAAAGAGCTTCTTCGAAATAATGCCTGGAAAAGAGGAGAATTATTCAGCGCAGCTTCTGGGAGAGAAGGCGGGCAACTACACAGTGCACCTGCGAGCCAGCTTCCAGGGAGGAGACGAGGCCATGTTCAAGGAGATCGAGACAGAGGTGACAGTCCAGGAACGAGAGTATAAATACATATATCTCCTACTAATCGTTCCAGTCGCGTTCATATTTGGATGGCTGTACAGGAGATACAAAGAGTATAAATATTGAGGGAGTAAGTATAACGGGTGATGCGATAGGAGGTGCGGTATTCACCTCATAACCGGGTCGCAGATCAAGAATCAGAGTTAAATCGATATCATAGATCACCATCATCATAGAGTTCAAATCCGAGAGGAATTTGATATCATGTTGAATGTTCTCATGCTTGGAGTGGGCCAGTGTGGAAACAGAATCCTGGACGCAATAAACAGGGAGGCTTTTGGAGGTGGTGGGGCCTCCAAGCTGGCGAAGTACTATCTTCGCCCCAAGTTCCCTAGCAGGGTTGAGACCCTGGCCGTGAACACCGCGATAAATGATCTCAAGGAGCTGCGGTTCACCACTGCTAAGGATAGGCTTCACGTTCCCAATCTGCACGGAGTCGGAGCGAACAGAAATATCGGCAGGCAGGCATTTTGGGATAACCGCGACATGATCATGGAGGAGGTGGAGAAAAGGGGCGATTTCGATCTCGCCTTCGTCATCACCTCAGCCTCGGGCGGAACAGGCTCATCCTTCTCGCCCCTGATCATCCAGGAGCTGAAGAGACGATACAGGAATATCTCAGTCATTGCCGTGGCTGTGCTCCCCTTCAGGGAAGAGGGCTCCATATACCTTCAGAATGCAGCTTTCAGCATGCGGGAGCTGATGGAGGTTGAGTCGGACGGCATAATACTGGTGGACAACCAGTATATGAAGAGGCTGAGCGGCGACATAGCCTCCGCCTACGACAGGATCAACTCTATGGTGGCCCAGAGGCTTCTGTTCCTCATCGAATCTCTGGACAGCGAGATGCTCTCAGTCACTGATTTGGGAGACTTCAAGACAGTCATGAGCGGCGGGCTGCGGATAGGCACAATGGGCTTTTATCAGGCCGACCGCAAGAATCCCTCAGTGAAGGCTGCCATCGAGAACAGCCTCAAGCCCGGCAGCCTGCTTTATCCGGCGAATGTCTATGATGAGGCGGCCAGGGCCATGGTGATAGTGCAGGGCTCAAGGGAGCATCTGGACGTCGATGAGATCACCAAAGAGCTGGAGAGGATATCGGCCAGCGCAGGGCATGTCTTCAAGGGGCTGGTGATTAAGAAGGGCTATCCCAGAGTTCTCACGATCTTCACCCTCGCATCCGTCTCAGAGCTTGAGGCACTCTACGCACAGGCAGCTCGCGCCATCCAGGATGAGAAGGACAAGAAGCAGAGGGCCAGGAAGCAGCTGGACGATGCATTCGCTCACATCGAGGACCTCGAGGAGATCTACTAGAGAGCCCCGGCTCAGAGTCCAAACCGCTTGTACATCATGGCATAAAGCGGGCTGATCCCGAGCATCCTGGCCACTAGCGCCTGCTCCCCGGCCTCTGGCATCCTTGCCCGGGCTGGCGGCAAGGGCTTGCAGGATTTAGCATAAACGGCTCCACCCCTCATTTTTCCGCAGGCAAAGCTCCCGGCATTTTCCTCCACAAAGATCTCGCCGCCGCGCATCTCCGAGCCTGTGAAGTCGCCTGTGCTTCCTTTTATAACTATCCTGCCACCGCACAGGAGAACGCCTGTGTTCCTGTCGGCGCTTCCAGAGACGTCTATCAGGCCTGAGCGCATGAGGATGCCTGTGCTCATGCCGAGATCGCCCTGGATGCGCAGTGCTCTGTTGCACTGGTTTCTCGCGCCCAGTGTGTCCCTCGGGATGCCATCGAGGATGAGCAGCCCGCGTTCGTCCCCGATGTTAGGTTCGAGAACGCGAAAGCTCTTCTCAAGCGCTTCGGTCACCGAGATGAATTTCCTGTATCCAGTGAGATCACTCTTCATCTCGATCACGTTGCCTAGCGGCTCTTCAATCCTACCCGAGACGTAGATCGCGCCACGAAGCATGCTGATGCCCATGCGGCTGCCGACATCTCCGTCCACCACTATTCTGCCGGTGGCCTCGATCGGGCCGCCTTTTCCCCCAAGCCTGACCAGGTCCACCCCAAGGCTTGAGCCAAGACGGCTGCCGACATCGCCTCTGATCATCACAGTCTCCCCCTCCCGCAATGCCTCTACAAGCCCTCGAAAGGAGATGCCGCTCACGATCTGCTCAGGGTCCAACCTTGAGCCCTGGTGCTGCCAGTAAAAGTCGAAGGTGAAGTCACACAGACAGTTTTCTCCTGACGCATTTATCTCCAGCTGCTTTGCCAAGCTGATCACTCTGCAGGAGTAATTGGGCTCTCGCCAGCTATTCTCTTGGAGACGTTGACCCCCACGAGGGCGATCAAAATTGCAACGACGGCAGAGACGGCAAGGTACTGGATGGACTCCACCATTCCCATTCCGAACTTCAGATCCGCGTTGCTGGCCAGGATAAAGCCGCTAGCAGACCAGATGATGAGGCCCGTGGCTATCAGGAAAAAGAGATACGAGTATGTTCGGGCGTCTCTTATTCCTTCCAGGTACATGTCCATGATCTTTCCCAGGTTTATGCAGATGGCCGCGGCCACATACCACCAGCAGCTCTTGTTGATGTAGATTATGACCAGGGTGAAGTAGCCGTGCCACAGGGGATCGTGATAATACTGCCAGAAGCTTGCAGCTCCCTGGATGGTGGCTATCACCACCAGCATGGCTGCCAGGATGTATGTGATGAAAGCTATCTTTCCGGCATATAGAGAGCTTCTAAGAGTCTGCTTCGCCTCTTCCATCGAGTCGTCCAGGCCCAGGCCGCGGAAGAGAAGGTAGAGGCCCACAGCTCCTGTGATGGCGATCCACGCCCCCTCTGGATAGTGCAGGAAGCCGAAGATGGCGAACATCAGTAATGCCAGCGCAGGCGGGATGAAGACTGTGTGGCTGATCTTGGGGTCTGTGAAGACCTGTTTTAAGAGGTAGTAGGTGCTCTCGAGGTTAGGACTCTGCTTCACCAGGACGCGACGAACACCATTCACCTTGATGCGTGACTGGATTAGGGGAAGGATGGCCTCATCCTCTGCGCCATCAGAGACTACTATCACCCCCTCTGGCTTGAAGCGTGCTATCAGCTCCTCGATCTGGGCTGCCAGCTTGCCGTCGGAGACGAGGCCGACCTTCACGTCGCCTGCCAGAGACGCCACCTCAGCATCCTTTCCGGCTGCCACCAGCTCATCGAGCGCCTTGATGCCGCCGAAGATGGTGTTGGTGTCGGAATCCTCGGGATCGGCCATGCCCAGCTTCAGGGCTGCATCGAGGTTGGCTCCTCGACCTATGACGGGGCTCTCGATCCCAGCTTTTCGGCCAAGATCGTTGTCGCGGTCGATGCAGAGAACGAGAACGTCCATGTGCAGTTATTTGGAAAGAACGTACTTAAAGGATTCCATGTGAAGGCCTTCTTTTCGGATGCTCCAAAGATTCGTCGACTGGATGGCAGCCATATGCAAAAAGCCGAAAAATGCACTTCTCATGGACTGATTCGCACCTCGTTTTGCGCTTGCTCATTCAAGCACAGTTTTGCGCTCTCCTTTTTGCAAAATCCGCGAGCGACGAGATGACCATAAGAGCCGCAAGATATTTTAATCACCAAAAACAATACTTATTCAATGAGAAAGTCAGCTTTCGCTATTCCTGTGCTTATGGCAGTGCTTTTTGCGACCTTCTGCCTCGTGGCAGGCGCTTCAATCGATAGCGCCACGGTGCACAAGTACGTCAACATCTACAACAACCGGATCGATGGCTCCCCCGAGGTCATCAAAAGCCTCGTCGGCAACGAGAAGGTCGAGGTGAATGTCATCAATGGCAGTCGCGTTTACAGGGTTGGGATCGAGACTGAAAACGCCAGGGTGAGCAGGATTGTTGAGGGCGGGATCGATAACCCCAGCATTACCATCAATGCCACGGAGGATGCCATCAATAGGATCAAGGGCTCCAGCGATCCGATATCCGAGTTTCAGAAGCAGAGGGCCAACAGCCAGGTGGACATCGTGGGCCACACATGGCTCATGCAGGCAAAGCTGAATCTGGCCTTTTCAAGCCTGCTGGAGTTCTTCTACAAGATCTTCTTCGGGTAGATTTACATTTTTTGTTTTTTACTGGTTCAAGTCCCATTTTCTGAAAAGCTATTTGGTCTTACAGAGTCAAAACGAGGGAGTGACCTTGCTCGCAGGAAATAGCGATGGGCCAGATTGAAAAAAGATCAGAGAATTAATCTCTGCTCAATCATTACGCGGGCATCGATCCCTGACGCCCTACGGCTTTGAAGCGCAAAGCGGACCGCGCATGTAGACATACCAGTAGATTGCAGCCACGAAGAGCGCCGCTCCCACTATGTTGCCAAGGGTGACAGGCACCAGATTGGTGATGAAGAAGTTGTACCATCCCGCTGAGCCGATGAGATTCGTCGTCGTGATGTTCGCCGAGGAGAGTGTGGCGGCTGTTGCAGGGTTGTTGGCCACTAATATCCCCAAGGGGATGAAGAACATGTTTGCGACGCTGTGCTCAAAGCCTATGGTCACGAAGGCCATTATGGGAAACCAGATGGCCAGGATCTTGCCCACGACATCATCGGCGCTGATCGCAAGCCATATGGCCAGGCAGACGAGCCAGTTGCAGCCCACGCCCCTCCAGAAGGCAGTGGCGAAGTCCAGGCCGCACTTGGTGTTTGCCACAGTCGCAGCCCAGCCTGCCCATGGCATGGCGTCGAAGAAGCCGCATTTGTATGCCAGGAAGACGGCCACGAAGATGGAGCCGATCAGGTTGGCCAGGTAGACGAGCGTCCAGTTCACAGCGAGCCCCTTGAAGCCCGACTCGCGATTGAAGACGCTGATGGGAGCAAACATGCAGTTTCCTGTGAATAGCTCGGCCCCTCCAATCACCACAAGCATGAGCCCCACAGGGAAGACAGCTCCCGCAGCAAACTTGACCAGGCCCGCAGGCAATGCCAGCTTCCAGACTTCGCCCCCGGCCAGAGTGATGGTGCCATTGGAAAGGCCACCGGCCACTATCTCGCTCAGCAGGGCACCAAAGGCGATGTATGCCCCGGCCAGGAAACCCAAGACAAGCAACTTCTGCCATCTCATAGTACACTTCGTGCATCCTGAGGCTATTGCCGCTTTTGTGATCTCAGCAGGAACTTTGAACGTCAAGCATCACCCTCCTCTTCGCTCCTCTGCCCACCTTCGGCCAATGGGCCGAAAGGCAGTTCATGGGGGTATGCCGTTTCCGGGCATCAGGAATAAATACTTATTTAATAATCATTATTATGAGTAAATGGTCTCTTCGATCGATGACGGCATCCTTGCCGCCCTCCTTTCTGCGTCGCAGCTCTCCGCCTCCTGGTGGCTGCATGGTCTGGAACTCAGACTGCGAATTTGAGCAGGATATGGTACTTCATCCAAGGAGCGCCACATGGACATACCCGACTCCGCGCGCGCCTTGGACGAAAGAGCACTCTGACAGTCCTTGGTGGTTTTTGTGTGCCTGGAACCGATGTTGTTAGGGCCCGAAGGCAGCAGGAGGATTACGAAGAACGAGAAGACTTCCAGCGAGATGGTTATATCTCATAAGATTGTCTCGGGTTTGAAAAGAAACATCCGCTTGGCCGCTCAGATGGCCTTGCCCGTGAAGATCGCCAGAAATGCCGATGGATGATGTCAAAGGCGTGGGATTAGATGATCACCAGGGATGATGTGGAGCACATCAGCTGGCTTGCCAGCGTCAAGATCGAGGATGCAGAGAAGGACGAATTCGTGGAGCAGTTCAACTCCATCTTGGACTACTTCCACCAGCTGGATGAGGTGAAGACGGACGGCGTGGAGCCCACCTACCGCGTGGTGGATATCTCCAATATCTTCAGGGAGGACGTGGCCTGCCAGTCCCTCTCCCAGGAGGAGGCGCTCCGGAATGCACCGCGCCGGGAGAATGGCTACTTCAAGAGCCCGAGGATCGTGTGAGCTATGCTCGCCCAATTGAGGAACCGGCTAGAATCCGGATCAGCAGAGGAGTACCTGAGCATCCTCTTCGAGAAGGCCGAGAGGAGCAGGCTCAACGGCTTCACCACCCTGGCCAAGGAGAGCGCCCTGGAGAGCGCCCGCGAGTTTGACAGAAAGCCATGGGGCGGCCTCATGGCCGGGGTGCCCATAGCCATCAAGGAGTGCATCTCCACTAGCGGGATTGAGACGAACTGCAGCTCTCGAATCCTGCAGGGCTATGTCCCGCCCTTCGATGCCCATGTCATTGAGCGTCTGAAGGCCGAGGGGGCCATCGTAATGGGAAAGACGAACATGGATGAGTTCGCCATGGGATCCTCCACAGAGACGAGCTGCTTCGGGCCGACGCATAACCCCTGGGACCTGGACTGCGTTCCCGGTGGATCCAGCGGGGGAAGCGCGGCAGTTGTGGCCGGTGGCGAGGCCCCTGCGGCGCTAGGATCTGACACAGGCGGCTCTGTGCGCTGCCCAGCGTCTTTCTGCGGCATTGTGGGCCTGAAGCCCACCTACGGCCTTGTCTCACGCTTCGGGCTCATCGCCTATGCCAACTCACTGGAGCAGATAGGGCCGCTGACCCAGAGCGTGGAAGACACTGCGCTGCTCATGGAGATCATCGCCGGACACGACTGGCGGGACTCGACCTCCGCAGAGATGGACCGCTGGAGCTACCTGGCGGATCTCGATAAGGGCGTATCTGGCCTGAAGATAGGCATCCCGAAGGAGTATTTCGGCGAAGGGGTGAACAAGGATGTGGAGAGGGCTGTCTGGGAGGCCATATCCACCCTGGAGGGGCTGGGCGCTTCGTGGCAGGAGGTGAGCCTGCCGCACACCCGCTACGCCCTAGCGGCCTACTATGTGATAGCCATGAGCGAGGCCTCTTCAAACCTTGCCCGCTTCGACGGGCTGCGCTACGGGCTTCGAGTGGGAGAAGACAAGGATTGGCACACAACATTCTCTGAGATCCGGGCGCAGGGATTCGGGCCGGAGGTGAAGAGGCGCATCCTGCTAGGAACCTATGCCCTCTCGGCCGGCTACTACGGCCGCTACTACCTCAAGGCGCTGAAGGTGAGGACCCTGATCAAGGAGGACTTCCTGCACGCCTTCAAGGATGTGGACATCGTAGCCGGTCCCACAATGCCCATCCCGGCCTTCCGCATAGGCGAGCGCATCAACGACCCGCTCTCGCTCTATCTGGCAGATGTCTTCACTGTGCCAATCAACCTGGCTGGAGTGCCAGCCATCTCAGTTCCCTGCGGCTTTGCCGGACGGCTGCCCATAGGGCTTCAGCTCATCGGCAGGCACTTCGATGAGGCAACTGTGCTGCGGGCAGCCCATGCCTTCGAGACGGCCACGAGCTTCCACGATGCCCGCCCGGAGGTGGTTTAGATGGAGACTGAGGAGGTCATCATCGGCCTTGAGATTCATGTGCAGCTCAACCGCCTGCAGTCCAAGATGTTCTGCGGCTGCTCCACGGCCTACCACGACTCGGAGCCAAACACACACACCTGCCCCGTATGCCTTGGTCTGCCAGGCTCCCTGCCTGTGCTGAACAGGAAGGCTGTGGAGTACGGCATCAAGGTGGGCCTCGCCCTGAACTGCCGGATAGAGGAGGAGACCCTCTTCTACAGGAAGAACTACTACTACCCCGATCTTCCCAAGGGCTTCCAGATCAGCCAGTACGACTTCCCTCTGGCGACGAAGGGCCACATCATGATCCTGGGTGACGACGGGCTCGAGAGAAATATCCGCATAAACAGGGCTCATATGGAGGAGGACCCTGGAAGGCTCGTTCATGCCGGGACAATTGACAAGGCCAAGTACACCATGGTGGACTACAACCGCTGCGGCATGCCTCTGCTGGAGGTTGTGACAGAGCCGGATCTGCATTCACCGAAGGAGGCGCGCGCCTTCCTGGACAAGCTGAAGAGCATCCTCGAGTACCTGGAGGTCTTCGACGGCTCCCTGGAGGGATCGATGCGTGTGGACGCCAACATCTCGCTTCGCGGCGGTGACAGGACTGAGGTCAAGAACATCTCGGGCTTCAAGGGCGTGGAGAAGGCGCTCTCCTACGAGATCACGAGGCAGAGGAACATTCGAAGAAGGAACATGACTGTGGTGCAGGAGACGAGGCACTTCGACGAGATACGCAACATCACAGTCTCCATAAGAAGCAAGGTTGGGGCGCATGACTACCGCTACTTCCCTGAGTGCGATCTGGCCCCCATACGCATCGCCGCCTGGGTTCCGGCCATCAAGGATGCGCTGCCGGAGCTGCCCGATGCCAAGAGGGAGAGGTTTGTCAGGCAGTATCTCATGAAGGACGACCATGCCAAATCACTAACTTCCGACATCAAGGTGGCCAACTTCTATGAGGCAGTGGCGGCGTGTGCGGAGCCTAGGCTCGCAGCGGTCTGGATCGCCGATGTGCTGAAGGGCGAGCTGAACTACCGCAATCTGGGGATCGATGCCTTCAAGGTCGATGACATGGCCCAGATCATAAACCTGCTCTCGTCGGCTGCGATCACCGAGGACGGAGCCGTGGAGATCATCAGGGCAATCCTTGACAAGAAAGGCGGATCGCCGCAGGAGATCGTCAAGGCCCGGGGCCTCGGCAGAGCCGAGGAGGACGTCGTGCAGAAGGCGGTGCTCGAGGCTGTAGCCGAGAACGCGTCGGCTGTGGCAGACTACAGGGCTGGGAGCGAGAGGGCGCTCAACTTCATCGTCGGAGCAGTGATGAAGAAGACCCGCGGGAAAGCCGATCCGGGCGAGGTGCACAGGCTCGTGAAGGCGGAAGTGGAGAGGATCTGACGGGTCCGGATAACACTCAGGGTGCCTAATCATTGAAGTGCTGTCGGGCCCACAGCAGGAATTTCAAGGTCGAAGCGATTTAAGCCCTTAGCTGCCAGAGCCTATCAGCACTTAATGAGGTGAAAAAGCTTCCAGTTCTGAAAAAAGATCAATAGCATCAAATTCTATTTTTATGGGGGCGTTCCCTGCCAATCATCGGCCACAGATTTCCAATTGGCTTTACGCACGACAGTTTTCCCTTTGTCATCCTTACCAACCCATACACTCCAAAAATCTGGGTCATCAGAATACGGTTGTTGCGACTTAGGCAAATCATTCATTTTAACCATTACAGGCAACTCTGACGCCCAACCAAGAAGGATAGCATATTGAGAAGGCAACGATGGAAGTTCTCGGAGTAATCCCTTGAGGTTATCCGGGACCAAACGGTAAACTAATTCTTGATCTCGATCGTTGCTGATGCGATGCAAGAGGAATGAGTTGCATTGAGATAGTACTGTCTGAGAAAGCTCCGATGGACGTTGTGACGAAAGGACGAGCCCAAGCCCAAATTTTCTTCCCTCACGTGCGATACGTTCAAAAACCTGGCAGCATACGGCAGCAACATCTTGGTTTTCAGCATCATCTTTATAGCGACTTATGAAGTTATGTGCTTCTTCCATAACTAGGACAGTTGGCAATGCTGATCGAGTTAGTTTTCTATAACGTTGAAGCGCCTCGAATATTATTCTGGCAATAACGGCTACAACTATATGAACGACCTCGGATGGGACAAGGGATAGATCAATTATAGTTATACAGCCTCGATCCTTTTTATCTTCTCCAAGATATTCATTTAACCATTGATCTAGTGACTTATTGCTAGATTCATTAATGATCGCTTTTATTCGGGGATTAGCAAGAATACTGCGGATCCGAATCACCAATGTATCTGAGTATTCAGAGACGTTCAGCATTTCCGCAGTTGCTTCGACGCTACGCATTAGGGAGTTTCCAGTAAACTTGCGAGGTGAGTCCACATCACTAGGTTGCGTGTCTGAATCGCTTCCTCCAAAGACACTATGTGCTCTGCTTGCACAATCTATTAGACCGTCTATCTCAATGCGCGTAAAATCCAGATGAGCATATTTTTCTTTGCGTGTAATGCAAAGGGAATCGATCATCTCATAAAGCTCTGAAAGAGCGGATTGCTCATCTCCTTCCAAAAAAGCAATCCACGGCTCTATACCTAGATTCCATTTTTCAATCTTATCCAAGAATGATTTCGGCTTTGGGAATTTGCCCCATGGGCTGCCTGAAGTTTTTTCTGCGCGAAGTATTGCTACAATTGTTCTGAGATAGCGTCTAATCTCAACGCTCTGATTTGCCGAAGGCTCTGTTTCTCCATCGCGCACATTTCTTAGTGCCTGAATAAGAAGTGGTTTTTGAGTTTTCACGCTCGCCTGAGCAAAGGAACACCATTCTGCGCTATTCCAAAACCAAAGGGGAACGTGTAAGGGATGCTCTCCTTTCCCTGGGTCGACCTTAAATATTTTTGCCTTCACGATGGGGTCATCGAGACTGAAAGCTCGGGAATATTCCCCATTTGGATCCAAGACTATGAATCGGGCATTTGGCTGATTTTCACTATTCGACTGGGCTTGCTCTAAGGACCATCTAATAAGGCCAGCAACTGAACATGACTTTCCGCTACCTGTATTCCCAAGCACAGCAAGATGGCGTCCAAATAGGCGGTCCGGATCGACGCATACCTCTGCGTTTCCGGCGAGTGGGCTAATTCCAATTTTAACACGCCGATATTCTCCAGACTCAATGATGGATCGAAGTTGTTTTTCCGTTGGAAGCAGGACGCTAGTACCAATCGACGGAAGAGACTCTTTTCCGCGACGGAAGGTATACCCTTCATCATTTTCAGATTTAGCTGTCTTTTTAAGAAGCGTTCCTAGCGGATTCAAGCTGATCTTTCGCAGCGGATATGGTAGATCAACTAATCCAAAATCTTTCATGCCTCGGCGTTTCGGAAATGCAGACCGTTCCACAGTAATCCATTCGATCTGCCCTACAAGATAACCGTCATCAACCGGCATTAATAAGTAACTGTTTACTCGTGGAAATGGGCGAGGTCCTCCTGCATTCAATGCGACCGATTCAGGAGCCTCTATATCGAGTGCAACTCTAATCTCGCCTGGTGAGACAAAATCCACTGCTCCAATACAAAGGCTTCCGGCATGTTCAAACGGTGATTGGCTCATGCCTTGGATCCCTCACCTGTTTCATGCATATCTATTATTTCGTCATCATTTTCGGTTTGCCCCAGAATTCCACGAGATTTTAAAAGTTCAGCCATGCGTATTGTTGTTTGATCTATGGCTGTTTTTGGCAAGTAATTATCAACCAATGCTTGTAAATCACCAAGATGATCTCCAATAAGAAGGGAGATTTGAGCAGGTCTTCCCAGTCTATCGTACATCGGCATGATGCGATTCAATGGATCATCATACGAAATGACGACGAGATGTGTGGACGGAATGGTAAGCATATCTTCAATCACACGGTTGATATGTTCGTCGCCAAAGCTATAGCCGTAGGAGATCAACGTGTTGTTGGGACGACACACAGCGGCAGCAAAGTCGCGAAATAGATCAACATATGGGTAAGCACTAGTTTCTCTATCTTTTGCAGAATTCGGATAAATCATCAATTGATGTGCATCTACCCCTACTAGTCCTGGTACTTCCAAATAGGGCGTTATGCTCTTCACTCCAAAAGGCAATCCAATACGTCGAATGCTTTTCTGAGCGCTTACCCAATCAATCGATCCATGCAGTTTTGTAAATCTTGCAACTCCTTCCAGGTATCGAGGTTCGCCGCGAATCCCTGGAGGATTGTAGTGCATATCGATATCAAGTCGAGAAGATCGAAAAATTGGAGCCATCGAGCCGATAAACCGATCGAGCAAATGCAGCCCAGCCACTTCAGCTCCAGCTTCTATATAGCGATCGTAATTGGTTGTAAAAATTTGTAGTCGATCTCGTGTTCCGTTTCTGCTAGCAAAACTCATCAAGAAATTAACAAGGTACTTAAATGCTTTTTCGAGGTCTTTCTCATTCGCGGTCATCAACTCTGCTTCACCCTTCAAGATGGATGAAGCAAAGTCATCCATAGCACGCTTCAAATCTTCCTCGAGACCATTAGTTTTGTCCCTTAATCCCTCAAAGCTATCGGCAATGATTTCCACTCCGCGAAGCACTTCGTTAGCGACACGGATTTGATCTTCAATATTGCCTTCTTTTCGTCCAGCTGCATCGGATGATCTTTTTGCTTCAGCATTTATCTCTTTATTGAAATAATCGAAATCAATAGCTTTCATTCCAGGCAGGGATTTTTTTTCCGCGAATGTTGCAATATGATGAACTGCATGAGTAAGACCGGAGCCGACTAGCAATGCGAGGTGCTCGGATTGAAATAACGCAGTCATCCAAGGCTCAATCCTTTGACGCAGCTTCGCAGTGCCCAAAGTATTGCCTTTTTGGAGCCAAGAACATTCACATCCATCTGCTAATGTGAATGGCTCCATGTCATCCTTTGCTTTTATTACCTTAGATAGAATCACAGGAGCTTTGTCGTCGCGACATTTTAGGATTTGTTGGCCGTTGTCCATAATAGGCTCCTTCTGTCTCTTTTTTTGCATCATGACATCATACCCTCTAGCTTCATTGCACCGAACGGAAGACATGCCTTGGGATTCGAGTAGATATTCCTGCAGACGACTTCAGGATTTGCCCCAGTAAATTCAAAGAGATATTTGGTTAAAACGGCTGCTGGATGATTTTCGAAGAGAGAAGCATCGAAGAAACTGTGCCAAAAGAATTTAGTTTTGAGGTCGGCCTTGATTTCATGTCGTACAATCCTAATCTCTTTTTGAATGGAATTAGTGAATAAATTTAGGTGATCCTTCGCATATAGAACCCTAAGATGCGGGTTATTTCTATAAAGCTTGCATTGAATCGAAAGGCCTTTTGCAGACCTTAACAAGATCGTTGATCTCCCTCCTAAACGTATGAAATAATGCGATAATCGATATAAATCTTTGTGAAGAGCTTTCGGCAAAAGGTCGCGTACGTGATATACTGAAAAGCGCAAACAGGTGATGTGATGGGTACATGAGGTCAAAATGAACCCCCTCCATCCGATTTTAGCAAGAATTTTCAGTAATTCCCACCCGCGACCCGGCAAAAGATAGCGATACTATTCCTCTTCGATGAAGGCCTACCAAATTTAGATGCTTCCGAATTTGTAAAAATAAATCTATATATTTGTTATATAGAGTATTCCTAAAAACCCGGAAAATCCGCCAAGTCTTTATATACTATTTATAAAGGCGCGGGCCAAAATTAGAGGTTATTAGGAGTACTCCATACTTCTTAACCAAAGACATCCAATGAATAACGATCTGCTGTAATAATTTCATCCTACCTGTGAAACAATTCAGCCTTAGAAGGAGAGTAGAGCTTCTAATGGATATGAATTCATTAGTGAGATTGAACCAATATGATATTTACCAAAGTGGACGCCAAAGGAAGGGTCGCTCTGCGCAATTGGCTTCGACGCCATTCGCAGAGCGCCCGCGGAGAGAATCGATTGCTTTTTATTCAGCCGCGTAGTGATGCCCTCGGTTGATCATCAATGTCCGGTTACTGGGACCCCCACATTGAGCGCATGCCCCTGAAGGACCTGCACGCCCTCCAGGAGGACCGTCTCAAGTCCATAGTTCGCTACGTCTACGACCACTCAGCCTTCTATCGCCAGAGGTTCAAGGATGCGGGCGTCGAGCCGGGAGACATCAAGTCCCTCGCGGACGTCACCAAGCTTCCCTTCACCAGAAAAGTTGATCTGCGGGATACTTACCCGACGGGAATGTTCAGCGCCCCCAAGAGCCAGGTGGTGCGCTATCATGTCTCCAGCGGCACTACAGGCAAGCCCACTGTCGTCGGCTACACCCGGGGCGACATCGAGACATGGTCCGAGTCGCTGGCCCGCGCGCTCACCTCCATCGGCCTTGGCCGGGACGACACTATCCAGGTTGCCTACGGCTACGGCCTTTTCACAGGCGGCCTCGGGCTGCACTACGGCGCTGAGAGGATCGGCGCGGCTGTCCTGCCCATAGGCACAGGCAGCACTGAGCGCCAGATAGAGCTGATGCAGGACCTGGGCACGACGGCTATCGCCTGCACCCCATCCTACTTCCTGCATATCATGGAGGTCGCAGAGAAGATGGGCGTATCCATCCAGGAGGACACCAATCTCAAGGCAGGCATCTTCGGGGCCGAGCCCTGGTCCATCGAGACGCGCAAGAGGATCGAGGAGGGGACAGGCATCAACGCCTACGACATCTACGGCACTTCCGAGATCTCCGGGCCGCTCTGCACCGAGTGCATGCAACAGAAAGGGATACACATCTGGGGAGACATCTTCCTGACGGAGGTGATCGACCCCAAGACAGGTGAGCCCGTGGATGACGGAGAGCGCGGCGAGCTTGTCTTCACAACGCTGCACAAGTTCGCTCTGCCGCTGATCAGATACAGGATCGGAGACCTGTCCGTCATGACCAACGAGGTCTGCGAATGCGGGCGCACCCATCCGAGGATCCTGAGGATAATGGGCAGGACAGACGACATGTTGATCATCCGCGGCATCAACGTCTTCCCAAGCCAGGTGGAGTCTGTCCTGATGAAGATCCCGGAGGTGGGAGACCACTGGGAGATCATCGTGGACCGCAAGGGCGTTCTCGATATGATGACGGTGAAGGTCGAGCTGACGGAGAAGGGCTTCTCGGACAAGATCGGAGATCTGATGAGGCTGAAGAAGAAAGTCTCAAAAGAATTAAAAGGCGTGCTGAACATAGCTGCAGAGGTGGATCTGGTCGAGCCCGGAACCATTCCCCGCTCCATGGGCAAGGCCAAGAGAGTGACAGACAACAGGAAGGTGTAGGAGGGATTCAAGATGGCAGAGATCAAGCAGATTTCGCTCTTCGTGGAGAACCGACCGGGAAGGACGGCCAATGTGGCCAAGACGCTCTCGGATGCGGGCGTGAACATCCGCGCGCTGACCATAGCCGAGGCGGGCGACTTCGGGGTCATCCGCATGGTGGTGGACAACCCGGAGAAGGGATACGATGTCCTGAAGGAGAACGCCTTCACAGTCTCCATGACAGACGTCCTGGCGGTCGAGATGAAGGACACACCGGGCGGCCTCTACGAGATCGTGAACACTCTCGGGGAGAGCGGAGTGAATGTGGACTACGCCTACGCCTTCGTGACCGCGAAAGCGGAGAAGGCCATGCTCATCCTGCGGGTGGACGACATCGCCAAGGCGCGAGATGTCTTGAGCAAGAAGGGCGTCAAGATGGCGACGAGGGAGGAGATCCAGGCCATCTGATTGGCCTGAATCATCCTTCTCGATTTCATCCTCAGTTTTTTTCAGTTTTTTCTGCCTGCAAGTCTCTCTCGTCAGGGCCTGATTGAGAAGTTAATGCGTTCAGCGAGGCACCTGCCAGAGATTCGTTGGCATTTTGGAAAAGATGTAAATATGATTGCCCTTGAGTAATTTAAGGAGATAAATGATGGTCGAGGAGGATACTTTAAAGACTGTGATCGATGAACTCCTCAAGGCTATATCAGCAAAGAACATAGTCGCCGAGCCTATTGAGATGGAGGACAAGCTGATAATTCCATTTATAAAAATAGGCATGGGCTTCGGCACAGGGGTTGGCCAAGGAGGGGAAGCAGGCAGCAGGGAAGGAAGAGCAGGCGCTGCCGGTGGGGGCGTTGGAGTATTTCCGGTGGCAGTGGTGCTTGTTTTTAAGGGTGTAAGCGGACCAGAGGGGGTAAAAGTCGTGCCCCTGAGTTCACCAAGCCCTCTGTCAGAGCCGATGGCGAGCATCTCCCACCTCGTCAGGCATATGCTCACCCAAAAGACGCCCGCTGAGGAGAAGAGCAAGACAGAGAAGAGCGCCAGTCACCCTGTGCTGATTGAGATAGATTAGGAGGCACCCGATGGTGATTTAGTTGATCGACCTCCTTCTGGCATTCATCTTGGCGGCCGGTGGGCTGTGCCTTTTGATCCTGTTCGCCCCCATCCATCTATCTCTCAAGGCCAGCAAAGAGGGGAATTCGATGGAAGGGGTTTACTCCATCGTCTGGATGGGCATTCCCCTGAAAGAGGGCACCATCTTTCCGCAGGCGGCGATCCTCGGGGAGGATGAGAAGGAAGATGAGAGAGAAGAGCCCAAGAAGGCCGCGAAGAAGAAAAAGAAGAAGCAGGGTTCAGGCATTCGAGATATATCCGTGAAACCTCAAACCCTCATGGAGGCCCTTCCCGCTTTAACCAGGATCGTCGTCGATCTATTCAGGTCCATAAAGGTCAATGTATCCTGCAACCTGCGCTTCGGGCTTGATGATCCGGCAGATACGGCGGTGTTGAGCGGCTGCCTCTGGTCTGTGGCTTCTGCAGCAGGCATTCCCAATGCCGATATCACTCTTGTGCCCTGCTTCGAGGGGCAGCGGCTTGAAGGCTGGTTCAGGGCTGAGATGAGGGCAAGGATTCTGTCGCTGGTCGTGGCAGTTCTCAGCGCCCTCAAGGAGAAGAAGACTATAAGGCTCATGAAAGAGGTGGCAAGAAGCAGTTTTTGATGAGCGGTGATATGAGAAATGATGCTGCCTGAGGCTGAAATAAGAATCGGAAAAGGCATTAAAGCCTGGGACAAGAGAGTCTATCCCATAGTCGAGGTCTCCCTGCTCAAAACAGATGCGGGTGGCGTCCAGGCGGGCCGGATCGTCCCCCTGGCAGTGCTCGTCGTCGAGCCGGAGGAGCAGTATGTCCTCTCGCTCACAGGTGAGAAGATCAGCGCCCAGATGCTGCAGCATCTGGCACCGGCCCTTCGGGAGGTCGTCGAGAAGGCCAGAGGCGTCCGCAGAATCAATCTGGCTTGACGGCTGTCAGCTTGATGCTGGAGACCGAATCCTCCAGCTCCCTCAGCTCTTCCTCTGAGATCTTGGGCATATCGATGTGGGAGGGGCCAGCACTCTCAGAGACCAGGGACTCGATGGGGAAGGCGGACTTCTCTATGATCCTGACATCTCCGAAGCCTACAGATCTTATTATTTCTATGTAGTCCTCCTCAAGGATTGCTCCTGCCAGGCAGCCGATGTAGGCCTCTGTGGACCGCCTCACGAAATCTGGAAGCTCTTTTTGCAGGACGACGTCTGAGACGGCCAGCCTGCCGCCGGGCTTGAGTACCCGAAAAGCCTCCCTGAAAACGAGCTTCTTGTTGGGGACCAGATTGATGACGCAGTTGGAGATCACGACGTCCACGAATGCATCGGCAACGGGCATGTTCTCCAGATCCCCCTGCCTGAAATCTATGTTAGTGTAACCGCCCTTGAGGGCATTGGCCCTGGCCTTGTCCACCATCTCCGATGTCAGATCGACACCTATCACCATTCCCTTCTCTCCGACCCTGCTGGAGGCGAGGAAGCAATCGAAGCCTGCCCCGGCGCCCATGTCCAGGACAATCTCTCCCTCTTTCAGATCGGCCAAGGCCACGGGGTTGCCGCAGCCTAGGCCCAGGTTAGACTCAGGTGGTGCTGCATGAATCTCCTCTTCTGTGTAGCCCAGCCTCCTGCAGATATCCTCAGGAACATCGGCACAACCGCAACAGCTATGTGAAGCATAATACGAGGTTGCCCTCTTGGCGATACGAGCATAGCCCTCTCGCACTGCCCTCTTGATCTCTCTCTCTTTCATGTACATGCGAACCCCACTCGTAAATCGAAGTCATCGCTTTTGACTGGCGAAGTTTGCTTTCAAGCCATTGATTCTATTCTTATAGCTTTCGTTCTAGGCTTTAATTAATGTTTCTTTGTTGGCTGGCCGTCGACTGCGCGCTGTCACCCGCCCTGAAGGAAGATCATCTGTGACCCTTTTCTGTGACCCTTTCTACTCTCAATGTAAAGTGGCATTGGCTATTGATCACACTGATTTATTATGCATCACCCAGGATTTTGAAAACTAATGACAGCCCATGCATCCGCTCGATCTGGAAGCGAAAGTGCATCGCTTGATTAAAAACTATAAATGCCAGCAAAAGTTGTTATTGGTCGATCATGCATTAGCCCTGCGGACCCTGCGTTCGTGGCGATCCAGGTACTCTTCGATCGCATCGGCTATCACCTCGTTCTTTTGGCAGTAGAGGGACCCTCTGCACTTTATTACATAATCCAGCAGCCTTGTATGCAATTCCGGGCTCAACTCCACATCGATCCTGGGCATGATGCACCATCCTCCCTAATTATTGCTATATGATTCATACGATATAATTTCTCCGCATTCATACTGCCAGCATGGCCTCACAGCCGGAGGGGCGCTTTAAAATTCAGTGCAATCTGATTGCGCAATCACGCCTTGCGAGATTCAGAGGTTATATTGCTATCGCAGATTTCCTTGATCCGCAGGATGGAAACCCCGATTCTCAGTCATCACTGGAGTTCTAATATCGCGTCCGCAATGCCCCACGTATAGAAAGAATCATCCTTGGATCATAGATTTCTGCTTCTGGCTCAACGCACGTTGCGTTTTGCCAAAAATTGAGGGAAGATCATCTCCTTCAACCCAGGGTTGATACCACGAGGAGAGCAGCAAAGGCGGCCATCACTGTGCAGAGAAGTATCAGGTCGCCATACTTGTTCCTCATCAACACCCTCAGACAGGACACGAATCTTTCCCCGTCCAGCTCGTCCACGACCCCCCTTTCCCCCATTGAACCCGAGACTCCACTCACCCTTGGCATGCTCACTACACTGTCAGGAGCAAATAAGTAGTTATTTTTCACATTGAGTTCCTGTCAGGGCGATCCGATATGAGATAGGCTCATATGAAGTTCATATAACTCTCAGAGAGAGGCGCTGTCATTCGAAATTTGAGGCAGCCTATAAAAACGAGATGACCAGAGGCATCTTCAGAGAGCGCAATTTCTTGGAAGTAAGGAGGGAGGCAAAAGTCATGCTTTGCAGGAGGATAAAGGAGATTTGACTTTTGCTCGAATCAACTACGACCATCGACGATAAATAGTTTTTGGTATAAGTCCGATCAACGATCAGAAGAGCCATAATCTACGATTAAATGCATATATGCCTAAAAAGTTTACACATAAAACCTATATGAATAAAAATCATCAATAAAAGAAAAAAATGAAATTGGATCCCCCCTCATTCGGGGCGGACTCAATCTATCTTGACGTCTTTTCCCTTTCGCTTCTCTTTCTTCTCGAGCTCGAGCGTCAGGACGCCATTCCTGTAAGTGGCCTTGGCGCTGTCGGCGTCGACTGGCGAGTCGAGGTGGATCATCTTGTAGAACTTCTTCTCGTCATCAGTCTTGATCTGCACGCTGTCGTCGGCAACATCCAGTTTGACCTTATCCTTATCTACTCCAGGCAGCTCGACGAAGATCTTGTACTTATCTTTCTCATCCATGACATCCACAAGGGGCTCTCTGCCCTCCTTGGGCTCGATTCCACGGTAGGAAGGATGTATGTTGCCAAACTCCCTGAATACCGGCTCCTTTCCGGGCTCTGCTGTGTAGCTGAAGCCGTAGACGAATGGGCCATACCTGCGGGCAACGCCTGAGGGCCCTCTCTCCTCGCGAACCAAATCCTTGAACTCAGATGGCATGGATTCATCAAACCTCTTGATCATATCCTCGAAGGGCTCTCTGAACCAGTCATCTCCAGCCTTCTCCTTTCTCTCGAAGGGGAAACCCTTGGCGAAGCTCTCGAATATATCGAATATAGACGGATATTTCTTGTCCCACATTTTTTGCTCACCTCAATGATTACTTTTGTATACTAACTATAGGGTAGTACTTGGATATAAGCGTTTTGTCCTTCAAGCGAATTCAAAGAATCACGGCCGTTCATTCAGGCGGTCACAACCTGTGGCTGAGGGCCTCTGATCAACTCTTACGCAATCTTCATGAGGGAAGAGGTGGCGAAGATTAATGGTGGCAAAGCGAATGAGTTCTATGTGCTGGATGTGATGAGATGCCCGAAGGCGTTGTTCAGTTTGAGGTGGTGGTCCAGAGCCTGAACGAAATGAAGTCAAGGGTGATCTGGCCCGGTTCTGAGGGCCCCTGGATCGATGGCAGACTGGAGGACATGATGGTCCATTTCACCTATG
This sequence comes from Methanosaeta sp. PtaU1.Bin060, assembly GCA_002067365.1. Taxonomy (GTDB): domain Archaea; phylum Halobacteriota; class Methanosarcinia; order Methanotrichales; family Methanotrichaceae; genus Methanothrix. The sequence continues at coordinate 5,508 of MVRK01000035.1, read as the reverse complement.
CGGCCTGGACTGCTTACAATATGAAGTGCGCGATGTCCCTGGCCCTGACCAGCAGGGATGAGAACCTGGGCAAAGCTGTATCGGAGATGATGACAAAGATGATAACGGCCTTCGGGGGGATGCAGATGGCTGAGATCAGGCTGACGCCAGAAGCCCTCGATGCCTTGAGAAGGGACCGCCTCGAACCCTGAGCGCATCTGAAGCCGAAAACCGTCGCTGCCTCCAAAAGCATATTTCAATAGCCAATAGAGGCCGTAAGGACCATTGTAAAGGCGATCATCGATAATTGCGGCAGAGGTGGCCTTGCTGCCAAGCATCGAATGGCAATAGTGATAGTGCTGATGATAATATGATAGCAGTGGTGTCGATAGCCCGGCTAGGATTCGAACCTAGGTGGGGAGGTCCAGAGCCTCCTGTGATTGACCGCTACACTACCGGGCTTCAGCCCCTAACGTTGCGGAGGATGGTTATTAATCTATCGATCCCGCGCCTCTCTCGCCCGGATATCTGAGGAGCACGACCTTTCCCGATGGTCGCCGACGTTTTTGCCTGTCTTCCTGCAGACCTTGACTTCTCAGAGTTAAGCTCTGCAAAGGGCCCTCGTATTCCCTGCCCTTCAGGAAATCGTCCACGGGCTCAAGCTCGAAGCTCAGGGCGCTCGTTTGGTAGTGCATGGGAATGGCCACATCGGGATCAAGCTGCTGCATGACAGCAAAGGCATCCCGGGCCCCTATGGTATAGACTCCGCCCACAGGAATGAAAAGGAGGTTCACGGGCCCGATGGCCTTGACATCTGCATCGCTCAGGAGATGGCCGAGATCCCCGAGATGACAAACCCTCACCCCGTCCAATGTGAAGCAGAAGATGGTGTTTTCGCCCCTGAGCCTTCCTTCTTCTCGATCGTGCCATGTGGAAATCCCCAGAAACTCAATTCCCAGGGCGCTGTGCAGCCCCTCTTTGCGAATCACCAGAGGACTCTCGCGCACGGCCTTCTCGTTGTTGTGATCAGTATGTTCGTGGCTTATCAACACGATGTCGGCCTGCACATCAGGCAGAGGATAGCCGACCTCCTCATCGAAGGGATCGAGCAGGACAGCGATGCCATTTGATGCCCTGAGAAGAAAGCAGGAATGCCCAAGCCATGTGACCTGCATGGATCTCTATTTGGCCCTTCAATCTAAAAATCCCTATCGATCCTCGCGTCCACCACGACATGTACGACCCCTGGCGAGTATTTCTTGACCCTGATGCACCTCGCGATCGTCGCCCTGCGGCCTGCCAGATGGGCGGCCCTCATCACATCCTTCACGGCCGCATCAGGATAATGCCATGAGGGGATGGTCTGATGGTAGTGAAGAATTCCGCCGGAGCGCAGCGCCTCTATGCCCTTGCTGAGATATCTATCTGTCACCTGAACCATGCCCATCACAACCCTGTCTGCAACACCCTGTGGCGTCTCCCTCGCGCAGTCTCCCAGGACGGGCTGGACTATCTCCTCGACGTGGTTGAGCCTGATGTTCTGGCAGAGATAATCGTAGGCTATCGGGTTCAGCTCTATGGCCATGACCCTGCGCGGCCGAGAGTGCACAGCCATGGGCAGGGAGAAATAGCCGATTCCAGCAAACATGTCCACAACGAACTCGCCCTTTCCAAGGCGGCTCGTTCGCATGCGCTCCTGCAGGTTTCCGGGCGAGAACATGATCTTCTGAGCATCAAGCCTGAAGAGAACGCCGTTCTCGCGGTGAAGGGTCTCTGTGCCCTCGCCGGCGATCAGCTCCCGCACTGGCTCCCGCAGCTGGCCCTCGATGCCGAAGTCGCGCAGAACTGCTTTGCAGCGGGGATAGAAGGATAAAAGAGCCTTGCCGATCATGTTTTGATATTGGCCGAGGGACGGATGTATCTTTACTACTATCACATCCCCGAGGATGTACCAGCCACGCGGAAGAAGGCGGAGCTGGTCTGAGTTCATCTCACCCTCGAGGGCGCTTACGAGGTCTGGGGTGCTCCTGTAGAACGCGGGCTTCTTCTGGAGGACGACCTGAAGATCAGGATGGGGCCTCTTGACGGGGATCTCCACAAAGCCCCCCATCGCCACAACCTTGCGGCCCTTATCAAGAAGGTCAAGGGAGATGATCTGCTTAAGAGCAGCATTCGCGTCGCTCCTCTGCGCTCTCACAGCCATGTTAGCGCTTGGGGCTGTAGCTTTGCTCAAAGCGGATGCCTTCCTGGGTCAGATTGAACCTCAGGACGAGGGTATCATTCTTGCTCTCGACGAAGTAGTCCTTGCCATGAACCAAGAGGCTTGAATCGAATCCATTCGGCACTGCGAGGTCCATTGTGACTGGAATGATAGTCCAGTTGCCCTGCAGATAGATTCGCACGCTCGCCTCGCTGCTGGTGTTCAGGCGGACTATGGTGCCATCAGTATGCGAGATGCTCACCACTCCACCCCGCGCGCTTATGCTCTTGTCTATCTCTTCGGGAAGTGACATCTGCATCTCGCTGGCCATGCCCTTGGGGTTATCGATATCCAGGCCGAGATAGCTCTCGTTGCTCGTGTTGGAGAGATAGGCCGAGTACTTGACAAGATCCGGCTCTCCTTCTGGAGGGAGCCCCGTGAGAAGGGCGATCGCTCCGGCAACGAAAATGAGGGCCAGAGCAGCGATGAGGATGGTCGATCGCGACGTCTTATGCATCTTCTGAGTCGGAACTTCGGCCCTGGGCGGCTGGGGCTCCTTAGACGATATGGGCTCTGAAGGGGGCATCGCGACGGGTGCAGGCGCAGGCTCTTCGGCAATTTCGCTATCCTGGAATGGCTCAGGGGTGTGGCTGGGGTACTGCTCGGCCCCCGCCTTTTCTTCATCCCCTTCGGCGAAGGGCCACGCCCCCTCCGAATCAGATGCTTCCTTTGCAGGGGGCTCCTTCTCAGGGGTCTCCGGCCCTGCTGCCAACATCTCTTCGCGCGCAGCCTCAGGCATTGGTGAAGTCTCAGGAGGCGCGGGCGTCTTTTTCCTCGTCGGCAGGATGGCCGTCCCCTCCTCGAAGTTCAAGATCAGGTCTGTGTAGGTGCCTGAGGCATCAATGAACCTCGGCGCGCGGGGAACCAGGTAGGATACCCCCGAGATCTTGACCTCCTCGAAGAACTCAGTGTTCTTCATCAGCCGATCCTTGAAGGCATAGACAGCGCCGCTCTCCATCTTGGCGTCGATCTCGCTCAGGCTGGGGAAGCGATCCTCCTGCACTGCAAGCTCCTTGGTGGCGGCGGCATACGCCTCGAAGAAGACCCGGCTCATGCGATTGAGCCGGTTGGTGTAGCGCCTGTCGAAGAGAAAGGAAAAGCTATCGCCCTTTAGCTGCAGGCTCATCTCCCGCGAGTGCCTCCAGGCTGAGAAAGAGACGTCCATTGGGGGATGATATCTCCAGACCAGATAAGTATTTTATGTATGGCTGTCGGCCCGGAGAATGAGTGCAGCAAGACAAAGATGAGGTCAAAATCTCATATCAATCTCGTATGACAGGTATCTTTAAATCCAGATGCCTAAAAATAAGCCTCTCAATGAAGCATCTGGGATTGATATCCCTTCTTGTGCTACTGGGCATAGCCTCCAGCGGGACGGCAACAGCCGAGCTGACCGCCAGCCAGCAGGTGCCGCACTCTGCAGCAGTCGGAGAGACTGTGATGGCAACAGTCGTGCTGATCTACAACGGGCAGAACACCACTGAGGCGATAGTCACGCCTGGCCTTCCGCCAGGCCTGGTGAGCGATATGTCGGGCAGCCAGACTGCACAGCTGTATCCCGGGACCCCTGCCTCCATCAGCTATCCATTCAGGGCAGAGCAAAGGGGATCGTACCTGATAATCTCCGATATAGCCTACGCAGAGGAAGGAACCTGGCGAAGCCTTCAATTGGAAGCGCCCTTCACAGCGATCGGCGGCGATATGCCGCAGGTTGTGCCGGGGCCTCAGCTGCAGCTACAGCACCTTCCTGGAATGACAGGACCGGAGACTGCTGAAGCAGGAATGCCTGTATCTGGCGGAAATCAATCGAGGACAAAGGGACATAGGACGCCAGGACCCGGTGGAAATGAACCCATAGGCAATGAACTAGGGATGCCAGCGGCTGGAGGAGATGTGCTAGAGGATGCGGGATCTGGAATGCCTGCATCTGGAAGCGGGACGCCGGACAGCGGTGCGCCAGATTCATCTCCACAAACTGAAAATCCATCTCAAGCGACCTGAGGATCTCTTGCAGCCCGAATAGGGCTGATCTTATCGTTTCCTTGTTTTTTATGCAAGATCACTCCTTTTTTTGAGATCTTCAGATCCAGAGGTCTGCTGCACACTGCAACAGACGTGAGAGCCTCAATTGATTGCAATGAGTTGCCTTTTCCAGGCGTCTATTCTGATGCTATGATATAATGCCCTGACCTCGCCACATCCCTGGAGGCATATGTGTATTGTTAATATTTGCAGTATTTTGCAGTATATATGACTATATTCTTTATTTTGACAAGATTAACATACCTATGTGACCTCAGCACGTTTTGGTGAGAAGATGAGAAGATTGATGACCGCATTGCTGATCGCTCTATTCATCGGATCGATCGCCACCGCTCTTGCAGCGGACAAGGTTAATGTAGCGGGTTCGACCACAGTCCTGCCCCTCGCAGAGTCGGAGGCAGAAGTATTTAATGAACAGCAGTCAGACTGCCAGGCATCAGTTACTGGCGGAGGGTCAGGCGCAGGTATAACTGCGGCCGGTGAAGGCAGGGCTGATATCGCCATGGCTTCCAGGGAGATCAAGGACTCTGAGAGGGCCAAGTACAAAGACAAAGGCAATTTCCAGCAGTTCTTCATCGGATACGATGGCATCTGCATCGCCGTGAGCAAGCAGATCTATGATGCTGGCATCAAGTCAATTTCAAGGGAGCAGCTCAAGGATATCTACTCAGGAAAGATCAAGAACTGGAAGGAATTGGGTGGCCCTGACGCCAGCATATATGCTATCTCCAGAGAAGAGGGCTCGGGAACCAGGGACACATTCAATGAGCTGGTCATGGGCTCCAACACAGCTGAGACCCCCGGAGTGAGCACTAACGCCGCGGGCAATGCTGAAGTAAAGACTGCGGTGACTGGCAGCGATAAGGCGATAGGCTACCTGGGATTCAGCTATGCCGAAAGCGGCGACCTGGGGGTGCTGGCATATGAGGGCGTCAGTCCAGATGTAAAGAACATCAAGGGCGGCTCCTATCCTCTGGCACGCCATCTGTACTTCTATACTCTCGGAGAGCCCACGCCCTGTGCCCAGAAGTTCATCGATTTCGTGCTCAGTGCCGCTGGACAGAAGATTGCAGACGAGAACGGATTCATTCCAGTATAGCTGAGAGCGAATTCCCTCATTTTTATATTTTTGATCTAAGTATATCTGAAACATAATAATAATAATAAATAATAATAATAATAATAATAATAATAATAATAATAATAATAATAATAATAATAATAAT
>MVRK01000034.1 GCA_002067365.1 Methanosaeta sp. PtaU1.Bin060 | reverse complement strand
CTCAGAGAGGATCATGAGAGACCTTGTGATGTCCTCTGGCTCCTCCAGATCGTAAGGGAGATCCTGGCCAACAGGACGGCGTTCCAGCGTCTCACACATGCATGGTACGCTTGATTATTGGTATTTAAAGATTGATTGCTAGCCCCTCACAGGCCGGCCCCATCCAGCACAGAGAACCTTTCCGCTATTCGCTCTCGGATCAGTGCTTCCACTTCGGATGGCCGGGCATAGACGAAATACCTTTCGGCGGCGTTTGTCCGCAATATAAGGATTAAGTTAGGGCTACATAATATATATCATAAAAAACATTAAAAATTTAAAATGCCCCTATCAAATACCTTATATATACTTGCCGAAAATTTGGTGTAGGGGAGGATATTATGGATGATAAAATTACTAAAGCAATGACGTATGGTGGTTTGATTGTTGCTCTATTCGGTATGTGGCTATTCGGTCAAATCCCAGTAAGCACAGATCATAATGCAAATTATATGCTTAGCATGATACCAGCATTGATTACAGCAGTTGGATATCTATTTGCTGCACTCGGAGTCTTGTTGGGCAAGACAGGTATGGTTTACAAGGCGGCTGCAATAATTGTGCTGTTGATTATTATTTTAATAATAGCCATGCGTATTTTAACCTATTTTACAATAGTTCTAAGTCAAGGTTGAAGGTGACCATCATTCGTTCCTTTCCATAACCAATAGAACAATACCACAAGCTAAAAACATGGACCCAAACAAGAACCAGAAGCCAGCACTAGGCAACATGCTGGATATAAACGAAGCAACGTCACGACCACCCCAACTGGCATAAGCTGTCCAGGCCTTTGATACGCCGATCACGGCCTGAAAAAGTATCCATGAACCTAGCGCAATATTGCCGATCCCGAATATCCCGCTCCAGAATGATGCCAAGACATATCCCTCAATTCCGTTCAAACTCGATCAGATCGCCAAATCAGCGACGACTATTCCAGAAACTAACCCAGCTGTCCCCATAAGGAACGTACCAATATCAAAGGACCCATCTGGGCCAGGGAAAGCAATAGTCGCGCTCATTAGAAACAGTCCACATATCGACGCTACAATACCACATAAACACCAAAGTACCATGAAAAATCACAATCCCATAACCGCTGATAACACTATCTCTGATACTCCCCGCTTAACCGCCCGGACCTCGATAGCCACTTGGCCGCCCTTGGGCAGACCCAGCTCCACGGCGATTTGGGGAGCGATGGCTATCGAATAGATGTCCGCTCCACCACGTGTCACCCCGTGCTGCAATTTCCGTATAAATCGAACCATAACGTCTCACCTTATGTCCAATAGAAGCCTGGCCAGCTGGGCATCCTGCAAGGCTGTAGCTGCCTGGGCGGCCTCGGATCTGGCCTTCACCGCCTCGCCCTTTGCCCCATCTAGATCCCTCTTTGCCCGGGCCAGGTCGGCTTTGAGTCCCTTAATCTCTTCCCATCGTTGGGTGGCTTCGGCCATGACCTCCCTGGATTTAGCCTCGATATCTCGGAGGTGAACAAGTTCACCGTCTTTCACCGCCAAGGCCTCTTTAAGTACCGCTATCTCCTGAGATTTTTCACCGCAAAGGGTCTGAAGTTTCACCGCTTCGGCCCGTAAGTTCACCGTCTCTGTCTCCAAGTCTTCACCGCCGCGGTGAAGATAGGCGAGTATAGAATCCCGTATCCATTGAGCCCGGCTTATCCCTCGTTCACCGGCGGCTTCATCGATACGGTGAACAAGATCATCCTCAACCACTCCATAGACCCTCTGCATAGTTCACCTCTACGGTGAATAGGGCGGTGAAGAATTTCTGTATTGCGGTGAAAAACGGTGAAAAAGTTCACCGTGGTGGTGAAAGTCTACTTATTCGACCATCTTCGAGCTCGAGACAATTTGCTTGCTGATCTCTTCGTTCTTCGAAACCGCTGTGGTGATCAAGAGTTTGGAAGCTCTACCGAATTCAACGTCTACGGGTTTCAATATTCCATACGCAGGCACTCTGTTAAAGTCCTCGCCAGTCGCAAAGAATCCGTCCTCATATGGTGTAACGTCTACGTTGATGTACTCCAGCGCCATTATCAAATCTAGAACTCGGTCGCAATTGCTCACCAAGATCGAATGAGAATCACCTGTAAGTGACTCACATATTGTCACTGTGCCTTTGGCATCTTCAGTAACGAATCTTAAGGAACTGGCTGTTAGTCCGCCGATCATAAAGGGAGTTGATTGTGTTATGTTGACCGGGGTGCCGCCAAAATCTATCTCGACACGATAATCCCCAACCTTTACAACCTCTGCAACGGTCGGCATAATTAGCAACAAGAGTATCAAGGCCGATTTAGTGACCACTGTTTGTAGCTTCACGGATCATCCCTCTGAGTGTACCATACCCAATCCGCAAATAAAAAACGTTTGGCGTGGTTCACAAACAGATCAAGCAATCTAATCATTCAGCAATTTATATAGATTTATATAATAGCGGGTTTCTGGGCGACCGGGTTTAAATGCCTCCATTTGGGTAAACCCTAGCCCGGATTCCGTATAAAATTGTAGAGATTCGGTTTTAGGATCTACTGTTATGTATCGGCATCCTACAGATTTGCATACGACATTGGTAATAAGCCCGATTGCCCAGTTTAGGATATATTTTCCGATACCCTGGCGTTCATATTTCTTTGCTACAGCCAAACGCCCGATCAGGACACACGGAAGAACCGAATACGCCGGCCTATCACTACTTTTCTTCCGTACTACATCTTCACGTCTCAATTTAGGTGCACCGACCGAATCGGCACTTAATGAGACGAATCCAACAACTTCTTCTTCATAGGAAAACAGGTAGGTTCTACTCAACATGCACTCTTGTTCACGCAATGCGTCATTTCTTATAAAATCATTTAAGTCATCGCTGGTGCAATAGAATTCGCTAAAGTTATGATTGGTGTTTAACGGCTCGACCCTTATATCGTCTAATTTAACGGCGGCCATTAAAACTTAATCGGGTTGGACCGATAAATACGTTGAGCTTCGGCTAACTGGTGCTTCTGCTGCGGGGTGACGGTGTACTCTCGCTCGCTCCGCCTAAACACCTCTGCGTCTTCTTCAGTTAGGGTCAGTCCTAGCCTGAGTGCTCTAGCCATGGTCAACAACCTCCTGTTGCAAATGATACATGCAAGTGTGCTTGTATAAAGGTTTATTCATGCAGTACCGGCGTTAGACGGGAGGTCATCAAAGATCGAGAACCTCTCGGCTATTCTCTCCCTGATCATCGCTTCCACTTCTGAGGGCCGGGCATCCAGGTACTCAGCAAGCATCTCCTTGGCTGTTCGCAGCTCCATAAGGGCCGGATGGGGGCAGGGCTGGGGGTCGGCTCGGAGGATGTGTAGGCTTGATCTCATGCGTCCCTATAGGCTCTCCCAGGATAACTAGATTGGCCGGAAAATCATTAGCAAGCAGTATATTTACAGCTCAATGAACAATGCTGTCAGGGATGTGATGCCCTTTGTCCGGGTTGTCTGGGTTGCTTCATTGACAACGAGTCAGCTTTCATCTTCCTGGCCTTCTCCCTGGCCTGCTCTTGGCTCATCCTCCTGGTGCTGCCAAGATAGACATTGCGAACTTTTCCACCTTCCCGCCAGGATGCCGCCCAGTAGGTATAGTTCTTGGTCCCCTTCTGGCTAGTCTTCACTCTGATCAGCTCCCAGACATGCAGGTCCTCAAGCCTGGCCTGTTCTGCCAGCTCCTCCGCATGGGCCTTCAGCCGGTCGGCTTCCTTTTGTCGCACCTCTACCATGGCCTCCCTGGCCTCATCTGGGATCTTCTCCAGCGACGCAGCCCGCCTTGCCTCCGCCTCCCAGCTCCGGGCCTCTTTCAGCGCCTCCCTTCTCTTCTTCCTGGACGGCGTGTCGTGCATGCAATATAGTTATATGACATTATATATAATAATTGCCAATAATGTCATATAACTTTTGAGTACAATTGGATTCACCCTGCTCCAGATCCACTTCACCTAACCACTCATTCCAGGTACTATAGGAACAATTCAGCCAGCTCGACCGATGCTGGCCACCTGTGGCGCTGCATAGCGATAATGCAAATATAGAGCTTGGAGCGTACACCCTATACTCGCGAGGTCAGAAACATATTTATAAAAATTTCAGCAAGGCAGATGGGCATTTATCAGCCCCCTATAATGGAGACATATGGATAATCAGGCAAACAGAATATTCCCAGAACGGATGTGAGGTATCCGCTCTGCTTAAAAGGACATTCCAGGAAACTCGAATATGTAGATCGGGGCAGGTCTGGGGCGCGTTGGGCCATATGCTATTACAACCGCATAGCTTGCCTGGCTAACGCAATATGTTTACATGTTCCTGTGGTCCTGAAGGAAAAACAGTCACATTTGCCCTCTTTCACGCAGAATACATCGTGATGCATTAACCAGACGGTCATCTTGCTGCTATCGAAAAGAGATATGTAGGGTTCCGTTGTTGTAGTAAACCCTGCCTTTGGTTGGGTCACGATCTCCGCCATCTCTCGGTGGTGACAGTATCCAGTCTTGAGATCATCCTCGCAACCGCATACCAACTTCCCACTGGGAGCCTTGGTTACCAACCTGGTACCTTTCTTGGTGACTACCAGAAAGAAATTATCGTTCTCCCAGGCAAAAGGCCGGTTAGCACTACTGTCAACTACTTTCCAATAGATCGTGACCATTTTTCCCCTACTCCTGAACCGGCTTAATTTACCGGACCCGAACGTATTAATACTTCGATGTTGAGATTGATGTCTGGGAACGGGTTTCAACTATTTTCGCTGTTGCCTACCTGTTCCCTCTCCCAGTTATGATATGAACCGTGAGGGAATCCAGTCAAAAACTACAATTCTAGATGGCCAATGAGGTAAATATTTAATATGTCTGTAAAGCCAAAATTGGAAGCGATAATAGGAAAGCGGTAGCAATGGGGGGACTATGAGATGCCTCTGGATCCAGCCAGGATTCTGGCCTCGGACATGGATAGATACCTGCAGATTTTCGAGAGGGAAACACCCACCTCATCTCTTTTAGCTTACCGATTAAACAAGCAGAGCCTTGCCCTATGGTTCGTGCAATGGATAGACCTGCCCCGAGATCTCAGGCGTGAGATATCCTTTTCTTTAGTGAAGGGCTGGAGACGAGCGGGCCCAGCCCAAAAGATTAAGGATTCTAGAGTAGATCTAGATGATCTTGCCGATATTCTGGACAGTCTCAATCAATTAGTAACGCCGTATGATGTGACACCAGGTACCGAATATCTGATGCCTTGGATAATGTATCTAGATACCTTGCGATATTTACCTTCGGCTGGCATCCTTCGGGCGACCGACCTGAAGAACCAGGAAGCTGGTTCGCGGATACAGGTTCTTCTTTTAAAGGCAGACCGTTACCTATGCAATAAAGAGCGGGAGGGTCTGGCAGCACAAAGAAAGTAGGTTGTGAATTAGGTTGTCTCTAAATATCCCCTAAACACAGAACGGTATCAGTCGTTATTATAGTTGTACGCCTTCCCGATCGCACCAGGTATATCTGCCGGATCAAATGATACATCACACGTCCACTTTCCGAACCGGCCATCATAATTCACTGCGTTTACCCAGTCCTCCAGGAATCCTCTCTTGGCCCTTGCCTGTTCAGTATCTTGACCTTTGATCTCCAGCACCAAATGAATTCCATTTGTTAAGCGGATGATGAAATCAGGCCGATACCTGTGGCGCTCCCCCTGGAAAATGTAATGTACCCCAAAGCCCAGATGATCGTTCTTGACCCATGAGGCCACCTTTGGATTCTTGTCCAGCTCAAAGGCCGCTGTGGATTCCCATGTGCTATCGCAAACACAGAAGTTGATGTGGCATCTTTTGGCCTCCACACGAGGCTTTCCCGTATGCCAGGGGATCATATCACTTGTGGACCCTATGGGCCGGTGGTCATCCTCGAACACCAGCTTGGTCGACTCGGCATTATTGGGCTCGATGGCGTTCCAGATGTGCTCTACGATTTTGCTCATGTTCAAGACCAGTGTGATGAGCCTTCGCACATCATCATAACCTACTTCGGGTATTATGCGGATCTTCTCCGACTCCAGGAAGTCCTCTATGATGGCGATTATCTGGGAGAGCAGTTGCTCTTTGCAGCCCGGCCACTTAGGATTCATCCTCTCGAAAACCTCTATCGCCGTGCTGAAGATTATCTTCTGCATGCGGAACTGATCGGCGATGTTGGTGAGATCTATAGGCGTAGTGTCTGAGGTATCGACGTTGCCTCCCAGGATCTTGGCCATCTCCGCTCTGGTGATGGTCTCCCTGAGGATCAACTCTAGGGGCCTCACCCGTCTCATATCCAGGCTGAGGGTAGGCTTCATCTCGTATTCTATGCGTGCGATCTTCGGCCACTGTAGCTCGTATTGCTGTTTCTCTTGTCTGGGCTCGATTACATATTTTGGAGCCTGAGTCCGAGGCTTTCGTCCATCGGTTGTTTCGTGTGGCATAAACGTGAAAGGCACGCCGAAGATGTTGACGTAATCCGGCGTGAACAGGCCGGTCTCTTCGTCTATATCGTAGTCGGTACGTCGGAGACCCCGGCCTACTACCTGCTCGCACAGAAGCTGGCTGGAGAAGGCACGCAGGCCCATTATATGAGTCACCGTCTTGACATCCCAGCCTTCGGTGAGCATGCCCACCGATATGACGTTCTGGAATGCCTCGCCTGGCCTATTCTCGACTCCGATGGTGTTGACGATCTCTCTTAGATATTCGGCTGAATCCTTCTTGGAGAGTTCTTTTCCCTCGTCTCCTTCGGAGGCCTCTTTGAACTGCATGGCCTCTTCCTGGGCTTCAGCTTTCTCAAGGATCTTTGAGTCGATGTGGATGGTCCGGCCTGGATCGCAAAGCTCCTTTATGTCTATCCTCTTGCGATCGAAGGCATACTTGATCCTGGCAGCCGTCTCAGTCCTGTTGGCCACAGTAATCATGACAGGTGGCGTGGGAAAGCCTTCTGCCTTCCACTGCTCGGCGGTCTCCAGCCAGTCCTTGCCCAGCAGGTAGTAGCCGTTGATGATCAGATCGGGAAGTGTCTCATGGGGCTGAGCTTTCCTGTTCAGGTCCTCTTTGACCCACTTGTAGATATGATATAGCTTTGATCTGTATGTCTTGGCATCTGGCACACCATCATCTCTTATGACCACCCTGGGGGTCTTCACCAGGCCGGATTCTATGGCATCGCTCAGCCCAAAGTCGCTGACGATCCAGGGAAAGAGAGCCTCCTCGCTGGCGGTCTTGCCGGATGGCGCAAAGGGTGTGGCCGTGAAGTCGTAGCAGCCCAGGATGCCCCGGACGCCGTGGATTCGGTCCAGGCCTCCCACCCATTTGGTGGCCTCATCGATATCCTCCTTCTTCAGGCCCCGGATCTTGGACTCTGCAGGTATTCTCCAGGCGTGGTGAGCCTCATCATTTATGACCAGGATGTTCTTAGCGTTAGCCAGGTCCCTCAGAACATCCCGGACATAAGCCTGATCACCCCTGGCACCTCTTTTATCGACTCCTTTCTTCTTGGCGATCTTCTCATCGGTCTCCCAGTTCAGAGCATGCCTGTTTCTGACCACCACTTTGGCCTGTCTCAGGTGGTCTTTGAGCCCTGCCGGGACGATATTGAACTTCTCATAGTAGTTGCCGGGCTCGGATGGCATGAGCACCCTCAGCCTGTCCCTTACAGTGAGCCCTGGGGATACTACGAAGATGTTCTTGGAGAACCTGGCGTCCTGGGGGTTGGCGGCTTTGTTAAGGACCTGCCAGGCGATGAGCATGGCCATGACTATGGTCTTGCCCGAGCCCGTGGCCATCTTTGAGCAGTAGCGCTTGAAGGGACCACCATCTGACGGGACATCGATGCCTACTCTATCAGCTGCAGGAGCCTCAGCAAGCCAGATCAGGGTCTCCACAGCGTCAAGCTGGCAGAAGAAGAACCTTAGATCCCGCTCTGACTTGTCATGCCAGTGCTGCAGGAGGCGTTTGGTGATGCTGGTAGCGCCGGCATAGGGGATTCCCGAGCCGTTACTGCCCTCACGCCAGGCTTTCACACGAGGCCTTATCCGATTCACCAGAGGCAGCTCGATGAACTTGCCGGGATCGTCTGAGGATTCATAAGCCTGGGAGGCTATTATGTAGCCGGCTGGCCTTCTGCCTTGCACGCGATCAAAAGATTTCGTGTTCTCGTTGGGCCACCAGTGCTCTTTAGGCTCTTCGTAAGGGGAGGTGATGATGAGGTGGTCTATTTTCTGCATGATCTCTCGTCCAGGATTCTCAGGCTCTCAATGCCCCGGTTGTCTATGATCTTTACAGCTACGCGGCTTCTCAGCTCAAAAGGAAGGGATACGGTGCCCCGGAAGGCTTCTATGCGGTCCTCATCTATCTCGGCCTTGAGGGTCTTGGCCAGTTTAGCCCATCCTTCTTTGGAGCCAGCCAGGGGGAAGAAGACTTGCCTCGGGAAGAGGCTGTAGCCATCGTAGTCTGTGTCCAGCATCCACATGGCAACCTTGTCAGAGCTGCCTGATTCCACGGCACCGTTTACGGGGTTATAATAGTCGAAGCCCAGGATTTTGACCCGGCATTTGCCTTTGTCATTGCCTTCCTTGATCCTCTCCAGCTTCACATCCGGCTGGCCGATAAGCCAGAAGCTCTCGTTGCTGGATCGCTTCTTCTTGAGGTCATCAGTGAAGAGATCGCCGTTCATCTGGGCCTTCAGAAATGTCATGCCTGGCCAGATGGTCTCGTCTATGTCCTTGGAGGCTTCAGGGTCGAACTGGAAGGCAGCAAAGATCAGCATCTTGGGCGGAGGAATGAGATGGTTCGCTTCTTCCAGGGCCAGTGCTACCTGGCGCTGCTCCAGGGGAGCATGCTCCGGGCCGAAGCTTATAACTGCCCTTTTGGGCTCATCTTCCATGGTCTCGGCTTCGGCGTGGAGGTATCTGGTGCCTGGCAGGGGCTCGACCCTGGAGAACTTGATTCTCTTGCCTTGGGTGGTGATGATTCCTGTCCGGAAGAGCTCTTCTCGCCATTCCTTCTGTCTCAGGGTCTCGCCGGATCGGGCCAACGAGGCGTCCGCCTCCGGGCGGGATGCGACTTCCACCAGGGGCTTTACTACAGGTGAGGGGACGGCCTCGACTGTGAAAGGGCCAGTGACCCGGACCTTGGATTTGTCGATGAAAGGTTGGTCATAGAGGGTCTCATGATCAGCATACTTGGCTATGGCCTGGTCGATCTCCTTCCTGCTCATCCCATCCTTTATTTCGGGGTTGTTGGCGATGGATTTGAGGGTTATATGAGGAACGGTTTTGTAACGGAAACCGCTGCTGATGCCTTCTTCTGGGTGGGCCAGCTCGTAGTAATCGTAAACTGCGGTCATGAGGCGCTGTTTGGCCAGGGCTATGGCCACGCGGGATGTGTCGCAGGTGATCCAGCGCCGGCCCCACTGCTCGGCCACGTAAGCAGTTGTGCCGGAGCCGCAGGTGGGATCGAGGACGAGGTCTCCGGGATCGGTGGTCATGAGGAGACAACGCTGGAGGACTTTTGTCGAAGTTTGAACAACATACTCCATTTGGGTTTCGCCTCGTGTATCGTCCCAAATAGAATTGAAAGGGAGATATGGGAAATCGTCAAAATATCGTTTGTAGATTCGTAAGCTTTCAGCTCGCAGCAAACGCTTTATAGCCCACAATTTTTGCATTCCAGATGGCCTAGTCTTCCAATGTCGCTTGGGACCACAATCGATTTTATATTTATTGCCATTATCTTCGAAAATAATCATTTGTTCTTCGGTCTTGCCCCCACCGGGGCTCACAACAGGATCTGCAACGAAAATCCGTGATCCTTGAGGGAGCAAATCAGGATTTAGCTGTTCATCATTTTTAAGTTTCCGAATTGTCCCATCAATAAGTTCAACATTTGTATACTCTTGCGTTCCCTCTCCACCAAGCATCTTTGGGCGAAAAAGCTGCCTGAATTTGATCTTTGACTTTTCTTTAGCATACCAAATAAGGAAATCGTTTACTGTGCCAATGAGCGTCGATGAAGTGCCACTTGTTTTCCGAAACACTATTACGCCGCAATAGTTGCTTGCACCAAAGACTTCGTCAATCAATTCCCTAATATGATGCAAATTCTCATCACTGATCTGCATGAACACGCTACCGCTCTCGCTCAACAGCTCCCTGGCTAACAGAAGCCGATCTCGTAGATAGGCTAAGTAAGAATGAATCCCAAGCTCCCAGGTGTCCCGGAATGCCCGGATCTGCTCCGGCTCGCTGGTGAGGTCCTCATCCTTGCCATCTTTCACGTCCCTTTTGTTCACGAAGGGCTGGAAATTGCTGCCATACTTCACGCCGTAAGGTGGATCGATATAGATCATCTGCACCTGGCCGGCCATGCCCTCCTTCTCCAGAAGGGAGTTCATGACCAGCAGAGAATCACCGGCAACGAGACGGTTGGACCAGCCGTGGGGGTGCTTGTAGAACTCCACTGCCGTCCTCATGGGCGGGTTCTCGCCGGGCAGCTCGAAGAGCGATGTTTGGATCTGGCCGCCGTCCTTCTTCGCAGCCTTGATAATGGCTTTGGGGTCTATGCGTTCATGAACATGGAGTGAGACCGTTGGGACCTCAAACGAAGTATGCTCTGCCTTTCCAGCCCAGATTAGCTGTGGATCGAGATGAGGGTCGTACTCGTATGTCTTGGAGTCACCGTCAATATCGGTGGTAGGCGTGACTAGGCCAACGGGAGGATTGTTTAGACGCTGCTGCTTGTCGTGCTGGTATTGCTCGATGGGATCAAGAGCGGATTTTCGGGCCTTAGTCATTCAGATCATCTTCGGGCAGTAGATAATGTAATAACTCTAATACTTATCTGCTATAGCCGCCATCGAAGAGCGCTGAAAACGATCTGGTGAACTTGAAGATCTTGCAGGCATTGGTCCAATGAGATGGGACACCCGATGTTATCTTTTGCCGAGATATGTAAGAAGTGAAATCAGTCTTATATGTACTAACCCGGCCACATCACATGTAAGAATTTGGTATTATCGCTATCACGTGCGGTCGTATTAGACGAAAGCTATCGGTCTTGACCAGGGCTGGCCATGCCTTACTACCAACGGCGGGATAGGTTAAGCCTTAAAAACGAATACAAAGATTAAAATTGTCGTAGATAAAATTAGAATCGCCGCCTAGCAGTCCGGCGTGTCCATAAATTTGGGCAATATCGATAGCTTCCGCCTAAAAGGATGGATTATACAATTTGTGCAAGTCGTGATAATCGAGGTCCAAAATACACGTTTATACACTAAAAAGGGCCAACATCACAGTAATTGCAACCAGCTCCAGAGCAGGTTAAGGAGGTGTATCACGGAGGGGCGGTGGATCAAAACCCTGCTCCTTCATCGCCAGTTTCCTTCTTTATTGGTGGTGACTCTACTTAATAAATTTTCTTCCTTCTCTCGCATAATTATCATTACTCACTACTCCCGCCCCCCTCAGGATACGGCGTATTCTGCTCAGAACCACTATCAAGCGCAGCCGTATGAGATGCCCGCCTGCGGTCCAAGACTGGGGCAGCCATGTATTCCAGCATCAGCGGTAAAAGTCAATCCTTAAAAAGGATTACAAAGATTATAATATACGAAGAATAATTGAGAGTATCCATTTCTGTCAATCTGTCCGGTTTTGTCCAAGGCTAGAGGTCAGTATCGATAGCTTTCGCTTAATTGCTTTGATGTTACTCATTCTCCACAACGTAGCAATTCGGCGCATAGCGGTGCAAAAACCGAACGTTCGTGGGCAAAAAAGAGGTCATCGACATCAGAAATGACCACCGTGGGGTAGTCCCAAAATGTGCCGGGCCAGCTCCCTATTAGATCGGGCCAGGTCTCCGAATTTGCCGCCATCTACCTCAGCCCGGCTCCACAGATATACTTGGGCGGCCAGGGCCTCGGGGATCTCATCGATTGATGGGTATTCGCCACTATATTTGCTCAGCTCAAGGATGTCATGCATGAACCTGATGCCGCAGCCTTGACCTTTTATCCAGGTCCTCGCCCCGGTGCAGTCGGTGGTAGGGATAGCTCCAGCGGTTTCGGCCGCCTCAAGCTCACTGACCCGCTTCTCGATTCCGGCAACGGCAGGCATTAGGACATCCCTCCTGTCTTGCACGAAATTTCCAGCAGGTCGGCAAGACGTTGATCTAGCTCCTCATCGCTCAATCGCCTCATATCAGCGCAGCTAGGACAGAGATCAGAATCAGATTCAAGCGCTGATAATCGCTTTTTCAGTGCGTTCATTCAATATCCCCAATAAAGGATCGTATTACAGGAGAGACTTCGGCCCTGAACTCCGCTATCTTTATTAACCAAAGAGGGATAAATAGCCGCCAATTCTTAAAATTAGGCTCTGTTAAGCGTCTGGTGGAGGGCAGATCATGGTTAAGAGTAATAACCATGCGAATTTATAAACCCGATTTTTCTTATCGCCATCTTGCACAGCGATCGTTTCGCATGGTTATTGAATCCGCCGGAGTTTAGGTTCGGCCGGCTCCGGACATCCATCAGCCACCCATCTGGCGAGATCGGCGATTGATTCAATCCGTCTGGTGCTCTCATGCTCCAGGACCTCAATGCGCTGCCTCAGACCGCTGATGTTCATCAATCCTCCCTACGCAAAGATTTTTCGAGATCTGCCACCATTTGAGCCATGCCGATTAAGCTCATCTTTTCTCCTTCCGGACCTTCTCGAGCTCAGTTATCCGACGCTCCAGATCGGCCACCTGCTCCAGCTCCCAAAACTTCGCCCAGACGGTCAGGAGGTTCGCAACCTTGCCGGCGTTCTCCACCTCCGCACCCTGGCCAAATATCTCAGCCAGGACTCGCCTTATCAATCGGCGTGCATCTTCAGGCGTTTTGAGCCTAATTCTGGTCACATTATAGCGCTTTTCAGAATCCGTCATCTAGCACCCCATACCATTATCAGGGCTAACCCCCAGGGAGCCATCAGCCGGCCATGGTCTAACGACGAGACCTTGTCCATCCCATGCCAACCCTACCGGCCCGACCAGATACCGGCCGATCTCGGGCGGGATGCTCAGATGGTAGTAGCCGAAATTCGACCGGCTGACTGTCCTTTTGAATATCAAACCGTCCATACTACCTTATATTTGATTCAATGTTATAAAAAGAAATTGCCGTAGCAGTCGGCTCTGACAGTGGCGGTGGGCATGGTTATGTTACATCGTTTCAGCGAAGTTACATGATGTCATATAACTAGGTCGACGTTGGTGGTTTCCAGCATTGAAGTCCTCTCTTATTCGTGGTCAGCTTCCAGCCAGCAGAACGGAGCGCCGCCCGTATCTCCTCAAGATGCTGAATGCCACAGCGCTTTGCAAGCCTAGTGAGCTCGCCACCGCCTGAATCAAGGATGCCTCTCTGCCTGGCCCGTCTCGATATGGCTTGTCCCAAAGGGACAGGGCCACCGGTAGGCCTCCCTGCCTTGCCCTTTGTCGGCTGATCGAAGTCATCTAGGCTCGTCTGCCGCATATCGGGCCTCCGCTTGGTTAAGATCGTCCTCTGGCGTGGGCTCATTATCGCTGAAGAGCCGGCCACATTGCCGACATCGCAGCTCGAGGCCGACACCACGCCAGTGGATGGGCCGACCATGAACACCACAGGCAGGGCATGTGGGGGTCATGCCTCGGCCCTCCTCCAGAGCGGCATATTCGATGCTGGATCCTTTTCCTTGGTTTCGCGGTAGCCCAGCAGCTTCAGTTCTT
>MVRK01000033.1 GCA_002067365.1 Methanosaeta sp. PtaU1.Bin060 | reverse complement strand
TAAACATATTGAGATTGGGAACACAATCTCTGCAAAACGCTAGAAGCTCCGCCCTTTAGGGCGGGGAGTGTTCACGCGGCGGTAAAGGATATAGGGCAAGCATGCCCAACCATGAGAGCATGATCCCTGCAGTCCTCATCGCGGGCACCCACAGCGGCGTGGGCAAGACAACAGTCACCCTCGGCCTCATGGCGGCGCTTCGCGCACGCGGGCTTGTCGTCCAGCCCTTCAAGGTTGGGCCGGACTTCATAGATCCATCGCACCACGCAGCAGTCTGTGGCCGACCGTCACGTAACCTCGATCCCTTTATGATGGGCCCGGACGGAGTCCGCCGCTCCTTCTGCTCTGCCATCGCTGGAGCGGATGTGGCTGTGGTGGAGGGCGCAATGGGGCTCTTTGACGGCCTTGACGCCACAGAGGTGGGCAGTTCGGCCCAGGTGGCCAAAGCTCTCGGGATTCCAGTTCTCCTGGTCATCAATGCTCACGGCATGTCCCGCAGCGTGGGGGCTGTCGAGGCAGGGTTCTCCGGCTTTGATCCTGGGGTGCGCCTGGCAGGAACCATCCTCAACCGCGTGGGAAGCGAGCGCCATCTCTCGATGCTGAAGAACTCGCTGCGGCTGCCCGTCTTCGGGGCGCTGCCCAGGACGAAGGATATAGAGATGCAGAGCCGTCATCTGGGCCTCGTTATGGGCTTTGAGAGAGAGCATGACCTGAACTCTCTGGCATCGCTTCTGGAGAGCCACGCTGCGATCGATGAGATCCTCGCTCTGAGGGCCGCCCCCTCCTGCCAGATCACTGAGCCAGAGGCAAGGGCCGAGAAGTCGGTGCAGATAGGCGTTGCTCTGGACGAGGCGTTCTGCTTCTACTACTATGATAATCTTCGCGAGCTTGAGCGAGGGGGCGCAGAGCTTGTCTATTTCAGCCCACTGCGCGACGATCTGCCAGAAGTGGACGGGCTATACATCGGAGGAGGCTATCCGGAGCTGCACGCGGCAGAGCTTGAGGCAGCCCCGGCACGAAACCAGATCAAAAAGGCATCAGAAGACGGCATGCCCATCTACGGGGAGTGCGGCGGCCTGATGTATCTGGGAGAGCGGATCGAGGCCGAGGAAGGCAGCCGTAGGATGGTGGGAGCCCTGCCGGGCACTACTATCATGACGAAGAAGATCCAGGCGCTGGGGTACGTGGAGGCCGAGGTCACAGGCCAAAACTCCTTCGCGATGCCTGGCAGAGTTCTTCGAGGCCATGAGTTTCACTACTCGCGCTTTGATTGCGATAGAGATGCCACCTTTGTCTACCGCCTGAGGCGGGGCAAAGGGATCGAAAGGGGCCAGGGAGGCGAGGGTCTTGACGGCCTAGTGGAGCACAACACACTGGGAGGGTATCTGCATGCCCATTTCTATACGTCTCCCATAGAGAGATTCATAGAGGGCTGCAGGATTCGCAGACGGGGATGAACTTTCCATCTTGGTCGGCCATGAGGGCTTGTTGTAGCGCTCCGTGGCCATGATCCTCGCTCACGGAGGAAATGATCGTTTTTTTATGATATCCATAATAGTAAGATATAAAAGATATATAAATAAAGTCGCCACAGATGATTGATTCAACGCAAACCATAATTTTTTTATTTTCTGTCAATTTAAAGAAACTTTCTCGGATAAATTAACATAATGGCCGGGGAATATCTCTGATTGTCTGCGATCTTCCGGGATTATAGGGCAGGAATATTCGTCAGTTAGAGAAAAGCTTAAATTCGGGTCTATATTATACCGCGTTCAACAGAACATGGAGGCTAAAAAAATGAGCAAAATAGCAACTGGATTAGTGCTGTTCTCTCTACTGATGGCCCTCTCTTTTGGAGTGGCCTTTGCAGAGATGACCGCAGATGAAAATGCCAGCGAGAACGTAACCATCAACGCCACAAACGCGAGCGAGAATGTGTCCATCAACGACACCATAAACGCGAGCGAGAATGTGTCCATCGACAACACATCAACTGAGACGACTGCTTAAAAAGTTAAATAACGTAGAGGACGCGCAAATCTCGATTTTGTCTTGTAGCCTGGTTTGCAATAGCGCCCTCGCAGATTCGTTTTATATTTTAGCAGGGACGACCTGCACAATTTTTCTGGGCCTGAATGCGGCAGATGGCATTTTCAAACAGGTCAGCAGGCGGCTCTCCTGATAGTGAAGCTCTTGATGCCAGCAAATCCTTCTCCCTCAGCGGATAAAGCCTCCTTCCAGAAAAAATTTATATTACTGAATGCAAGTCAGTACCAAAGATAGGAGAGACGAATTCATGAGGAACAACATAGTAAGCATGCTTGTGCCGTGTTCGGCCCTTTTGGTGCTCTTTTTGGCCACAGCTCTCGCCCAGGGAGAGACCGGCACTCCCGAGATCGAGATATCGATTGCCAACGCCAGCTTCGTTGCCCCGAGCCCTGAGAGCATGAACCTGAATGGTGAGTGGGTAAAGATCGCCAACGATGGCGGCACGGATGAGAGCCTCGATGGCTGGACTCTGATGGACCAGCAGAACCACACCTACACATTCAAGGGCTTCACCCTGGCCGCGGGCTCTTCTGTGAAGGTGCATACGGGGGAGGGAAACGATTCAATGACCGACCTCTACTGGGGCAGGAGCAGCTCCGTCTGGAACAATGATGGGGACGTGGCTGTTCTCAAAGATGCCGCGGGAAATGTGGTGGCGCAGTTCCCCGAAGAGAATGAGCGCTGAGACATTTTCCTATTTTTGCGCAGATTCTCCAAAAGTCAATATGCACGACCGGCATAGTGTCCAGGGCCTATCGCATGCGTTTATCTAGCAGGATCGGAAAGGACGGAGCGAGAAGACCCCACAGTTCACGGTGGGGATGAAAGCTGAGTCCTTCCATTATGCTACAAATCTATTTATGCCATAAAAGCATAAAATGCAGCGATGCTTAAGGCTTTCAAGTAT
>MVRK01000032.1 GCA_002067365.1 Methanosaeta sp. PtaU1.Bin060 | reverse complement strand
TTGATGGCATTCAGGATCAGGGCGAACTTCATATCATCTTGGCCGACGATCGATGTGAATGGTATGGTTCTTCTCCTCAGATGATGCATAATGATCGCCTTTTTATTTTGCTGGATCGCATACGTATATAAGACTTTACGTTGTAATGGGGAATAGCAACTGGTGCTAATATCTTATTTCAATTTATGTATATATAAAAAATCGATCGAGAGGCTTCCATCGGATGATCTCTCGATCGATCCTCCAAAGCATGCAGTAGCCTTGGTGGTCCCATTTTTCATCACTTGAAGCTATCAGGCACCCCCTCAAGCTTTCCGTCCTTTTGCACAGGAGGGTAGATGAAGACGCCGTGTTCATCCAGGTTATAGTCGATGCCAAGATACTTCTTCAGATACTCCTGGTGAATCGCCTCAGGATCGAGGTCTCCGAGCTTTCCGGCGTGAAATATCTGGGCCAAGTAGGCTGCGCCGATAAGGCCTTTGCTGGCATCGTTTCTCATATTGCCGCTGAGGATGTAAACATGCCCATTCTTGACAGCTGTCAGGTTCGAGTACTCCGGCCTGCTCATGAACGCCTCAAGGGCCTTCTTCATGCCCGAAGCATTGTCTGTCTCATAGCCGCTCGGCGGATCCATTATAACTCCGCTGTATGTTGTTGCCACAACCAGGAGGATTATATAGTCAGGATTCTGCTGGATCACCCACTCCGGATCGACCTTGAACCTATAGGCTGACTTAAGGAAGTCTGGAAGATCTGCAGCAACCGTATTTCCGCCCGCCAGGGAGACCATGTTGCTCAATGTGTCTATCTTGGCGAAGGTATAGAGAGCCTTCTCATCTGCATTCGGATATGCACATACAAGCACCTTCGGCTTTTCACCTTCTGGGATCTCATCTGTCAGAGCTTTTATCCTGTCAATGGTATCGATGTGCCACTTGATGTACTCTTCAGCCTCGGGTCTTGCATTCAGAACATATCCGAGTTTATGCACACCATCAGTGAATTTAGATGCATCCGGGTTGATCAGGTCTGGATAGTAAAGGCCCGCGAAGAGAACAGATACACCAGGCAGGTTCTTCTGCTTCTCATCTGTGGCATTCGAGAAGGTCATCAGGAGATCCGGCTTGAGCCCGAGGATCATCTCGTAATCCGGGTCCTTATACATGGCACCGACATTGGTCTTCTTGGATAATTCTGGGAACTCTGCTGGAGATTTGGCCACTGCCAGATCTACGCCCACAACTGAGTCGGTCTTCTTGAGGATCTGCATCATGTCTGCATTATCCAGATATTCCACGACAACCCTCTTCACCGGCATCGGAATCGTCAACGGCAGGCCATTTCCATCCAGGATGGTTAGATTACTCTCATTGCCGTTGATTATCGTCTCCACCTGTGCGATATCTTGATCATCGATCTTGCCATCGTAGTTGGCATCTGCCATCTCTGTCTTATCCTGCTTTCCTGCGACGATTTCCTTGAGATAGTTGATATCCTTCGCATCTATCGTCCCATCCATGTTAGCATTGCCGAATACATGCAGGACGTAACCATCTCCAAGCGCTGGAAGCACCGCTATCAACAGACACAGTGCCAGCGCCAAAGAGTATTTCATGTATCTCATTTAGATCAAACTGCTGTATTGTCAGATGATAATAAACTGTTCGGTTATAGTAGCAAAAAATATTATCTGACAAGTCCAGATCAATATGTGAAAGCCAGCCACATCATCTCAACAGCTTCTCCCGCCAGACCTTGGCATGTTCGAGCGGCACGACGTCGATTGCGCCTCCCTGGAAATTGCCGCTGGTCTCGCCCATCTTCTCCTCCATCCAGCCCTCGATCTCCAGATACCTTCTCTTCAGGGCATCCAGGACCTCCGGGTCCGCCTTCCACAGATCACGGGCGCTGGCCTCCAAAAGCCTGCGGCCGATCTCCTCCATCGCCCAGGGGTTGTTCTCCTGGAAGAACTGGGCGTTCTCCTCGTCCAGAACGAATGTCCTGGCGATCTCGTCAAAGATCCAGTCGTCCACTTCCTGGGTCGTCGTCTCCCAGCCGTAGACCCTACCCACGCGCTTGGAGATGTCTCCGGCCCCCTTGTAGCCGTGGCGCTTCATCCCCTCGATCCACTTGGGATTGAGAAGCCTTGTGCGCACAACTCGCCTGACCTCGTCTGCCAGGGTTCTGATCTCGGCCCTCTCTCGATCTCTGGTATCTCCATAGTATGAGGAGACCTCATGGCCAGAGAGCTCGCGGGCAGCATTGGTGAGGCCGCCATGCGTCCCAAAATAGCAGCAGCAGCCCAGGAGATCATACTCGTCTGTGACTGTCTTGTTGAATGTGACATCCACGCTCTTGAGCTGCGAGACGAGGCTCTGGTGTGACTGCTTGCCGAAGATGCCTTTTCCGTAGGCAAAGCTGTTCCACTGTATGAAGACGTCTGTGAGATCCTTGTCCTCCTTCCAGGCTGAGGCGTAGACCGCCAGATTCACGCCGTTCCCATATGTCCCCGGCTGGCTTGCAAAAATGCGATGGTCATCTCCTCCCGCAGAGTGCTTCTTGACATAGTTCATCTCCGGGGGCTCGTCTCGCGCTGCGACATCACGGATTGCTCTGTCGAGAAGCTCTATGCAGTTGTAGAAGCAGTCGCGGGTGATGCCACTGGCCCTGACGGTGATGTCGATCCTGGGACGCCCCAGCTCCTCAAGGCTCATCACTCTGTATCCCGTCACGCGGCTGCCCTTCCAGATGGGCTCGACGCCCATTAGAAACAGCATCTGGGCCAGTTGCTCTCCATCCGCCCACATGATATCGCTGGCCATCCAGTACATGGCCACGTTCTCAGGAGTCCTGCCGTTTTCTTCTTCGTACTTTGTGATCAGAAGATGAGCGAGCTTTCGGCCTATACGCCAGGCAGCTTTTGTGGGCACAGTGGCAGGATCAAGGGAATAGAAGTTCCTTCCTGTGGGAAGCACATCGGGCTTTCCTCGCGTGATCAGGCCGGAAGGTCCAGGCTCAATGAACCCACCGGACATGCCGTGAAGCAGGCTTTGCATCTCATCTGAAGCCTCGATTCTTTGCGAGAGTTCCATCACCCGTTCTCTCATCGAGGTGGCTGCTATGTCATCCCGCTTCTTCAGCCGGCCACCCAAGATGCGGGACTCCGGATCGGCCTCGCCTGAAAGATAAGCTCTGATGAACTCTTTGGCTAGGGCATCCTGCTCCTTGATATCCACAGATTCATCCATGAGTGCCGAAAGGAACTTTGCGCTCTCAGAATCAAAACGCAAGATTGCATTGATCAGATCCACGCGCTTCTCGCCTGAAGGGCTCTCGCCGAAGATGTGCATTCCATCGGGGATCTGAGTCGTATATATCTCAGAGATCTTATCATGTGCCCTTTCCAGGATCTTCTCGAATGTAGCGCCTGACTTCATCTGCGCCTCCAGATCCATCTCCTCAGCAAGGCCGGTCTTCTTCAGGAGATCTAGGATCACATGCTCCAATGCATGCGCTCTGCCCTTATCTGAGACTTTGCAGAGGTTGTATCCTGCGATATTCTCCTCCAGCTCCTTCAGGTCCCCATAGACCTCTGAGCTGGTCATCACTGTCTGCATGTGATCCACAATAACCGAATAGCTGCGCCTCTTGGCGATGGCACCCTCCGGCGGATTGTCGGAATTGTAGATGTAGAGATAGGGGACATCTCCGACGGCAATGTCGGGGAAGCAAGATGATGAGAGGGCGGCAGATTTGCCTGGCAGAAACTCCATATTGCCATGGGTGCCGACGTGTATCATCACGTCTGCTCCATAGACCTCCTCTATCCAGTGATATGTTGCCAAATACTGATGTGGTGGTGATACCGCAGGATCGTGAAGTATGCGGCATACCAGCCCGTCACAGCGAGCTCCTGCACAGCCCCTCTTCGGCTGGACGCAGACGATGGCATTGCCATACCTCACTCCAGTGACAACGATCTGGCCATCATAGACCATTGCGGGAGGCACTCCCTCCCTCTCCTCGCCTGGAGGATCTCCCCATGCCTCGCATACCTTTGACTGGACATCATGGGGCAGGGT
Organism: Methanosaeta sp. PtaU1.Bin060; assembly: GCA_002067365.1. Taxonomy (GTDB): domain Archaea; phylum Halobacteriota; class Methanosarcinia; order Methanotrichales; family Methanotrichaceae; genus Methanothrix. The sequence goes on along the minus strand of MVRK01000032.1, from coordinate 34,280 downwards.
CAAAAACCACGATTCGTACTCATCCTTATCGATTAAGGCCAGGGCTCCGCCGCGGCTTACGATCTCCTCGACCGAAGTCCAGCGAAACTCAGATAGCGCCTTGCGGTCCATGATGGTATCAATCAGCTCTTTTCCGTCGGCTGGGCCCTCTACTTGATAGCCTTCATCCTTCATCCTCTGCAGGATTCTGGCAACGCTCTCCAGTGTGTCCAGATGAGCCCCTGAGCCGACTGTGGCCTCGGCCGACGCACAGGGGTTGTTGTGCAGGATGATGGCCACTCTTCTCTCCGATGGTGGCTTCTTCCGAAGCCTTATCCATCTGCCTGTGCGGCGGGCGATCTTCTGGACTCTGTCCTCGATCCCGTTGTGCTTCTCACAGGTCGATCCCGCCATATCCTCCCAGGATGAGGCTCCCACAAGGATCGGCTCGATCAGTCCCTCAAACTCGGGGAGGGCTATAGACCAGCCCACCTCAGAGCTGGACAGCCCGTGAACATCTTGTCGCCAATCCGCCTCAGTTTTATGATAGACAGTCACTGGATGGATTACTGGAACGTCCACCCCTTTCAGGACCTGGGCCGACTTCTCGACATTTGCGGCATGAAAGATTGACTGAAGGTTGATTATGGCGTCCACCCTTCCTTTAAAGAAGCTCTCGACAACCTCGCCGCTGGAGTGCGCCCCAAGATCCTTATCGCCCAATCCCATGCAGAATGCCGGAAGCACATCGAAGTCCTTCTCAAACTCACGGATCAGGCTGTCCACAATGGCCAGATCTCCATTGGCCCAGTAGGTTCTGAAGAAGAGGATGCCAACGCGATCCTCATGCCTCTTCCCATACCACTGCAGATAATCATCCACTGTGGAGAAGGCGTTCTTTGCATCCGGGTGGTAGAGCCCCTGCCAGAGGATCTCTTTGGGGGAATCATAGTGGCAGTCAGCCCCCAGAACCTCCCTGGCCAGGAACAGCAGCATATTCCTTATGTTGTCCGCTCCTCCATAGACTAGATAGGCATTGACGGTGGAGAGGACCTTCGAAGAGACGTTTGAGAAAGACCAGAGGGCCGGATCAAATCCGAATGAGACGACGGGTATATTTTTATTGATCTGAGAGAGGACCTCATCGAAAAGCCTGTCCTGATGGGGCGGATGAAGCAGTATCACCTCTGCCTCCTGGAGGGATCTGATGCAATCTGCCAGATTCTCATCGCATAGATCCGATACCGACCAGGCCTCAAGGTCGATGCCCAGATCGCTGGCGGCCTGCAGAAGCAGGGCCATATCGCTGGACCATGTAAGAGATCTCAATCGCATGTCACATCACCATTAAGTGATCTAAGCGGTATGATGTAGGGTCTGTCATGGTAGCTCATGACTGCAGCCTCGACTCCATAGACATCCCGAATAATCTTTGGGCAAAGAAGCGAACTTGGAGTTCCTGAAGCATAGACTCGGCCGCTCTTGAGTATGACCAGCTTGTCAGAGAATCTGGCTGCAAGATTGAGATCATGGATGGCGATCACCGCAGATATGTGCTTCTCTTTCACCAGGCCGTGAATGATCTCCATCACCTCTAGCTGCTGTTTCATATCCAGATTGGACGTCGGCTCATCCAGAAGAAGAACATTTGGCTCCTGCGCCAGAGCCCGCGCGATGAGCACCTTCTGTCTCTGGCCGCCGCTGAGCTGCATCGCATCCCTCATGGCCAGATCTTCCAGCCCCAGAAGCTTCAGAACCTCTGCCACCTTGCTTATGTCCTCGTCAGAGACACGCCAGCTTATGTGAGGTCTCCTGCCCATGAGGACTGTATCGAAGACAGTGGTCGCCAGGGGTGCAGAGCTTGACTGGGGAACATAGCCCATCTGCCTTGCGATCTCCTGCTGTTTCATGCTCTGAACCTCCTTTCCATCAAGCAGGATGCTGCCCTCAGGCTTCAATATGCGGTCGATGCATTTGATGAGGGTGGTCTTTCCGGAGCCGTTGGGGCCGACCAAACATAAGACCTCTGAGTCCTCCACGACCATAGATAGATCATCGAGGATCTTGTGACTGTTGTAGCTGAAGCTGAGGTCCTTGATGGTGATACTTGCCATTCTCCCTCCTGGGACGATATGAGGACTGCCGGATGTGAGGGATGGATTTATGGCCTGCATGTTAGAACTGCGGAAGACTGCCATCGTTCTGCTTTGAGGGCGTTGGATCCTTGCTCCCCCTTCAGTGGTCTGCACCCTCTGTCGATTTCTGGACTGGCTTCCTGCGGGAAAGGTGTCCATCCAATTCCTCATGATATAATAATGCATCATCCTCAAAGTTTAATAAGGATTTCGGTATATTTGCTATTTTTTATCAAAATTGTATCAAGGATAAAAGTTTCGAAAATAAGATATCGTGCGTCGGATTTGGAGCAATAGGGTCTTTCTTTCGGACAGCCTCATCCGTACATCTCTGGGAACTGTGATCATGGAGAATTGTCCCAGGATTACGGCGAATATGCCATCAAAGTGTAATTTTTTTAACTCAATATGTCTCTTTGGTCTGCTTATATTCGATGATGTTCCTATGTTTCCCTGACCATATTCGGGCAATCTCCGTCGGGCTTTCCAACAACCTTCGCGACTTGATCTGATAAAAACAATATAGTTTGAATGAGCTTCTCGCGAAAAGAGCAAAAGGGTGGCTCCCATTTGTTATTACAAATGCCGACAGATTTATTAATCAATGCATAAATCCTGCATCGACTTCAAAGTCAATTGAGGGATAGATATGAGACCATTTGCCACCATATTCCTATTCTGTTCTGCTGAGGTATGAACAGATGCAATCAGCGCATTCCAGGGATACCTCTGTGCCGGATTTGAGGGCTGAGTATCAGAAGTTCATAGGCCGCAAGCTTCTCTTTATGATCTCCCTGATTCTGGGAACCATAATTTTGGCCGGATATGCAACCACACGAGGCTCAGCGAACATAGGCGTTATCGAAGTCTATACGGCCATACTTGCAAAGTTCTTTCCTGGAACCTTCGAATCCACCTGGTTCGCGGACACCATTGTCTGGGGTCTGCGACTGCACAGGATTCTCATGGCCATTGTGGGAGGCATCGGCCTGGCCGTTGCTGGTGCCGTAATGCAGGGAATCCTCAAGAATCCCCTGGCCAGCCCATTCACACTGGGCATCTCCTCGGCAGCTGGTTTTGGAGCGGCGCTGGCCATAGTCATGGGTGCAGGACTCGTAGGAGGCGAGTGGCTGATCGTGGGAAACGCCTTCGTATTCACCCTCCTTGCCTCATTGGCTGTCTATGGGCTGGCAAAATACAGGGGCATCACTCCTGAGACTATGATTCTGGCAGGGATTGCCATAATGTATCTCTTCCAGGCCATGACCTCCTTCCTTCAGTATATAGGCCAGGCTGAGCAGGTGCAGGAGGTGGTCTTCTGGATGATGGGATCCCTGGGCAGGTCCTCATGGGATAAGGTTTGGATCGTCTCGGGAATCATTGCTATCTGCTTCCCCTATCTTCTCCTCAAATCCTGGGACATCAATGCTCTGGGTGCTGGCGATGAGACAGCCAAGAGCCTGGGAGTCAATGTGGAGAGGACGCGTGTAATATGCATGATGCTGGTCTCGCTGATCACAGCAGCAGTGATCTGCTTCACAGGCACCATCGGCTTCATAGGCCTTGTCGCGCCCCATATCACCCGCATGGTTATAGGCGGTGATCACAGATTCCTGCTTCCAGCCTCAGCAATGGTGGGAGCAATATTGCTTTTGGCCTCAGACACAGTGGCCAGGACCATCTTCGCGCCTGTGATCCTGCCTGTGGGCATCATGACCGCCTTCTTGGGTGTGCCCTTCTTCATCTACCTATTCATGCGCCACAAGAAGGAGTTCTGGTGAGCCGCCGATCGGCTATGCACATCTTTTTTTGGTCTCTTTTTTCTTCGATCTATTCATAATCTCATACACAAATCCCTGGCAGTTCCATTTCTCATTTGGTAATACCATATGCGCAGAAAGTTTTATTAAGAAAGCCAGTGACTATGCCGTGATGCTGCTTTTCACAACATATGCCGAAGGTGAATCAGATCGGAACATAGGGAAGGCAATCATCACATCATATAACAATTAAGGAGCGCGAGGTAGCAATGGTTAAGATCACTATCAAGGATTTGACTTTCAGCTATGGGAGCAATAAGATCTTGGACGATCTAAACGTAGTCTTGGACGATGCTGAGGTCTTGAGCCTCGTGGGGCCGAATGGTTCGGGAAAGACAACTCTCATCAAATGCATCGACCGCATATTGAAGCCTGAGGGCAGCATCCTGCTTGATGGAAAGGAGGTTCAGAGCATGAAACAGCAGGAGATCGCAAGGCAGATGGGCTATGTTCCCCAGTCAAGCTCCGCGCCCCTGGCAACCACTGTCTTCGATACAGTCCTCATGGGCAGGAGGCCGCGCATAAGCTGGCGTGTCTCTGACAAGGACATAAGCAAGGTGGCTGATACGTTAGAGCTATTGAACCTGCAGGAGCTGGCTCTGAGGGATTTCGCCCAGCTCAGCGGCGGCCAGAAGCAGAAGGTGCTCATCGCAAGAGCCCTTGCACAAGAACCCTCAGTATTGCTGCTGGATGAGCCGACATCCAATCTGGATATGAAGCATCAGCTTGAGGTGATGGAGACTATAAGCGCTCTCGTCAAGGAGAGGGGCATCTCGGCTGTTATGGCCATCCACGACCTCAATCTGGCAGCCAGATTCTCTGACAAGCTTGTCATGCTCAAGAGGGGAGTGGTCTATGCGGCAGGCAGTCCCGATGAACTCCTGAGCGAGAAGAATATCAGCGATGTCTATGGCGTTGAAGCGCTGGTCATGAGATCTCTGGATAAGCCGTGCATTATACCATTGCGCTCCTTGAATGGTGGCGCAGTCTGTATGACATAAGAGTAACAAAAAATTTTTTGGCTGCTGGCTGCGACGCCAGCAGCATATGAGCTATCTTCCGGCCCTGAGATTTCACTTCGGCTCAGGGTAGACGAATATCCTTCCTTCGGGATACTCGAGCCCTATCATTTGCAGGTACTCCTTATAGACCGTCTCGGGGTCAAGCTTCACCTCAGGATGGATCACTTTCGCCAGATACGTAAGTCCGACCATCTGATCGGGGCCCGCCATGAAGTCCCAATTGAAGACATAGACCTTGCCATTCTTCACCGCAGGCACGCTGCTCGCAGCAGGCCTGTCCATGATCTCATTGATAGCACCCTCGAAGATGAGCGCATCGTTGGAGGGAGCTGCTTCCCATCCCAGTGCATTGGCACCAGATCCCGATATCCGGCGCTTTATTATGATGTCGGGCTTCTTCGTGACGATGTACTCCCAGTCTACCTTAGGATATGCGTCGTTCAGTCCGCTGAAGATATTGTAGGCATTGACTGCTTTGACCATCTGGCCTGCGCCGGAGTTTGGACCCATGCCTGACAGATCGTCGCCTTTAGCCTCCCACTCCACATATAAATTGGGCATGGTTGTCCCCTTCACACCCGCCTTTATGTCGGAGAGCTTCTGATCGTACCAGTCTATATACGTCTGAGCCTCAGCCTGCTTATCCAGGATCTCTCCCAGCTTCTTCATATCCGATGTCATGTTCTCGGGATAGAAGAAGTCCAGGCCGATGCAGGTTATATTCTCGAAAGGAGCAAGGGCCTTGTCATGGGCATCGATTCCATAGGATTTTCCAGGGTAGCTGTAGCCTATGAAGACGATATCCGGAGTTACTGTATCGCTATCGCCTTTGGCAATTGCTCCAATCTTCTCATAGTCAAGCTTGTTGAATGTGCCCACTGATGGTACTTTTTTGAGCGTTGGGAAGTAGTAGCCAGCCTTTTGCTTAACGGTATCCGATACGGCCACTATCTTGTCGCCCGCTCCAAGCAAGACTATGGCCTCGGCGGCGTCTCCGTTATTTACTATTATCCTTTGCACAGAGCTATTGATTGTGACTTCCCTGCCTGCATCATCCACGATCTTCTTCGGGTAATCTGAGCCTGAGCTATCCGATGCCAGGGCTGTGCCGATTATGACCAGCGAAAGACATAGCGCCAGCATCGACCAGGCCCATGTTCTCCTTGTTTTCATCTCCAAATACCTCCTACGTTCCTCAGCATCTTGATGCCATCATATGATCCAATTGAATCATATCTTATAACATTAATCTACGCATTTTGAATATCAATTAATAAGCATTTCGGTAATATAAGAAGAGATGCCGCAATCACAGGGTCCAATCTCCATATAATCTATTGGGATATTATGTTTTGGCCATTTATGTTTTGGCCATCGGTTTTTAGGGGCATCGTCAATGTCCTACGATGTGGCAGCCGAAATGTAAAGGCAGCAAAGGTGATCGGCTCCATCAGCCTTCGCCAGGGGCGAGCTGGTCAGACACATGAATTTTTATTCTTTTGTGATATTCATCCCGAAATAGTTATTAACATAGAGCAATGAATGGAGATGATTCATATTGCTAGTGTATGATAACAAAGGCAATTATGTCTCCTAAGGTGGTAGTAAATGAAATTGGTCTCCATAACCTGGAGCGGTGAGCTGCCCCTCTTGCTGAATGCAGCAAAAGAGATCGGTCTGGACATGGACCTATGGTCCACATCCCAGCTATCCAGGCCAGACGATCTTGAAAGATGTCTGGAATCTCTGAAGAAGGCCCAGCTTATCCTGCTCCATCCCTCCAATGAATCGTGCTGGGATGAGATAATGCCCGTCCTGAATCAAGGGACGCCGGTGATCTCCTTCGGAAGAAACCCAACTCATTGGGCCGTGGCCAATGTTCCCCTGGAGATAACCCAGGCGGTCAACAAGTATGTCCTCTTCGGTGGCCCGGAGAACTATAAGAACATGCTTAAATATGCCTGCAAGGAGGTTCTGGGGCTGGACTTCGAATTCGATCCGCCACAGAAACTGCTATGGCAGGGTCTATATCATCCCCGTGCAAAAGCTGCCTTTGCATCCCTTGATGAATATCTCGAATGGTACGGCGCACTGAGAGGCCCGACTGTGGGCATAGTCTTCTCGCGAACCTACTGGTCCAATAAGGACACAGCCCTGGTGGATGCCTTCATATCCGAGCTGGAGAAGCAGTACTCGGTGCTTCCCGTCTTCTGCTTCGGAATGGGCGACAGGGATCTTGGAGCCTGGTCGAGTGCCGAGGTGGCCGAGAAGATCTTCATGGGCCGGGTCGATGCTGTCATCAACCTTCTCCCAATCTTTCGTCCACGAAACATCGAGGAATCTGCCAGCATACTGAAATCGCTCGATGTCCCTGTCTTCCATCCCCTCATGGTCTATCACAAGACAGAGGATGAATGGCATGAGGACATCCACGGCCTCAACAGCAGCGAGGTGGGCTGGTCGGTGGCAATGCCCGAGTTCGAGGGCGTCATAGAGCCGCTGATCGCAGGAGTGACAGACAAGTCTGAGACGGACGGCGCCCTCATCGAGATGCATGTGCCTATTCCAGAGAGGGTCTCGAGAGTATGCAGCCGAGTCTCAATGTGGATCGCCCTCAAGAACAAGCCCGTATCGGAGCGCCGTGTAGCTCTTATCCTGCACAACAATCCATGTGTCTCTGTAGAGGCGGCAGTCGGCGGCGGGGCTCATCTCGACACCCTTGAGAGCATGGCTCGCATCATGAACAGAATGTCTGAGGCAGGATACTCTCTAAATAACGTTCCCGCAAATGGAAAAGAGCTGATAGAGACTATAATGGGCAGGAAGGCCATCTCCGAGTTTCGCTGGACGCCCATCGAGGAGATAGTGGCCAAGGGTGGGGCCCTGGCATACTTGACCAAAGAGGAATATGAGCAGTGGTTCAGATGCCTCTCGCCTCAGGTGCAAAGCAGGGTCAGCGAGGCATGGGGAAATCCGCCGGGCGAGGAGAAGGACGGCATTCCGGCTGCTATGCTCTATCAGGGGAAGATAGTGATCACAGGCGTGCAGTACGGCAATGCCCTCGTCTGCGTTCAGCCCAAGAGAGGATGTGCAGGAGCCAGATGCGACGGCCAGGTCTGCAAGATCTTGCATGACCCGGAGGTTCCACCAACCCATCAGTATATCGCAACTTACAGGTACATCGAGAAGGTATTCGGTGCAGATGTGATGGTACATGTGGGCACCCATGGCAACCTGGAGTTCCTGCCCGGAAAGTCGGTGGGCCTCTCCTCTGACTGCTATCCGGATATTGTAATAGGGGATATGCCTCATCTCTATATTTACAACTCGGACAATCCTCCTGAGGGCACAATCGCCAAGCGTCGGAGCTATGCCACTCTCGTGGACCATATGCAGGCTGTGATGACGGACTCGGACCTCTATGGAGATCTGAAGGCTCTGGAGGAGAAGATCGCAGAGTACCATCGCGCCAAGATCTCGGATGGCGCAAGGGCTCATGCTCTGGAGCATATAATCCTGGAACTTTTAGAGAAGAGCAACATGGCCAAGGAGATGAATCTGGAGAGGCTGACAGCATCGGGCGCAAGCTTCGAGGAGATCCTGGAGAGGGCTCACGACAAGATCTCCCAGATCTACAACACCCAGATTCCCGACGGCATGCACATCTTCGGCGCTCTGCCTGAGGGCGAGAGGCGGCAGGAGATGATGCGCTCGGTTCTGCGTCATGAGTTTCGAAAGACTGCGGCGGAGCTTCTTGGCAAGGAGGTGACGACGAAGATGGAGGAGCTGCAGGAGATCGACCTGCTCTCCAAAGAGCTGGTCTCTGCCATGATGCCACCTTCGGGCCAGGATCGAGATGGCGACAATTGGCGTATGAAGCTGCCAAAGCTTCTGGAGACGAAAGGATTGAATGGAAACGGCTCTCTAGCTGCTCTGCGGGAAAGGGTGGAGGATCTCAGCCGTCGCCTGGAGGACTCTATGGAGATGGAGAGCCTGCTGCATGGTTTCTCGGGAGGCTATATCGAGCCCGGGCCTTCCGGCCTGCTCACCAGAGGCAAGATCGAGATCCTGCCCACAGGTCGCAACTTCTACTCTCTCGATCCGGAGGCTGTGCCGACAGAAGCTGCCTGGGTTGTGGGCAAAAGACTGGCAGAGAGCCTCATCGAGAAGTACCGCAAGGAGCAGGGCCGCTTGCCCGAGAATGTGGCCATGTTCTGGATGGCTGGTGATGTTATGTACGCCGATGGGGAGCAGATGGCCCAGATCTTCCACTTGATAGGCGTAAAGCCAGTGTGGAATGGAGCGAGGCTCAAGGGCTACAAGGTCGTCCCACTGGAGGAGCTTGGGAGGCCCAGGATCGACCTGACCATTCGGGCATCGGGCATCACCCGCGACTGCTTCTACAACTGCATAGAGACCGTCGACAAGGCGATGAAGGAGGTTGCAGCGCTCGATGAGCCGCCGGAGATGAACTATCTGAGAAAGCATGATATAGAGAATGGGCCTATGCCTCGAATCTTCGCCAGCAAGCCTGGAACCTACGGGAACGGGGTTAACCTGGCGGTCTATGCGTCAGCATGGAAGAAGGAGAAGGACCTATCAGATGTTTTCATCTACTGGAACGGCTATGCCTACGGCAAGGGCTTCTTCGGAGAGGAGTCCCAGGAGAAACTCGTCAAGCAGCTGAAGAGCGTGGACGTCACATTCAACAAGACAGCCACAGACGAGAAGGACCTCTTCGGATGCTGCTGCTACTTCGGAAACCACGGGGGCCTGACGATTGCTGCCCGCGAGGTCTCAGGCCATGAGGTGGAGGCATACTATGGCGATACGCGCGATGCCGATCATGTGGAGGTACGCACCCTTGCAGATGAGGTCAGGCGAGTTGTGCGCACAAAGCTTCTCAATCCCAAGTGGATCGAGGGAATGAAGCGGCACGGCTACAAGGGGGCCGGAGACATATCCAAGCGCGTGGGGAGGGTCTACGGCTGGGAGGCCACGACCCAGGAAGTGGATGACTGGATCTTCGATGAGATCGCCAAAACATTCATCATGGACGAGGAGAACCGGAAGTTCTTCCAGGAGAACAACCCCTGGGCGATGGAGGAGATGGGTCGCAGGCTGTTGGAGGCCGAGCAGAGGGGGCTGTGGAAGGCCGATCCCGAGGTCATAGATGCTCTGAAGAATCTTTACCTGGAGATCGAGGGATGGATGGAGGAGAAGATGGGAGATGTCGGCGGAGATTTCCAGGGAGGAGCAATAGACGTGATCAGTGCAGATGAGGTGGCTGCCTGGAAGGAGAAAATGTCCAAGGTGCTTGGAGCATAGAAGCTTCAAACACTTTCGCTAATTTTTTTAGATGATTATCCGAAAAGATTATTCGTTTAAGAATAAATTTGCAGTCTGATAATATAAATACTATAGAATATTATACAATATGTGAGGATTCCTAATAACCTATGATTTTGGCTGCGGACTTATAGATGGTTTATAAATGCGCAGGGGAATTTGCCAGTTTTTAGGAATCTTCATGTGATTAATGGCTGATTTGGAAATATGTAATTACATTAATTAACTCATCAACATGCCAAAGAATGTAGAATAGACCGCCCTTGAGTACAAAGCAGAAAACTATAAATTTTAAAACTAATATCGTATGATATCATACAAAATCTGCTAAAAGTAAAATGATATAAGGGATATGGGAAATATGATAAATACGTCTTGGAAAATTGCTCTAATAGTACTGATCTCCCTGGCCGTATCTCACAGTGCATGGGGCGTTGTGCCTGGAAATCAGAATACGGAGAATTTTACTCTGGATATCTTCGGTAACGCCAATATGGATGACACGATAAATGATAGGGATATTGCATATGTCGAGGGAGTTCTAAAAGGAACAAATGCAGCTACTAATTACAGCGATGCTGATTATGACGGAAAGATCGATACTCAGGATATCGATCAAATAAGAAAGATCATAAGTGGAGAGGGGACGAGACTTGTCCTTCTGGATTCGCCGGGCAGAGTTGTGAAGATCAAAACGCCTGTAGAAAGAATAATTCCCCTCAACAGAAACGCAGCTGAAGCCCTGAGAACTATCAAAGCTTCAGACAAGATCGTTGGAGTCAGCGATGCCGCATTGCGTGAAAAATCTTACTTCTCTGAATTAATCGAAGCTCAAAACGTTGGATCTGCATCGTCGCCTGACTTCGAGAAAATCTTGGGTCTAAGTCCCAATCTGGTTGTTTATTACGGCAAATGGCCTAGTTACGAGACCATCAATGCGACTCTCAAAAAGGCCAATCCAGATATCGATATGATAGGTCTCGACTGCTACGACCCTGAAACTTATGCAGAAGACATTATGAAGCTAGGATACATAGTGGGAAAAGCGAACGATGCAAAGGATTTCACCAATTGGTATAACGAAAAGATGGATAAAATCCGGGATATAGTCAGAGACATTCCTGAAGAGGAGAAACCGAAGGTGTACGAAGGTGGTGCTACAGTAGACGATTTCTATCGCACTGGTGGTACTGGGTCCATTTCACATAAGTTAATAGTCATGGCGGGTGGAAAGAACATCTTCGAAAATTTCAATGGAAGTTTCCAAACCGATCCAGAGAATGTGATGCAAAGAGATCCGCAGTTCATCATCTGTAAGATCAACAATATCGGCGGCTATTTGCTGAAAAAGAATGATACCGCCAAATTTGAAGAGGCACAAAAAGAGATCACGGACAAACCCGGGTTGGCCAATGTCTCTGCGGTCAAGAGCGGCAATATCTATATTCAAGCGAGAGATGTATTCTTTGGTGGGCGGTATTTCCTGAGCATCATTTATATGGCAAAATGGTTCCATCCGGATCTCTTCAAAGACCTGGACCCTGATGCAATACATCAAGAATATCTGACCAAATTCCAGCACCTGGATTACGATCTGAAAAAGCAAGGTGTATTCGTCTATCCTGGTGATAACAGATGAAGCTGGTCTTCTATACCTTGGAGAGGCGATACAAGGTGCCAAAGAGCTATCCATGAATCTGGGGGGGGCATGGTCTTATGCTCAATTCAGCGACCCTTCAAACTGGAGAACCGCCCGGCATCATTGGGGCTTCCTGCTCTGAATCCCCCTGGTGAAGATGATGCGGGAATGTCGAGCAGAGGAACTGTGAGGTAGTTATATATATGCTATTCAAGAAGGTAGTTATTCATACAAAAAATAAGGCTAATATGAATAAGTGCATAATTAATGGTGGAAAAGGATATGAAAGCAGATTTGAAGAGGAGTCTGGTCGCTCTGCTCATCATGGCTGCATCATCTGCCGCCTGGGGGGTTGGGTCGGGCGCTCAGAGCAACGAGAGCTTTTCTCTTGACATATTCGGCAACGCCAACATGGACGATACCATTGACGAGGCGGACATCGACTACCTTAGGGGCGTGATATCTGGAACAAATCCTGCCACGAATTTGAGCGACGCCAATTACGACGGGACGATAGACGACAGGGATATAGAGCAGATTCAAAAGATCATCTCCAGAGAGGAGACGAAACTGATACTTCGGGATTCATCAGGCAATGTCGTGACGATCAAAACGCCTGTGAAGAGCATAATTCCTGTAAATAGAAATGCAGCAGAGGCCTTGAGGACTATTAAGGCCTCAGAGAGCATCGTCGGGTTCAGCGAATCCGCTTTGAATGACAAGTCCTACTTCCCTGAATTTCAGGGCGTTGAAAGCGTTGGATCGGCAAAGATGCCAGATCTTGAGAAGATTCTGAAGCAAAATCCAGATCTGGTTGTCTATTACGGAACTCAGTGGACCTCTGACTATAAGACCATCAATGATACCCTCAAGAAGGCCAATCCGGATATTTCTGTGATCGGTCTGGACTGCTTCAAGCCTGAGACTTATGTTGAGGACATCTTGAAACTTGGCTATATTGTGGGAAAGGTCGAGGATGCTGAGCAGTTTGTGGATTGGTATGATGACAAGATGGACAAGATAAAGGGCGCTCTAGAGGACGTGCCTGAAGAGGCAAAGCCGAGAGTCTACGAAGGTGGCCGGAGCGACTTCTATCAGACAGGCGGTTCGGGCTCTTCATCGCATAATGTAATTGTGATGGCTGGCGGAAGGAACATTTTTGGAGATACTTCAGGGGATGTCGCAGTTGATCCAGAGGCGCTTGTCGAAAGAGATCCCCAGTTCATCATCTGGAAAATCAGCAATATTGGCGGCTATTCTCTGGAGAAGGACAATACAACCAAATTCGAGGATAAACGAAACGAAATCATGAGCCGACCCGAGCTGGCCAATGTTTCGGCCATTAGAGACGGGAATGTCTACATTCAATCGGCTGATATCTTCTTCGGAGGACGGTACTTCTTGAGCATAGTTTATATGGCAAAGTGGCTTCACCCCGACCTCTTCAAAGATCTGGACCCTCAGGTCATTCATCAGGAGTACCTGACGAGATTCCAGAGGCTGGATTACGACCTGGACAAGCGCGGAGTATTCGTCTATCCGCCATTGGAGAAGAAGTGAATGAGAGTCTTATATCTTTTTTTAATTATGTATTTTTTATCGTCTGCATTGATGACTGCGGTGCCTGCAGCTGCAGCTTCGGACTATTCACTTGGCATCTTCGGCAATGCGAATATGGACGATAGGATTGATGAAGCGGATATCGCCTACATCGAGGGTGTTATTGCCGCCAGCAACAAGCCCACCCTCCTCTCGGATGCCGATGGCGATGGAAGCATAGACCAAAGGGACATCGAGCAGGTTCAAAGGATAATAAACTGTACTGAAAAACAGCTCATCCTCATAGATGATGCCAACAGGACTGTCAGAATAGATATGCCAGTCGAGAGCGTTGTGCCTCTGGTGGACAGGGATGCAAAGATCCTCGGCGTCCTTGGCGCGCAGAATATGACAGTTGCTGTATCAAGTAACATCAAGGAGAGCAAAGAATACCAGATGATCATGCCCGAGCTTTCCAAGCTTCCAGGAGTGGGTTCATGGATCAATCCGGATCTGGAAAAGCTGCTGCAGATCAAACCCGATTTGCTCATCGTCTACAGTACCCATGCAAAGAATATCGACAAAAGCATAGGAGATAGAGTAGCAGTTCTTGGATTTTCTTCTTCGACTCCCGATACAACAAAAGATGAGCTGCTGAAGCTCAGCTATCTCCTTAACAGAAGAGAACGGGTCGAGGAATACTTCAATGAATTTCACGACAAATATTTAAATATCATCAGGGATCGGGTCGAAAAACTCTCCTCGGATGATCGCCCGAGCGTATATGTCGAAAGCAACTCTGGACCTTATAAGACATATAATAAAAATTCTGTAGTTCAGAAGCTTGTCGAGATGGCAGGAGGAAGGCAATCATTCTACGATCTTGAGGGAAATGGAGCCTTTGCCACTGTTGATGCCGAGGAGGTCATGAAACGCAATCCGGACGTCATCATAAAGTATGCCGAGAAGAACGATTCCGGATATGAAATGAGTGATCCTGCTAAGATGGAGACACTGCGAAATGAGATTCTTGGGCGTGCTGAGCTGGCCAGGGTCAACGCCGTGAAGAGCGGCCAAGTTTATATTATGAGCTCCTATCTCAGCTACGGGACTGATTATCCAGTCCTTCTCCTGTACTGGTCCAAGTGGCTTCATCCAGATCTATTCCGGGACATAGATCCCGAAAAGATTCAGAGGGAATACCTGAGCCGGTTCTGCGGGAAGGACTATGCTTCAGGAGAGCTGGGATGCTTCGTCTACCCGAAGGGGGACTGAATCTCAAGGCGCACATCTTGGAGCTGACCGCGGTGGGCATGTCTGGCTGGAATGGAGAGGATGTCTGGAGTGGCATTTAATTCGAAGCTCGGAGCAGAGGGGGCCTTTGCCATCCTCTGGGCCGATCTGATGGCCTTGAGGCGCAACCTGTCCAATTACTTGATAGCCACTGTCGTCAGCCCGCTGCTCTATCTGGCGGCATTCGGCTTTGGCCTTGGCGGAAACATCAGGATGGACGGCATGAGCTATCTGCAGTTCGTGATCCCTGGACTCCTGGCCATGACCGCCATGAACAGCAGCTTCAATGGTGCCGGGACCAGATTGATCATAGATCAGATACACTGGCGAAGCTTCGATGAATCCCTCATGGCCCCCATCGGCCATATATGGCTGCTCTTGGGAAAGGCCCTGATCGGGGTCCTCAGAGGTTTGGTCAGCTCCGTCGCCCTTCTAGTGATTTCCTTGATCATTGCGCCAAGGCTTCATGTCGGATTGGCTTTCCTTTGTCTTCTGATCCTGAGCTGCATGATATTTTCCGTCCTTGGCGTGCTCTCTGCCCTGATGGCCCGGTCGTACGAAGATATGATCCTGTTCACAAGCATAATCATCATGCCCATGGCGTTCCTGGGAGGCACCTTCTTCTCCCTGAGCTATGCGCCATCGGCTCTCAAGTATGCTCTCTATCTGCTTCCGCTTACTCATTCGAGCATCTGTCTCAGGGCATCTGCTCTGGGCCAGCCTCTTCCTGTGATGTCGGTCCTCGCCATGATCGGGTTCTTGATCGTCTTCACGTCAGGCGCAGTCTTAGTCCTAAAAAGAAAGGATGCGTGATCAAAGGCTCGCATCAGCCTTTCAGGATCTTCGTAGGAACCAAATTGATCTTCCCTTGTCCTGGTGCGATCCCCGTGTTGAGTAAACTATTTTTAAATAATACTAAATAATAACTAACTAGTTTTTTAGATTAATCATTATGCTTTTAACCACAGATCTTTTATACACAATTGTGAGACGAAGGATGAGCCCAAAGGACGATTGAAAATGGAGCTTGCAATTGAGACAAGCCATCTGACCAAGGTCTATGATGGCAAGATTAACGCCCTGGATGGGGTCGATCTGACTGTCAAAGCTGCAGGCATCTTCGCACTGCTCGGCCCCAACGGGTCCGGCAAGACCACCCTGATGCGTATCCTGACCACTCAGTTCCGCCCAACGACAGGCACGGCGCGTGTCTTCGGCCTGGATGTCGTCAAGCATGACGCCTCGATCAGAAAGATCATAGGCTACGTTCCCCAGGAGATGAGCGTCTGGCTGGATATCACCAGCTTTGAGAATCTCCTCATCTACTCCAAGATCTATGGTGTTCCCTCGGGCATCAGAAAAAAGAGCATCTCAGACGCCCTGCAGAGCATGGGCCTGGACGAGGTTGCAAATGTCCCCGTTAAAAAATACTCGGGAGGAATGATCAGGCGTCTTGAGATAGCTTGTTCACTTCTGATCAAACCAAGGCTGATCTTCCTGGATGAGCCTACTTTGGGCCTTGACCCATCCGCCAGAAAGGCTGTCTGGGAGAACCTGATGTCTTTCAAGGATGAGTACGGCACCACTGTCTTCTTCAATACTCATTATATGGATGAGGCTGATATGTATTCAGATGAGGTCGCCATTATCAGCAAGGGAAGAATCGTTAAATCGGGGACCGCATGTGAGCTCAAGCGCTCTCTTCACAGTGAGATCTTGACATTTTCAATCGATCATGGCGACATTGGTTCAGCTCTCCGGGGTCCTGCCTCTGCCGGTCTGAGATGGGAATCGAGCCTATTGGAGAGGATAAAAGCACTTGATTTTATTGACGATGCATCAATGCACGATTCGAATTTGCATGTGGTGGTCGAGGACAGCGAGTTTGCGCTGCCGGCAATTATCGAAGTTCTGAGGAGCGAAGGCATCACAATACAAAAGATCAAAGGGGCAAGGCCAACGATGGATGATGTCTTCTTGAGATATGCAGGAATGCTGCCTGTGAAGGGAGGAGGTAAAAGCAGAACTTAGTGATCTTTGGCGCAGGCGTACAGGCGTTTGATCTTATTTCGATGGATCTGGAACGCGGGTCAGATCGGCTGGTCGATTAAATATGAGGTCGTGTGGGGTTGCCACAATGCTTAGTGATTCATTGAGAGAGATGTCTGCCATGATCGAGCTTGAGATGAGGCGGCTCAAGCACGATCGAACTGAGATCTATACCAGGGCGATTCAGCCCATCTTATGGCTTGCCGTATATGGAAGTGTTATGAGCCATGTGAGGGACATTCCAACCAACGGCATCCCCTATATCGATTACATTACGCCGGGAGTCCTTCTCCAGTCCACAATCTTCGTCTCGGTCTTCTATGGCTTGACCCTCGTCTGGGAGAGGGAGACCGGGATATTGAAGCGTCTGCTTGTGGCCCCCGCATCCAGGTACGCCACAGTCATAGGCCGAGCCCTCGCCTCTGGCGTCAGGGCGGTTGTGCAGGCGTTGATAATCTTCCCCGTCGCCATGCTGCTCGGGGTTAAGTTCATTTCCGATCCTGTTTACATCATCGCAGCATTCTTGATGCTGTTTATGATCTCAGGCGGCTTTGCCGGGTTGTCGATCTTCGTGGCCTCCCTCATGAAGACCCGAGAGCGCTTCATGGGCATCGGCCAGGCGATGATCATGCCCCTCTTCTTCGCCAGCAATGCTCTTTATCCCATCAAACTCATGCCCCCGCTCCTTCAGTCCATAGCCATCGTCAACCCCCTGACATATGCAGTGGATGCAGTCCGGGGCCTGATGATAAGCGGAGATGTGACGAACATCACATTGGACTTCTCGGCCGTGATAATCTTTGATCTGATTATATTTGCTGTGGCATCGATCAGCTTCAAGAAGATCATTGAGTGATATGACTGGAAGTAACGACTTCGTCTCGCGATTGCGATACAAAGTTCACATCGAAAAGATTCATCTTGTAGATAAGCAAAAATTGAAAAAGATGATATAAGATACTGATATCAGACTCAAAGTCCTTCGAGCTTCTCAATGCCAATTTTCTTTACGCTTGGCTTCCAGATATTGGCAGGCATCCACGTCGGGGCATTGGCGGGTTTTGGCACCTGTTTGCGCTCACCAGTGAAGATGTGAACCTTCTTGGTTCCCCTTTCGCGCAGCCTTATGTCGGTGAAGCCGCGGTTCGCTGCCTTCAGGGCAGCCTGCCTAGGCTGCTTGCCACAGAATACGCCTATCTCATTCCCATCGCTATCCCGCAGTGCGAAGTTTCTTTTTTCGACCATATTTTATACCTCTCTCAAATACGTGTGCGTTGCACAATAAACCTTGCTGCACTACTATATATCAAACACCCTATATTAATCTTTTGTTCGATTTCAGAATCTAGTGACTGTTTGTATTTAGCCATCCCATAAATTCGCAAAGCGATGCGTGCTCATTCGAGAAAAGCCTTTTTGGGGATGAATCCGGAGGAATGGTTTTTTATCCAGCAAGGTTCTTCGACCATTCATGGCTTGGGTCGTGTGGTTCACAGGCCTTCCGGGCTGCGGCAAGACCACCATCGCGCAGCGCGTCGAGGCGATGCTTGCCAAGAATGGAACGAGCGTTAAGGTGCTTCAGCTTGACGAGATCCGAAAGGCGATAACGCCCTGCCCTCGATATACTGATGAAGAGCGCGAGATCGTTTACGCGAGCCTGGCCTATATGGCCAAGCTGCTCTCCGAGGCAGGAGTCAATGTGATCGTGGATGCCACAGCCAACAGGAGACGCTACAGGGACTTCGCCAGGTCCCTCATCCCAAAATTCGGAGAGGTCTTCATCCGAGCTCCCCTGGATGTGTGCGTAGCCCGCGAGGCAAAGCGGAAGGCCGCCTTCTCTCCCAAGGGGATCTACAAAAAAGCTGCCATGGAAGGGGCAGCGGTTCCCGGCGTCAATGTGGCCTATGAGGAGCCCCTGGCCCCTGAGATCGATGTCGATACTACGGCCCTCTCAGCCGAGCAGAGTGCCAGGTTCATCGTCAATCGGATCGGCGAACTCTTCGCGTGAAAATATGTGGGAAAATCCGGCCTGCCTGATTCATCTGGGCCATTTTTGGCCAACTCTTTAGCCCAGAATCCTCTCCATCCTCTTTAAAGCCTCTCTTATCCTCTCCTGAGACGTAGCATAGGATAAGCGCACATAATCTTTTCCGCCGGGCCCGAAGGCTGAGCCCGGGGTGGCAGCTATCAGGGCATCCTTGAGGAGCTTATCTGTGAAGACATCTCCACCCCCGTGCTCTGCCACATTAGGAAATACGTAGAAAGCGCCTCCGGGAAGATTGCATAATATGCCCAGCTCCTGGAGTCCGGAGACCAGCAGATCCCTTCGGGCCTCGAACTCTGCGACCATCGAGCCGATGCTCTCCTGGTCACCGCGAAGAGCCGCCACGCCCGCACGCTGGACGAAGGTCGTCGCCTGGGAGACAGAGTGAGACAGAAGTCGCGTCACCCACTTCATTACATTCCGCGGGCCCGCCATGTAGCCCAGCCGCCAGCCGGTCATGGCATAGGCTTTCGAGAAACCATTGATGGTGACTGTCCTCTCCTCCATGTCCGGGAGAGAGCCGATGCTGATGTGCTCGTGCCCGTAAATTATCTTCTCGTAGATCTCATCAGTGATGACGAAAAGATTGTGATCGCATGCCAGGTCTCGGATCTCCTTGAGGACCGGCTTCTCGAAGACTGTGCCTGTGGGATTCGAGGGCGAGTTCACCAGGATCAACTTTGTCTTTGGGGTGATGGCATCAGCGAGCCGGATGGGCAGGAAGTTCTCGTCCACATCTGCCCAGGCCACCTTGCCGCCTGCAAAGGCAACGCATGGCTCGTAGCTCACCCATGATGGCCCGATCAGAACGCATTCGTCCCCCTCCTCCATCAGCGCCTGGACTGCGGAGAAGACCGCCATCTTCGCGCCAGGAGTGACGACCACATCGTCCGCGGTGACATCAAGCATGTTCTCGTCGCAGAGCTTCTCGGCGAGCGCCTCCCTCAGCTCGGGGATGCCTGCGGTGGGCGCATAGTGAGTCTCGCCCATCCTGATGGAGTTGCATCCCGCCTCCACGATGTGCTTGGGCGTATCGAAGTCGGGCTCTCCCACGCCCATGTCTATGACGTCCAGTCCGCTTTTGTTGAGCTTCTTTGCCATGGCCGAGATCTTCAGAGTCGTTGACTCGTGAATGGAGGCAAGCCTTGCGGATACCAAGCTCAATCCCTTCCAAGGCGCATGAGCAACTTTACTGCCGCCTCGACAGCACGCTTGGCATAATCCACGCGCCTGTGGGCGTCCGGCCGAGACATCCTCGGGCCAGTGATTCCCAGAGTAACAGGTTTATCAAACTCCAAAGAGAGGTCCATCAGCTTTCGCGCTGCGTGCTGCGCCACTATCTCGTCGTGGGCCGTCTCCCCCTGGATGACGCAGCCGATGGCGACCACCGCATCGATCTCCTCGCGGCCCAGCAGCCTCTTGACAGCGATGGGCATATCGAAGACCCCTGGAACATATATGACGTCCGCAACCTCAGCGCCAAGAAACTGGGCGTGCTCCTTCCCCAACAGCTCCATCTGATATGTGATATCCCTGTTGAACTCCGAGACAACAAAACCAAGTCGAGCCATAACTCCAAACCCCGTGAAGTAGCGTTGATGCTTCCCTCCTTTGCTAATAAACCCATCGATTCCAGAGAACTCGTAGATCAAAAATGATTCCGGGAAACTCCTGCTAACACCGAACCCCAATTATTTAGGGTATGCCAGTCACATTTAGGGTATGCCAGTCACGAGTGAGGGGGCCCTCTGCGGCCCAGGGGCCCCGTCTCCTCTAATATCTTTCCTTGAGCCGGGGCCATCTCGCGGAGTTGGTATGGCTCCGTCCAGCCCTCGGATATTCCATGAAGGGGCGCTGCCTTCGGGGCCCTTCGTCGAAGCGCCACATCCGATCTGCATTTCTGGCCAGCTCCTCCGGGCGAGCCGGCCGACTCGTTGGTCGCCAGGAGAGCATGCCAGAACTGCTGCCAGTGCACCCCACCTCAATTCAAAATAAGATAGATTTATCATCTCTAAGCTTTTTGGTAGTGATACATGTTATCATAAAAGAAGCTCGTATCGCTGTTGGAGGGAAATGATGGGTGAGCAAAGTAATACAGCAGAAAATTCGACTGGAACAAACGATGGAAGTGGATCAGAGGCCATAGGCAGCAGTGAAACGCCTGATAGCGTCCCCTCCAGCATAACTAAGCCTCATGAGGGAGTGGTTACAGCCGATGAGAATAAACGATTCCTGGCTGAGATCGTCTCTTTGCGTGCCCTGCAAAAGGCGAGCGATACTATCGCGGAATCAATAACTGCAGAGGTGAGCACGGGCAAGATCCTTATAGTCAACGAGATGGATTTCGCGGCGGACGAGATTTTATATCTGGATATCCGCCATAAGTTGGATACCCTCTTGAAGCTGTCCAAAGATGCTCTGGACGGCTGCTCTAAAAAGATTACGCCGTCCAAAGAAAAACGTCTTCAGAAAGGCCGATGGGAAGAAACCGGCAGATTCAGCCTTGTTGCTTTCCCGGCGTTAGTCTCGGCTGCCATGGCGGCTATTCCCCAGGTCTCTGCATTCCTTGGTGGTGTGGGTGATATAGTTGGCCTCTTCCGCTCCGACTATGAGATCCGAGGACAGACTTTAACCGTTCCAGAAGATATCTATATTCAGGCTCTGGTGGCCGATAGCCTGCACAGAGCCAACCTAGATGCGTATCTCATCAACTTTCATTCACTCAAAGATTCAGCACTGATACGGGATCTTAATACTCTGATCATTCAGAAATTCGCTATGCTGGCCTGTGCAGAGTCGATCAAGAGCACAAAAATCGATGCACAGACTGAGCAGGCAACTGCGCTCGATGCTTTTGTAGCAAAACTGCGAGAAAAACTGGCGGACGCCCTGCTAAAGATGGATAAGAAGGTCAGCGACGAATTACGCAGAGAGATTGCTGGGAAAACAAAATCCTTAGAGGATTTCCAGAGGAACCGGATGCCAGATTCTCAAATTGCTGGCCTTGAATCATACCTTGCCGGCCTGCGAACGAAGATGGTAGAAGAGCTTCTCAAGAATAACCCAAGGGACTCGATAAAAATGCTGCAAGCTGAGGTCGATAAAATCAATGAGAAGCTTGCCGATAAGACGCTAAAGGAAGCTGAAGTGCAATCGCTCACCGATCAGCGAAAGCTGTACCAGACCAAGATGGTTGATTTGGTTGCGAATGGCGACTGCAATTCAAAAGAAATTTTAAAAGAAGAGATTGGGCGCGTCGATGAGGAACTCCTGCATATCAAGGAAAATCGAGTGCCTACTACTCAAATTACTGCCCTGGAGGCACATATAACCAGCTTGAATGAGAAACTGGTGGATAGCCTGGCTACGAACGACGAAGAGGCAAAGGCGGGTCTGGAAGAAGCTATCAATAACGCCACTGAGCAGATAAAAGCGATTCGTGAATCGATATGGGATGCACAAAGAATAGTCAACACCTGTACGAAAGTCAGTGATGCCATTGATGCCTTTATAACTTCTATCACGACAGTGCCAAATGGCAGGGATTATTCGCCATATGTGGTAGCATGCGTGCGAGAGTATTTCGCAGGAGATGAGTTCAAATACATCCTGAAGGTGAAGCTGATAGCTTCTGGAGCTGATTTCATTATTGAAAAACCACCTTTCTGGTCCAAAGATGTGCGTACTTCATACTTGGGTGGCGGAGTTGTCAGCTTTATTCTGGCTGAGAAGGATGGCAAGATCATCGTTTCAGGCACTGTCAGCGATGTGTCGGCTTTGGATCACCGAATCGGCGAGGACCCCAAGAGGATAATCTGGAATGTTTACCCGGAATACAAACGAGCTGATATAAAGCCTCCCTTTGCTCAGGATACAAACGAGTTGCTATAAGGTCTCCCGGGTCCTCCATCTTCACAGTAGCTGGAAGACCGGCGAGGTCCTGGGTGCTCGCACTGGATTGCTGCGCCCTCTCGGCCTGCCGGCCGCCTCCTATGGCGGGCCCAACCTTCCGCCGAGGGGCTCGCGCAGTGGAGTTCAGGATTCAGTGCACATTTTGGGAAAGCAGGCGAAGGTAGGTGTGTGGGGACCGCACGCAGTTTGATCTTATCCTGAGTCCTGCGGTCTGGGCTTTAGTGATATCTCAAATTCTTTTTTGATCTCTCTGAATTCCTCATCGCTGATGCAGTAAGATTCGACTCTAGAATCACACAGCCAGTCGAATTTGGCTTCGTTAAGAACGCTGATGAGCAGGGTCTGAATCTCAAACCAGTCATACTCTATGCCTTGCTCGTTTAGCGCTCTTGTGAATTGAGGGCAGACGTAGGCTATGCATATAGGAGCCTTATGTGTCTCGAGAACACAGCCATTATCGCTCGAATAAGGGCAGCTCCTTGTTAAGTTGCCCACGCCATAAATTCTCAATCTCTCTGCATCCAACTCCCTGTCACCCTGACACTCTGTATGTCCTGCTACATTTTCGTTGCAGCAACCATTGCAGGTTCTGCCAAAATGTTCTTTGCAATAGCCAGACTGCTCAAAAAAATTGCGAAGCAATGCCTCCAGCTCTAGATATCTCGCCAGGGCCCTGCTCGAAACGGGCGTAATCTTCTGAGGGTCAGTCCGCGAGAGATCCTCAGTCGTGGGATGAGCCAACGGAACTGATGCATCATTCATGTCTATCATCACGCTCTCGAAGCTCTGGCACATGGCTACAGGCAGAACGTTGCAGGCCACAGGCAGCGCTCTGGTGCTTATTGGAGATCAGCTCTGAAACGAGCAATTCTTAATCTTTAAAAGAGCAATTTATCAATAATGAACTTGACGCATGGAGCCACAATGTTGCCCGCCGAGGCGCGGTTGAGCGCCCCCCAGACTATAAGAGCCTTTGTGCCAAATAGGATTTATTCAACCGATGTCGAAGCCACATTATATAAAATGCCGTCAAATCATTTACATAAATCCATATAGTCTCTATGGTCGTTCTAGGGTCCTTTTTCGAAGTCGTCATGCCGTCAAATATCATGTTTTTTTCGAAAAATGTCCCCCTGAAATGGGATAACTATTAAATTCCTTTAGCGCTGATAGCATTTAGTGAAGTCATATGATGCCCAGAAAAATCGTCCTGTATCTGTCAGCGCACATTTTATGTCTGTTAATCGGAATCGTCTGTGGTGATGACTGGCTTGAGGGTGGATATGTCGGACCATATAGAGGAGATATCGGCTTATACTTCACCGATCCCATCTTCTACTCTAATCCTGTAGCTGGTCAGACATACCAATCGAAGGCTGGGTTTTATCCAGGACCCTATGGTGTATATCCCTACAATCCAGTATTGCCTTATTATTCCGATTTCAGATTGAATTCTCTGGCTGAAATGAATTGGAGACCCTTCCAAAAGAACTGGTCTGAAACTATGGAATATGCACAAACAAAATCGTCCTTCAAGGTATACCCAGTATCAAGCTCTGCATCTCCTGTCGTGAAATTTCCCCCATCAATCGCGGCGGATACTCCAGTGACTATAGTTTCCCAGGGCATGAGAGGATATCAGGTATTCCTGGATGGGAATTACATTGGGACAGAGGGAACTGGTGGTGATGCTTTGGACGGAAGCTTCAGTTTCGAGGTTGTGGGCGGCCAGAACCATGATATAAGGGTCTATGATGGACGATTCGACTATCCAAAGACCATATATTTCCAAAGAGGTCTCCAGAAGGTTATTCACGTAGAGCCGGGCATGGAGGTCTACGCCTAGATCGTTTTTTCCTTTTCATCTCTTGCCATTTTTATGATCAATTCACTCTTGGGGTCCAACTCAAAGAAGCATTGAGTTCATCCCCTGGTTCTTCTTTTCCTTTGTCGCCGTCGCCTCGTCCAGTCTGGGTTAAATCATGTGTTCTCTTGATAATCTCGCGCATATCCTGTTTTTTCTGTTGACCTTCATCTCGGAGAATGCTGTCATTTTGAGGCTACCCTTTCCATCCTCCGTCTCGATGACAACCATCGCGCACAACCCTCCTAAAAGTGGCATTTCACCTGTGCCTGCCATAAGCAAAACGCATTTATCCTTGGCAATTCTCACGAAATGAGATGCCCTATGAATCTCATCTATGTTAATGGCAAGTTTGTTCCTGCAGAAGAGGCAGCTGTCTCGGTCTTCGATCACGGATTCTTGTACGGCGACGGGGTCTTTGAGGGGATAAGGGCCTACGGCGGCCGCGTCTTCCGGCTGGAGGAGCACGTCAGGAGGCTCTTCGACTCGGCCCAGGCCATAATGCTCTGCATCCCAATGACTCAGGAGGAGATGTGCGAGAAGATCCGGGAGACTCTGCGCAAGAACAACCTGAAGGATGCTTATATCAGGCCGATAGTCACCCGAGGTATCGGCGACCTGGGCCTTGACCCCATAAAATGCAGCAAGGCGACGGTTTTGATCATCTCCACCGAGTGGGGTGCGATGTACGGCAACCTGTACGATCTCGGGCTGACGGCTGTCACAGTCACAGTTCGCAGGAATGCGCCCGACGCCCTGCCTCCCAACACCAAGAGCCTCAACTACCTGAACAACATCATGGCAAAGATCGAGGCTAACATCAAGGGCGGCAACGAGGCAATCATCCTTGATGCTCACGGCAATCTCTCCGAGGGCAGCGGCGACAACATCTTCATCGTCAGGGACGGGAAGATATACACTCCCCACACCATCAACAACCTCAAGGGCATAACCCGCGAGTCGGTCATAGAGCTGGCACAGGCAGCCGGATACGAAGTCCTGGAGAGGGATCTGGGGCTCTTCGATCTCTACACGGGCGACGAGGTCTTCGTCACAGGCACTGCTGCGGAGGTCGCGCCCATCACGAAGGTGGATGGCAGAACCATCGGAAAGGGCGTCCCTGGGCCCGTCACGAAGGAGCTGATGGCGGCCTTCAGGGAGCTGACAAAAACGACGGGAACTCCTATCTGAGGTGCTGAGAGGGGCGGGCGAGATCGACATCGAGGCCCGTGTCCTTTCTCCTGAGCCTCTTTCGAGGTTCTGCAGCCTGTCAATTCGAATCGGCAAGGATTTTGACGAAAACCCTCCGCGGCCTCGGGCCGTCCAGCTCGAAGAATAGGACTCTTTGCCAGGTTCCGAGGGCCAGCCTATTTTTCTCCACAGGGATGCTCGCGCTGTTTCCTAGAAGCACCGCCCGAAGGTGGGCATGAGCATTGCCGTCTGATCTGTCGTGCTGGTAGCCTGCCCCCTCTGGCGCCATGTCGGAGATCAGCTTCAGGATATCCTGGATCAGGCGAGGGTCGGCCT
The DNA here is from genome assembly GCA_002067365.1 of Methanosaeta sp. PtaU1.Bin060. Classification (GTDB taxonomy): domain Archaea; phylum Halobacteriota; class Methanosarcinia; order Methanotrichales; family Methanotrichaceae; genus Methanothrix. The sequence goes on along the minus strand of MVRK01000032.1, from coordinate 8,108 downwards.
CGTTTATGATCACACCTGTGGTGGTGTGAGGGGTGTAGACGAGGCAGATGCCTGCTTCGACTCCGCTCTTCTTCAATTCTGCCTCGACCAAGGGCGTCAGATCCACCACCTCCACAGATTTTCTGGTCTCTATCTCAATCATCCCGTCTCACCGATCTGACCTTGGCAGCTCAGAATTTAAGCTGAGCGGGCCCGGAAAAAAGCTGAATGAACCTCCGGAAATCCCATAAAAATCGAGGAACTGGGAGGTTTTGGGAGATCAGGGACGAAAAAGCCAGGAGCTTTTGAGATCATTGTTCGAGGGGAGGATCCGGGTCTATTCATCTTGAGGGGATGGATGACTTTAAAAGTCTTTGAAATCCCGGATCCGATACCCAGCTTATCCTCTATCATATATAAATTTTACTCTATATAGCTTTGGGAATTTCATGATAAAGTAATACGTTGCCGAATTCGAGTGTAGATTGATAAAGAAGTCAAATAAAATAATATCATCATATTACAGATAGGCGGGCTATTTTAAACCTATATTCGCTTTGAGCATATTATTATTCGTTGAATCAAAAGAATCTGTTTGGAATTTCGGTTTGACACCAATATTCATCTCGGAAAACCTATAATTGAAAGTATATATCCAAATGTAATCCAATTATACAATATAAGAAATGTAAGATTGTTCTCTTGGCGGCAGTCTGGTGGCCCGTCTCAAGACCGGCTTTGCTTGAGATTGCGATGATCGATCGCCCATCCGATTGATATATCATAAAAATTTTTGATTGTTATGGGGATCTACGTCTTAAATAGGATCGAATCCCCATAATTGGCTGATGACCACATACCTGGAGCACCCTCTGCTCAGGCCCCAGAGCGTGGAGAGGCGTCTCTTCCAGCTCGACCTCGCGGCAGGGGCCCTCAAGGCGTCCAGCCTCGTGGTGGTGCCAACAGGCCTCGGGAAGACTGTGATCGCCCTCATGGTCCTTCTCGGGAGGATCGAGAAGGGAAAGATCCTATTCCTCGCCCCGACGAAGCCCCTTGTGGAGCAGCACGCCTCCTTTCTGCGCAGGGTCCTCGCGGACGATGGGATGGTGGCCCTCATGACGGGTGAGACAGAGGCCGAAGGGCGGGGCGAGATCTGGAAGAGTGCCCGAATTGTAGTATCAACGCCCCAGGTCATCGAGAACGACCTTCTCTCCCGCAGGATGGATCTTGAGAATGTCTCCCTCGTCATCTTCGACGAGGCCCACAGGGCAGTGGGAAACTATGCCTATGTCTACATAGCGGAGCGCTATATGCGCGAGGCATCAAGCCCTCTTGTGCTCGGCATCACAGCCAGCCCCGGAAGCGAAGGCGAGAAGATCGCAGAGATCTGCGCATCCTTAGGGATCGAGAAGATCCTGACCAGAACCGAGAGCGATCCGGACGTCATGCCTTTCGTGCATCAGAGGGAGGTCGAATGGATCCGGCTCACTGTTCCTGAGGAGCTTCTGAGGATCCGGACGGCCATCGAGGATGTCCTCAAATCCAGAATGGATGAGCTGAACCGGCTTGGAATCTCGCCTGCGAGGATCGAGCTCAGGGCCTCGAAGAAGGAGCTTCTCGGGCTCCAGGCTATGCTCAGAACGGGGGTGGCCAGACAGCCAAATCCTGCTCTCTTTCGCGGAATCTCCCTCATGGCCGAGATCCTGAAGCTTCAGCACGCAGTCGAGCTTGCAGAGACACAGGGGCCCGGTGCGCTGGGCAGGTACCTGCAGAGGCTTCACGGCGAGGCCCTCTCCCGATCCGGCTCGAAGGCCTCCCGCAGGATCATCGAGGACCCGAGGATCGGAAAGGTCATGGCAGACCTGGCAGAGACGAAGGCCGAGCACCCGAAGCTCTCTGCGGTTCTGGAGATCCTTCACGAGCAGATCGAGGCGGAGCCCGATTCGAGGATCATGGTCTTCACAAACTACAGGGACACCGCCTCGGCCCTCCTGGAGTTCTTGAAGCAGGACCAGGTGATCAAGGCCGTGAGGTTTGTGGGCCAGGCAAGCCGCCAGGACGACAGCGGCCTGACGCAGAAGAAGCAGGCTGAGATCCTGCAGAAGTTCAGATCAGGGGAGCACAACGTCCTCATAGCCACCTCTGTGGGCGAGGAGGGGATCGATATCCCATCTACGGACCTCGTCCTCTTCTACGAGCCTGTTCCCTCTGAGATCCGCAGCATTCAGCGCAAGGGCAGGACCGGCAGGGCCAGGGCGGGGCGGGTCGTGGTTCTGATGGCCAAAGGAACCCGCGACGAGGCATACCACTGGATCAGCGACCGCAAAGAGAAGACGATGCAAAGGCAGATCCGCGGCCTTTCCAGAAAGGAGCACCAGGCCCAGTTCGAGACGCCTGAGCAACCACAGACCAGGCAGGCAGAGATCACCGATGCACAGGATGCCAGGGCGTCGAATATTCAGTGCACAGCAGCCAGCCCTCAGGCCCAAAGCGAGGCGTTCGCCATCTTCGTCGATTTGCGAGAGAGGGAGATGGGCAAGCTCCTGGAGACGAGGGGCCTGCAGGTGGCCATGAAGAATCTGGAGGTGGGGGATTACGTCATCAGCGATCGTGTGGCAGTGGAGCGCAAGACAGCGCAGGATTTTGTTGTCTCCATGATGGACCCCCAGAGAAACCTCTTCCGGCAGATCTCTGACCTCGCGAGAACCTACGAGAGACCCCTTCTGATCCTCGAGGGCAGGGATCTTTATACGCGCCAGGTCAACCCGAATGCCATTCGCGGGGCCCTCGCCTCTGTGGCTGTGGACTACGGGGTTCCCATCATCCCCACTGAGAGCCAAGAGGAGACTGCGGAAGTGATCGCCATTCTCTCGGCCAGGGAGCGAAAAGATGGCAGGGCTCCCAAGATTCACGGCCACAAGACAGCCAGGACGCTCAAGGAGCAGCAGGAATATCTTGTAGCATCAATGCCAAGCGTCGGACCTGCGGTCGCAAGAAACCTGCTCAGGCACTTCGGTTCTGTGGAGCGCATCGTGGCGGCCTCTCCAGAAGAGCTTCAAGAGGTTGAGCTGGTGGGACCGAAGATCGCCGAGAGGATCAGAGAGCTGGTGGGCGGGCAATACAAAGGATGACGCGGGCCCAAATATTATATAAAAGATGCCATAATGACTGATTGAAAAATAATGTTTAACCGCACCTGTGTTTTACTTGAATCTCCTTATGAACGACTTATCTATCCAGCTCTTGAGCGAGTAGATCAGCCTCGTCGGAGCGCCGATGCACATCTTCCCGACGACGCCGACGGCGCAGTCGCATCCCAGGGAGATCAGAGCCACCTGGCTGTCGGTGCTGGCGCGAACCGAGTACCTCTCCAGCGCTCTATTCTCGGCCAGGTGTGTCAGGTTGCGGGCGACGTGCTTCGCCTGACGCTCTGCCTCCAGGCCTGTTTTGGTCGCGAGACGTCCATCGACCTCGATCCAGGCGCAGTCGCCCACGGCGAAGACGTCGTCCCTCGCGAGAAGGAAGGGGTCAACCAGGACCCAGCCCTTCTTCTTCGGAAGAGAAAGCCCCTCGATGAAGCTGGAGGGCTTGACGCCTGCTGTCCAGATCGCCATGTCGCAGTCGAGGCATGTGCCGTTGCTGTCCGCGAAGAGGATGCAGTCCTCTCTGACCTCTCTGACCTGGGCGGATGTGAGGATGTTCACACCCTTCTTGGAAAGCGCTTTCTCGATGAGCGCTGAGGTATTGGGCGAGAACTGGGGGAGGATCCTCTCTCTTGCCTCGATGATGTAGATGCTCGCATCCAGGCTCTCAGCCAGGACGCAAGCCGCCTCCACGCCCGTCAGCCCCGATCCCATGATCATGATGCGCTCAGGATTCCTGTCCTCCACGAACCTTCTCGCCCTCTTGGCCTCCTCCAGGGTGTTGATGGAGAATGTGTGTTCCTGACCCTTGATCCCGAAGTAGTTCTGCGAAGCTCCGGCAGCCACAACTGCGAAGTCGAACTCCACCTGGCCGTGCTCGCAGACGACCGCCTTCTCCTCCAGCCGCAAGGCCCTATCGTTCAGAAACGTAGCGCCAACTCGCTCGCAGAAGGGAGCGAGGGGCGCTGCCAGGTCCTGGATTCTCGTGAGCCCGGCGAGGTACTCGGGATAGAGCGCCTGCAGCTCTATCTGCTTCTTCGGCTCTATCAGGGTGATGTCCAGGGGGCCGGGCAGGGCAGTCCTCACCAGCTCTGCGCCAGCGACTCCTCCACCGATAACTGCGACTCTCATGAACCTTGAGACCCCCTTCACTTTCCAGTCAGTTCAGTCTTCATCTTTGTCTTCCTCTTCACAGGAGACCTAAAGGATCGCCTTTGCTCATAGATCCCACGGTCTCCGTCCATGATGTAGATTCCTCGGAGACCTTAAGGCTATTTGATGAGAAACCATGAAAGATCCTTCCTGATAGAGGTTGTGGGCTGAGATCCAGGAAATCCCATGCGTCTCATTCGGCCACAGCTTTTTAAGCTACATTGAAAAGAGATGGCGATGATATGATCACCATCTACTTCGACGGAATGTGCTATCCAAAGAACCCATGTGGCGTGGCAGCCTACGGATACCTCATCTACCGCGACGGTGAGCTGATCCACAGGGGCTTTGGAGCGGTGGGCGAAGGCAAGGGCATGACCAACAACGTCGCGGAGTATGAGGGCCTGAAGGCTGCAGTCCAGTGGGTGATCGATGAGGGGATCGTGGAGAGGCTTGAAGTCAAGGGCGATTCCCAGCTGGTCATCAGGCAGATGAAGGGGGAGTGGAAGGTGAACTCAGCAACCTCCAGGAAGTACGTACCCGAGATCAGGAGGCTTCTGCAGGGCAAGGATGTCAGCTTCTCCTGGGTGCCGAGGGAGAAGAACGTGGAGGCGGACAGGCTTTCGAGGGTGGGCTACGAGAGGTACAGGAGCCGCGGAGGAAAGCGATCTCGCCCCGTCTGATCCATCAGTTGAATCTCTTCTGTGACCTCTTCTAGCCTGCTGTATATGCTGTCTAGTGCGCTTAATGGAGATCGAGACGAATACGTCCGGGCTTATGCATAAATCACCAACTACCGCAAAAAATATATCAAATAAAGCAGGAGTATATCGAGAGGAGACTCGAATATCGGCAGGAACTCGGCTGTTCGAGATATCCTGAATGAATTCTGGTGGGTGTCAAGAGATGTTCTTCAAGTTGATGATGCGCCTGGTCGCCCTTCCCTTTCGGATCATGTGGGGCCTCTCAAAGCTTGCCCTCGTGCTGATTTTGCCCATATTGATGGTGAAGGCATTCAAGATGATGCATCGCAGATGAGGCCTGCCGTCTCACCTCGATGGCCCTGCGGCCAGCATCTCCTGCGCCGCTGATGGCGAAGTCCCCAGGAAGCAGCTGATGAGACGTCGCCTCCTGAAGACGAAAAGAATCTACCGCAGGTCCAGCTTCGTCCTGCCCATGACGGAGAGGTAGGATACCTCTTTTCCTTCTTCTATCTTCTCCTTCTGCTCTTTGCTGATGGGCACGTCCACAGTCTGATATGTGCCCATGTCCATGAGCTGAACAGAGGAATCGCTGATGGAGAGAACCTGACCAGTCCTTCGCTCTACTGTGGGCACGTAAGTCTTGGCTGTCACAGGCTGAACTATGGATCGCTTCTGGTTATCGAAGATGCCGATGGCGTCCACCCTGGCCTTGGCAGACCCATGTTTCCCGGGCTTAGAGTGGGATATGCCCTTGATTATACAGGGCTCATCATCGATGATCACATACCGTCCTTCCTTCAGCTCTCTGACCTCAACCTGCTCCTTCATCTCATCACTCCTAGCGACGATTGCGACTCTCCTATTTAAAGGATGTCTCTCATGCGCCGCAGAGCCTCCTCCAGGCTCGCGCGCGAGGCAGCATATGAGATCCTGATGTGCTCTTTTCCGCCCGCCCCGAAGGCAGATCCTGGAACTGTGATCACGCCCGCCTTCCCGAGGCGTGCTGCCACAGCGTCACCGTCTCCGACGCGGGGGAAGAGGTAGAAAGCGCCATCTGGAACTATGAGGTCCATGCCCATCTCCTTGAAGCCATTCACCAGGAGATCCCTCCTGGACCGAAACTCGTCCCTCATCCTGGCGACGCACTCCTGGGGGCCTGTTATCGCTGCCAGGGCAGCCGCCTGGGAGATGGAGCTGGCGCATGCCTGGACATACTGATGAACCTTCAGAAGCTGTTCGAGGGCACAGCCTCGGGCCGCCAGATAGCCGAGCCTCCAGCCCGTCATGGCATAGGTCTTTGAGACGGCATTGACTGTGATGACATTGTCAGAGAACCGGGCTGGGCTGATGTGCTCCCCCTGATAGATGAAGTGCTCGTAGACCTCGTCGGAGAGGACGCCGATGTCCCTGTCGCTGGCGAGCTCTGCGATCGCCCTCACCTGCTCAGCAGTCCCGACTGCGCCCGTAGGGTTCGAGGGCGAGTTCATTATTATCAGCTTGGTCCTATCAGTCACCTTCGACAGAACAGCCTCTGAAGAGAGCCTGAGCTCTTCGTCGAGGGGAACGCCCACGGGCTTTCCTCCCACCAACTTCGTCAGCTCTGCATAGGAGAGGAAGCTCGGGTCGGCGATCAGGACCTCATCGCCCTTGTCCACGAGCGCAGCGATGGCCAGGAACAGGGCCTCGCTCGCGCCGCTGGTGACCATGATCTCCTCAGGAGAGCATTGAATCTTGTTCTCTCGCCTGAACTTCTCTGCAAGGGCCGCCCGAAGCTCAGGAACGCCGCAGTTGGGCGTGTAGCCCGTCTGCCCCCGCTCGATAGCCTCTATGGCCGCCCTCTTGATGTGATCAGGAGTGTCGAAGTCAGGCTGGCCGAGACCCAGGTTGATGGCCCCGGGACCGGCCCCCTCGAAGCACTTTCTTATACCCGAGATCTCGATCTTCCCCGTACAGCTTGCAAATCTCATGGCACTTTCCTCTGATTTTTATCCAGGGTTTCTGTTCAGGTTTTTTCCATTCAGGTCTTCCCTGTAAACGACATGTGATGTGCTGAAGCAGTTGAGCCGCCCAAGCTCATCTTTCATGATGTTCATCCTGGCCCTGCCGCCCCGCCAGTAAAGGGTGAAGCGCACATCTTCATGCTCTGTATCCTCATAAATGGACTCGATGAACTTCTCCAGGGCGCGAGTGTTGGAGAAAGGCACTACGAATATCGCCCTGTACTTATCCCCTCTCCTGGCATAGGATGTCAGGATGTAGCCGTTGCTCTCGAACTCGCTGATCTCCTCGAAGGGGCAGATGACCTCCTTCTCGTGCTCCGTTGCAGAGTCAACTCTCGATACTATCACCAGGATCTTGGCGATGAGGGACCTGTCGAAGTTCTTTCCGAACCAGATGTTTATGGAGCCCTGGGTCAGGATTATGGAAACGGCTGAACCTTCAAGCTCCATGGACACTGGCTCAGGCCTGACGCCCGGAGCACAGGGCATGAGACCCCAGTTTTGGGCGGAGCAGATATAACCATTTCGAAGATACCACCAGAGAGAGGTATGTGATGAGCGATTCCTTGAAGGCTCTTGAGGCGGCTTTCCGCAAGGAGCCGTATGCGCAGATCTTCGGGTTGGAGATCGTTGAGATTGAGCCTGGCCGCGCCGTGGTCAGGATGAAGACCACACAGAAGATGAACAACATCTTCGAGATGGTTCATGGAGCTGCGATCTATTCCCTGATAGACTCAGCCTTTGAGCTGACTGTGAACTCACACGGGACTGTGGCTGTGGCCCTGAGCTTGAATGTGAGCTACCTCAATGCAGCAGCCCCAGGAGAGGTGCTTCTGGCAGAGGGCAAAGAGGTTAATAAATCCCCGAGGATCTCTGCCTGCGAGATCCGAGTCACTGGAGAGGGAGGAAGGCTCGTCGCGATCTGTCAGACGTTGGCCTACAGAAAGAAGGACCCTTTGCCCTTCCTCTGAACAATGTCGTCCCGTATTTATCTAGCAGGATCGGAAAGGACGGAGCGAGAAGACCCCACCGTTCACAGTGGGGATGAAAGCGGCGTCCTTCCATTATGCTACAAATTTATTTATACCATAAAAGCATAAAATGCAGCGATGCTTAAGGCTTTCAAGTAT
>MVRK01000031.1 GCA_002067365.1 Methanosaeta sp. PtaU1.Bin060 | reverse complement strand
CGCATGTTTCCTATGTGCACAGGCCCCGAGGGCGTGATGCCAGTGGCGATGGTGTGAGGGCCGCTCTTCTCAAGCTTCTCGGCTATGACGTCGGCCCAATGAATGGACATGAACTAAATTCGATGCCAGCGCGGGATATTAAGTTTCCGCCGCTGATCACGCGTGCTCGATGATAGCAAAAAGATTATCACTTTTTGGTTGAATATCTTCGTCGATGGATCGGCCAGAGCTTGATGAGTACTTCATGAAGATCGCAGAGGTGGTGGCAAGCAGATCTACGTGCATGCGAAGAAAAGCAGGTGCTGTCTTCGTCAAAGATAAAAGGATTTTGTCGACAGGATATAACGGCGTACCGAAGGGGCTTCCTCATTGCGAAGAAACTGGATGTCCGCGTGCGAATTACCCTAGTGGTACTCATCACGAACTATGCCGCGCAGTTCATTCAGAGCAAAATGCTATAATTCAAGCTGCTATTCATGGAGTGAGTATCGAAGGCGCTACTCTGTATTGCACCCATCAGCCGTGTACCCTGTGCGCAAAAATGCTGGTTAATGCTGGAATAAAGCGCGTGGTTTATCGCGAAGACTATCCCGATGGGGGTACATTTAAATTTTTTGAACAAGCTGGTATCGAAGTTAATAAGTTATAGCGTCTTTCTTATTATTATGTACAATTTAGAATATTTTATATAATGAAACTGACTTACGCGCTTAACGTCATTTTATTCGTGATATCAAAAATTATATAAACGATAAGTTGGTTACACCTGCCAAGGCTTCTCATATGGTGAGATAAAATGGGAATTATGAATGAATACATCTCTAAGAATATGACCATAAAAGAACTAGAGGACGAGTTAATAAATCTGATTAAAATTTATAATAATATTAGAAAAACGTATTTAGTTGTATATGCAGGCGCTATTGGAAAACAAGTGCCAGATTTGGCTCTTAGCATGGATGATTATTATATCCTATATGATATGCTAAATGGGATTGATTTTAAGAACTTAGATTTTTATATTGAGACCCCCGGAGGAAGCGGCGAAGCTGCGGAGGAAATCGGCAGATTCATTCGCGATAAATTCGAGAATATAGTTTTTGTTATCTCTGGTGAATCAAAAAGTGCGGGCACAATTCTTGCGCTTTCCGGAAATGAAATTTTTATGACCAAGACCGGCAGTCTTGGACCTATTGATGCCCAAGTAAAAATTGGCAGGACAGTGGGATCGGCTTATGATTACATGGAATGGGTGCATGAAAAGAGAAATGAGGCCCAGATAAATGGTGTGTTGAATCCCTTTGATGCGACCATGGTAGCACAAATAAGCCCAAGTGAATTGAAAGGTGTTTATAACTCACTCGAATTCGCAAAAGATATAGTTAAAGAATGGATCGCGAGGTATAAGTTCAAAGATTGGTGCACGACAGAAACTAGAAAAATTTCCGTCACAGATGAGATGAAAAAAGAAAGAGCGACCGAAATAGCGAAAGAATTGACAAATCATAAGAGATGGAGAAGTCACGGTCGCTCGCTTAAGATCGACGATTTAGAAAGCATAGGATTAAAAATAAAAAGATTGGATGACGATCGAGAGTTATCCGAAATAATTTATAGAATTCAAACAGTTTTAAGGTTAATCTTTTCATGCAGCACAAATTATAAAATTGTTGCGACAGAGAAAGATAAACTTTTTAAACAAGCAGTTAGTGCAGGCGTACCGCGGCCAATTTCCAATAAGGATGTAAATGTAATTGAAATTGATATTCAATGCCAAAAATGTAAAAAAACATATAAAATCTACGCAAAACTTATCAACGAACCGAAAATAGATGATGATTATAAAATAAAAGGAATAAAACCCTTCCCCAAGGACAACAAATTAATATGTGATTGCGGATTTGAAATAGACCTAAGCGGGATCGAAAAGGATATCGAATCTAAAGTAAGCAAAAAAATTATAAAGTGATAGATGAAACCATAGTACAGGGTGAAACGTATGGCACATGGCGGGAAGGAGGATCTGGGCATATTGTTGCGATTTTTAAGGTATACTAAAGAAGGGATGTATGCCCCCATTGAAGAAAGCTCTTTATCATATGCTCGATTAAAAGAAGAAACCAATTTCGTAGAGCTTTGCGAAGAAGAATACTATTATAATGTGAGTTAGTTTTTTTATTGTTCTTCTTTCTTCATATTATCTTCTATAGCCTATTTTAGAAGCGGATATGTAAAAACAATGTGGTCGATATCGATAGAAAAGATTTAGTAAATCATAAGGTATCCATAAACCATGTTCGGTCCCAAGTCACACCTCACAGCCCGCAAAGGTCATCTTTTCCTCGAAGACGTGGACTTGATCGGCCTGGCGGAGAAGTTCGGAACGCCCCTCTACGCGACCAGCGAGGCGCGGCTGAGGGCGAACATCAGCGCTTACCACGGGGCCTTTCCAGATGCTGACAAGTACTTCGCTGTCAAGGCCAACGGAAACCTGACAGTACTGCGCATCGCCGCCCAGGAGGGCATGGGCGCTGATGTATTCTCGCTGGGCGAGCTTTATGTCGCCAGGCTTGCAGGAGTGCCGAAGGAGCGGATCCTGTACAACGGCAACTCCAAGAGCGAGGCAGACCACAGGATGGCCCTGCAGGCGGGCGTGCGGATGTCCGTCGACTCCCGCGAGGAGCTGGAATACCTTTCGAAGACCGCCCGGGATCTGGGAAGGGAGGCCGAGATCCTCTTCCGGGTAAACCCCGATGTCTCGCCGAAGACGCACCCAAAGATCGCCACCGGCCTGCGAACCTCCAAGTTCGGGATCCCTGCTGAGCAGGTGGCCGGGACCTACCAGAGGGCTGTCGGCCTCGCCGGGATAAAGCCTCTCGGACTGCACTGCCACATCGGCTCCCAGATACTGGATGTCTCGCCCTTCGTCGAGGCGATGAAGAAGATGATGGATATCGCCGGAGCCGTCGTGGCCGCTGGCTGCGAGATCGGCATCATCGATATCGGGGGCGGCCTGGGAATTCAGTACAATCCAGACGCGCCTGCACCTACACCTGCGGACCTCGCGGCCGGCGTCCTGCCAGTCTTCAAGGAGAGGTGCTACGAGCTGGGGATAGCGCCGAAGCTGATCCTTGAGCCAGGGCGGAGCATTGTTGCGGATACGACTGTCATGCTGACGAGGGTCAACGTCGTCAAGAGGGCGCACGTGAACTTCGCCGCATGCGATGCGGGCTTCAATGTTCTCGCAAGGCCGATGCTCTACGATTCTTACCACCATGTGCTCGTCGCCAACAGGGCGGGCTCTCCGGCGGAGGAGACATATACAGTCGTCGGACCGATCTGCGAGACCGGGGATGTTCTGGCGAAGGAGAGACTGCTTCCAAAACTGGAGCGCGGAGACGTCCTGGCCTTCCTGGATGCAGGGGCCTATGGCTTCTCGATGGCATCGCAGTACAACGGCCAGCCAAGGCCCGCTGAGGTCCTTGTCTTCGGAGGCGAGGCAGAGTTAACGCGACGGGCTGAGGACCCAAGCGCCCTCCTGGCGGGGCAGAGGATACCTGCCAGGCTGATATGATAGTGAATTTTGGAACTGTGTTTCTCAAAGCGAGCTGGACTTCATGAGCGATGAGGATCTGCGCCGATCGATCGAGGCGGTACGAAACCAGATCGGGCAGCTGAAAGATGGCTGGCCATCGGAGAGGCTCTACAAGATAGCAGTCTACGTCGAGTCCATCGGCAAGAGCTGGGATGCCCTGCACGCTGCGTCATCCTCTCTCGCGAAGGAGGGAGCCGCAGACCCTGGCGGGCCAGCCTTGCAGGCCGAGAGCTTCAGGGCGTCCGCGAAAAACTCTCTGCGCTTCGCCCGCATCAACCTGGACGCCGCCCTGATGGAGGCGCTGGACAGCGTGGTAAAGCGACCGAGGAGCGCCAACAAATCAGATGAGCAGAAGAAAACCCTCGCCCTGAAGAGGGTCTTCGACGGCTCGCCCGAGCCCGACAAGAGCATGCTGCAGCAATACTGCGTCTCCTCTGATCCACTGGATAAATGGCTGATAGCAGGGCCCTGGGGACACGATTATCTGAGGAAGAGGGCCATCGACATTGGGGCCTACGACATAAAGCTATGCAAAATGCTGTCATGCGAGGAGACTGCAGCTGGCAGGATCATCCTGAGCTACTCCGATCTCTCAAAGGCTTTAGATGCATTGGAGGAGTGCGCTCTGAGATCCTCAGAGGCTCTCTAGTTCTCCTTCGTCCCCGCAATGATCCCTGGCAGAGCGGCATCTCCTGATTCCATGTTCCCAGCAGGTCCTCGATGGTTCATTGGTTTGATGAGGCAGTCTGTGGCTCCTCCTGCTGTGCATCCAATGACGATCGCTCTCCTGCAGGCGTTGCATCTTGAAATGCGCAATTGCGCGGCGCGCCGCCGATAATCGCCCTCAAGCCTCTTCTCCTTTCGGTCCTCCTTCTCCTCGCATCGCTTTCGTTCATTATTGCAGTTGCGGCGGTTGATGATTGTCTTCGCGAGCATTTAGCAGTCTTCTGGGGGCCTGCAATCCATGTCATTTATTTGATGCCTTATTATCTGGCCATTATTAGCAGATCATTTCTATGTTACACATACTTTTCTTCAATAAATAAATGATTTATAGATATCATTTTCACAAGGAAAGTATTTATTCTTACATGTACTAATTTGCTACCATGGCGGGAGTACTGGAGCGTCTCTTGAGGTCTGTGCAGATGGGTCCAAAGGCTGAGCAGCGCGTCTTTTTGCGCTGCAGGGTCGATCTGAAAGCCCTGGAGCTGCAGACCGCCAAGGAGATCCTGCGCGAGGTCTTCGGGACAACGCCTGCTGAGGTGGAGGAGATGATACGCCAGCGCGTGAAGGAGCGCGAAGGCCTGTGATCTCCCATTATTTTTGGCAAATCTGAAATAGCCGTGAGGCCTATTTATTATCATGATACTCGGGATCTCTGGCAGCCCAAGGAAGATGGCCACTGAGCACATTCTGGGCGAGGCGCTGAAGATGCTCGAAGAGAGGGGCTTTCAAACCCGGCTCTTCACAGTTCGCGCAAAGAACATCAGCCCCTGCAGGCACTGCGACTACTGCCTCAAGAATGCTGAGTGCGTCGTCAGGGACGACATGTATCAGCTCTACCCTCTCCTCCGCGAGGCCCAGGGATATGTGATCGCCACGCCAGTTTACAACGGCGGCCTCTCCGCCCAGACGAAGATTGTGATCGACAGAACGAGGGCGACCCTCGCGGCAGATCCCAAGGCCCTGCGCCGCAAACCGGGGATGGCCATCGCCGTGGGCGGCGACCGCATGGGCGGCCAAGAGCTGGCGCTGCAGCAGATCCACACATTCTACATCCTCAATGGGATGATCCCCGTGAGCGGCGGATTCTTCGGGGCCAACCTGGGGGCGACCTTCTGGTCTCGCGACACCCTGGAGGACGCGAAGAAGGACGAGGAAGGCCGAAGGAGCCTTCGAAAGACTGTGCGAAGGTTCGCCGAGACCCTCGCGTGGCTGGAAGGGTCCGACGCAGGGGATGAAATCAAGGAAAGATAATAAGTCAAGGGAAAGATAACTACTCTCTGAGGGCGAGGTTTGGCCATGGCGCGGGAAGGAGCAAAGAGGAAGATCGCCTGGGGGATCACGGGCAGCGGCGATCGCATTGTGGAGACTGTCGAGGCCATGATAGAGCTGCAGAAGCAGTACGATGAGATTGTGGACGTGCGCGTCTTCGTCTCCAAGGCCGGGGAGCAGGTCATCAAGTACTACAAGCTCTTCAACACCCTGGAGAAGCACTTCGACAAGGTCTGGGTCGAGATCAACGCCAACTCGCCCTTCCTCGCTGGACAGCTGCAGGTGAAGCGCTACGAGTTTCTGCTCCTCGCGCCCACGACGTCGAACACAGTTGCCAAGATCGCCCTCGGACTGGCCGACTCCCTTCTCTCCAATGCGGCCATCATGGCCCAGAAGGCCTTTGTCCCAACTTACATCATGCCCTGCGACTACAAGCCTGGAATCATATCCACACTGCTTCCCGATGGGAGCGAGATGAAGCTGCGCATCAGAAAGGGGGATGCACAGCACGTTCAGAGTCTGCGGGCCATGGATGACGTCTTCGTGATAGAGACTCCCCAGGAGATCGCGTCCGTCTTCGAGAAGCTTTTCGCGGGGAGATAGTTCGCCAAAGTCGCCTAGACGATCTATTTCTGGAGCTTATCGAAGAGGCTATGAATGGGCCCTGTCCCGCCCATGATCGCTATCGTTGTCAGAAGGTAATCCCAGAAGTTGTAGCCTCCCCAAGGCTGAGGCCCGGGCTTGACAAGCCCGGCACTGTGTAAGAGCCCCACATTCTCAACGCCCAATTCCATGATCAGAATAAGGCTGATGATGATGCCAACGAATGTGAAGATCAGTCTTTTAAATGTTTCGAGCTTCTTTGTCTCATCAGTTTTGATAGCTGGAAAATGTTTCTTCATCCAGTCATCCTCTCCCATCGCTGGCTTTTCCCGGCAGCAAAGCCAATCCATCGAGGAGCTGATGATCTCAAAAAGGCGTTCGATGATGAAGGAGGTCACAATGATCCCTATAAAGGTTTGAACGATGTCCATGTCCTTCTCTTTCTTCAATTATCATTACAGATAGTTATGCTTTTCGATTATGCCCTCTCGAAAGGATTTAGTACTTATGGATCTCATTGCCTTAACACGGTATTTGAGAATAGTAATACTGGTGTTACCGATGAATGACGTTGGCATACTTGTGCTCGGGCATGGATCAAGCCTGCCCTACAACCAAGAGCTTGTGGAATCGCTCGCCAAGATGATAAGCAAGAGCCACTCTGGACCTGTAAGGACTGCTTATCTCAACATGAACCAGCCAGATATACCCGCGGGGCTGAGGAGCTTCGAGGGCACCAGGGTGAAGAGGATCGTCGCCCTGCCTCTCTTCCTCGCCCACGGGGTCCACACCCGCGAGGATATTCCGCGAGAGCTTGGGGTGGATTTACAGAAGCGAAAAGGCGTGATGAAGATGGACGGCCAGGATGTGGAGATCATCTGCGCCGAGCCCCTGGGCGTTGACGAATGCATCGCAGCACTTGCAAGCAGGCGGGCAGAGGAAGCTCTAAGGTAGCAATACTGGATACCATCCACGGAGCCCGCACGATAGCCCGGAGGATGGCGGAAATGGGCATCGAGGCTGAGGCCCTTGAGGTTTACCACCATTCACCTAGCGTGGCCGACTTTGAGCTGGTGGTGGCCCCTGTTCACCTCTCGCCCGGCAACCCTGCACTAGATCGGGCGAGGCGGCTCAAAAAGAGGGTCATCACCCATCATCAGGCTGTGGGGGAGGTGGTCGGGCCGAGTCTGAACCCGAAGATCACCGTCTTCGAGGTGACAGGGACACACAGCAAGACCTCCACAGCTCTGCTGCTCTCAAAGATGCTCTCGGGTCGGAAAAGGGTCGTCTCCCATACCACCAGGGGCATAGAGATATGGCAGAACGGGGAACCCCGCGTCCTTCAGACGGGCCTCTCGATTGCGCCGGCAAATGTGATCCCCGCTGTTGAGGCAGCCGATGCGCAGGAGGCAGAGGCCCTCGTCACCGAGGTATCCCTTGGGGGCACAGGCATTGCTGACTGCGGCATACTGACAAGCTTCTCCGGAGACTACCGCATCGCAGCAGGAACGAAATGGGCGAGCACAGCCAAGCTGCAGATGGTCTCCCTCGCCAAGGAGAACTTGAGGCTCATAGCCAACACAGACTCGGGGCTCTCGGCGGACATCTCCTTCGGCGCGAGGGGCCTCGTCCAGGCCGAGGAGCACAGGCTGCTCTTCGGCGGGGATTCAGTAGCGCTGGATCTGGGAGAGGACCTGGACTTCCAGGGGTACAAGACTGCCATCGCGGGGGCCGCAGCCGCTGCACTGGCAGCGGGATTGGGCAAAGGGCAGATCGCCTCAGCCCTGGACGGCTTCGACGGCTTCAGCGGACGGATGAAGGTCACTCGCCAGGGCGATCTCACCATCCTCGACAGCTCCAACTCGGGCCTTAAGGTGAGGGATGTAAACCTGGCCCTGGATAGGGCTGCGGGGGCTGCTGCAGCCAGGGGCGGCCTCGCCTTGGTGGTGGGCGAGGAGGCGGAGACCGTCTGCGAGGGCATGAATGTCCCTGAGCTTGTGGCCCTGCTGCTGGAGCGCAGGGAAGAGATAGATCTCCTGGTCCTGGTGGGCGAGAGGCTCGCCCCCTTTGCGGCCGGCCTTGGGGCGGGGACGGCTCGAAACCTGGAAGACGGTATCGAGCAGGTCAAGGCAGGCGGCCAAAAAATGCGACTTTTGTGTGTGAAATGTTTCAGGTGATAAAAATGGCAAGCGATGCTCAGAACTTACAGGTGATTCATCCCAGGCCTAGCTCGATTGTGGCGGCGCTTTATACTCTGCGCGACCTCGGTGCCGAGGTCGTGATCCTCCACGGCCCGAGTGGATGCTGCTTCAAGCACGCCAGGCTCCTGGAGGAGGATGGCGTGAGGGTGCTGACCACGGCCCTCGACGAGGCCGGCTTCGTCTTCGGAGGCCAGCGGCCTCTCGTCAAGCTTCTCAAGAAGGCCAGGGAGATGTTCAACCCGAAGCTCATGGCCGTCTCAGGAACATGCAGCAGCATGATCATCGGCGAGGACCTGCACCAGGCAGTCCTGGAGGCAGACCTCGATATCCCTGTGCTGGAGGTGGAGGTGCATGCAGGCTACAGGGACAACACCAGGGGTGTGATAATCACCCTCGAGTCGGCCAGGGACCAGGGGATCATCGATGAGGCAGAGTTCGAGAGGCAGAAGACCCTTCTTGAGAAGGCGACGGAGGTCGAGAGGCTGCACGGAGCAGCCAGCAGCGAGTATCTGGCTCCCGAGCACGGTGATGTGAAGTTCGAGGCTGCCTCCAGGCTGCTTGATCTTATCAGAGAAGGAAAAAGGGGCCTGAACATCCTCAACGCCAAGAAGGAGACTGCCTACATGTTCGCGGACATAACAGCAGCTGTGGCCGAAGCCTCATCCGGAAAGGTGGATACCCTGGCGAATCTCGATGATCATGTGGGCCTTCCAAAGGTGAGAAGGGATGCCAGCAACATCGCCCGCGAGCTGAGGGAGAGGGGCGTGGAGTTTGAGCTTATCGGCGGCCTGGACGAGTATCCTGTGGCTGGTGAGGCAGTCTCAAAATTCGTCTCGGCACGGGAAAAATACGATTTCGTCGTGATCTCCGGGGTCCCGCATGCTCTGCCCGCTCAGGCACTGCAGGGCATGGAGATCTTCTCCATCACCAACGGCCCTCGTCAGGTGAGGCCGCTTCGAGATATGGGGCATCAGCATGTGATGGTGGAGCTGGATCTGCACCCCAAGACCATGGGCGTGACACATCTGGTGGAGTCGGAGTTCGGAGCAACGCTCCGTGCTCTCGAAAGGGCCAGGGCTGGAGAGGATGCATCTGAAAAGAGCTAAAAATATCTCGGCGAGCCCAGCTCTCCGATAAAATCCAAGCCCTTTCTGGCGCTTTTTTTAGAGGGCTTTGGGCAGCTCTGTGAGCAATGCGTAGATGACGAAGCCTATAGTGCCGACGATGCCAATTCCGGCCATAGAGACCTTGGCGATCATGTTGAACTCCTCTCGGCTCGGCTTCCTTGCCAGCTTCAGAACCCTGATGTACTCCTCGATGCTTGTGGAGGGCATGGAGATGCCCACATCGCCGACCATCTCATCAAGGTCCAGCTTTTTCTTCAGGTCGAGCTTGTCCTTCAGCGAGCTCTTCTTCTCGACTTCATTGGTTGCCTCTGTCATTCACAGCTATGAATGAAGTTAGGAATAAAAAAGCTTTCGTTCAGGATAAAGAAATGTGTAGTCCTGAAATTATTTCGCGCTCGTACAGGTTTGTAGAGTCCCGAAATTATTTCGTCACCCATCTAAACTCGAATGCATAGTCCTGGATATGAAATGTTTTGTGCCGCTGATACATTGAGATCAGAAGACCAGCTCTCCACCTGTCTGCTTGATATGCGATCCTTGAAGACGGCGGAAAAGCTAAATAATATACGTCCATATTTTCTATACGTACTTAACATACTGATCAGTGGGCACCTAGAGGTTCGATCGTGTCAATCATGCTGCCTGTGGCCGGGGGTCGCTGTGGCTCGGGTGTCCCAATCGAGCCTGTTCTGCTTCATTTTATCCCTCGCATCCCCGTCGCCCTCCTTTTCATCCTACTCTCAGCAGACCTTGCCACCGCTGGCGTTCAGATGAACCTATCAGCTCCTTGTGAGGTCGATGTCTGCATCCCGGCCGGCTATGGGCTGAGGCTATCAGACGATGCCGACATCGAGGCTGTCTTCGCAACAGTCCAGCCTCCCGAAGGATTCCAATATTCAGGGGGAGCTCAGGTGATCCTGGGCGGCTTGAGATCCCCTTCTGAGCCGTCTGCCAAAGGGCGGTCTCTCTTCTGGGACCTCGGTCCAGCAGTGCGATCATGCCGCCACGTAGTCATAAATGAAGTAGACCAGAATCCCCCTGGCCAGGATAAAGGGAATGAGTGGGTCGAGCTCTACAACCCATCATCTCATGCAGTCGATATCGGCAGATGGTGGCTTACAGACAGCTATTACGGAAAGACAGTCCGGATTCCTGCCGGTACTACCATCTCGGCAGGCGGATATCACGTCCTGAACTGGACCAATGGCTCTCTTGTTAATTCCCGTGCGATGAGCATAGCCCTTCGCGATGATGCTGGAGACGAGATCGACAGGACGATTGAGGCCGAGGACGAAAAAGATGATGATCTATGCTTTGCGCGCTACCCCGACGGCAGAGACCTTGGATCCGACATGGACTGGAGATTTCAGAAGGCCTCCAGGGAAGGGCCCAACGGCGGCGGCTCACCCGTGCTCTATGCCCATGAGATCCTGGATCTGGAGTTCCCTCTTATAGCAGGCTGCGATGCTCTAGGCGGTCAGGTGCTGCAGGCCGAGGTCGCCACAGAAGCTGCCTCATCCGCCGCCCATACTCCTGCGATTGCCATCAAAAAAGCAAACTTGAGCATCTCCCTCCTTCCGGACAAGTTCGATGTCGCAAAGGGCGATGAGGTCGCATGGACAGTTCTCCTGGAGAACACTGGAAAAGGGACAGCCTGCCGTGTCGAGGCAAATGCGACTCTTGGAAGCGGCCTTCGGATGGTCGAGATCGATTCGCCTGGGATGGGCATGAGCTGGTGCTATGCAACGCTGGAGCCCGGGGAGCACAAGGCGGTGAGGCTCAGAGCAAGGGCGGTCTCCTCTGAGGATCTCTACAGCCTCGTCAATGTCCGCTGGGGCTATGGCCCCTGCCAGAATATCTCAGTCGTCTCCCGGCTGGGCATCAGGACTGCCCTCAGAAAGGAGCCTGACCATCCTCGCAGCCAATCCATCGGCGATCTCGTCCACTACGAGATCTGCGCAGAGATCGTAAATGCCTCTGAGGATCTGTGGATCAATGACTCTCTTCCAAAGGGCTTGGTCTACCATCGCGGCAGCCTCACTGTGCTGGGGCCCGCCCTCTTGAGGGAGATATCCGCCTTGAAACAGGATGGGTCGATGCAGATCTGCTGGTTCTTCGGGGATGTGAAAGCCTCTGAGTCGATCAAAATCGACTACGATGCCCTCGTCGCCAATGACCCGGAGAATCAGGATGGACTCGTCCTTCCTCGTGAGAGGGCCACAATGAGCTGGAATGGGGGTCTTGAGACGGACTGGGACGAAGCAGGCGATGTGACCCTATTTGAGCCCGATCTTGTCCTTGAGAAGAGCACCAGCAGCGCGGCTGCAGATGCTTCAGGGACAGTCTCCTACACCCTGGCCCTCTTTCACTCCTCTCAGAGCCACGCCACGGCCTTCGATGTGGATCTGAGAGACCTGCTGCCTCCTGGCATGAACTACTCCTCAGGATCAGGAAAAGTGCTGCAAGGACCTGATACCGTCTTTGATCCACTTCACCTGAGCTGGAACCTGGGGGTCTTGGATCAGAGCTGGAACAGCAGCCATCCTGCTATTATTATGTACAATGCCACAGTCGCAGCACAGCCCGGAGACAGGATCGTCAACAGCGCGAGCCTCACCTGGACGAGCCAGGCTGGAGTGAATCACTATGAGCGAAGTGGTTCCGGTGGTGTGAATGACTACCTGAGGAGGGCTTCTGTCACCCTCAACGCCATGCGCCTCTCTGTGAAGAAGACTGCAGACCCTGAGCCAGCTTGCGTAGGTGAGATTCTCTCTTATACCATAACCTACGAGAACGAGGGCCGCGAGGCTGCAAACAACGTGACCATCATAGACAATCTGGACCCAAATGTCTCCTTTCTCTCGGCGGAGCCTTCTCCAAGCGAGGGGCATGAGACATGGCAAATCCCACGGCTTGCGCCTGACGGGCCTCACAGAATATCGATCAAGGTGAAGGTCAGCGACCTGCTCGAGAATGGAACGAGGTTGATGAACAGGTTTTCCATTCAGAGCGATGAGATCGGACCCGTGTGGTCGGCTATCAGCACAGACGTCCTTAATGGGACAAGGCTTGAGGTCGAAAAGACTGCGCTTCAGAAGGCTGCTCGAAGGGGCGAGGAGATAACCTATGTCATAAGAGTCTGCAACCCTGGAGGCCAGCCTGCGACCAACGTCTCAGTGATGGACGTCTTTGACTCCTCTGTGGAGTTCATCTCGGCCTCGCCGCATCCAGAGGGCGAAGGAGCCTGGATGATCGGGACGCTGAACCCCGGCGAGTGTGCCGAGATCACTCTGGTCGTCCGGGTTCCCCTGGATGAAGTGAAATTCGAGAGCCATCAGTGTATCAAGGGAGACGGCTTCATGAGAGCATACCGGGACTATACCACAGAGTTGAGGCCATACGCCATCATCAACAGGGCCTATGTGGTCTCGGACCAAACACGAATCTCGGCCGAGGCGAGGGTGAATGTGCTGGGCGAAGAGGGCACTTCTCTTCATATCCGGGAGCATGGAAGCGGTTCCTACGAGGATCAGGAGGATCTGAGCTTCCTCTCCTGCAACAAATCCATAAGGCTGGGGAGAAGCATCGGATTGCATCACCACCCCACGGCCTTTCAGCTTCCCGGGAGCGCTCGCCAGGAATTTTCTTCCCGCTGGTCCATCTCTGCTGCTGCCAGGAACGGCATCACACTGGCATCCTTGAAGGAGTCCTACACGCACTCGCAAGATCTGAAATGCAGCTGCAAGATCGATCTGGACGAGAACGGGTCAGAGCTTTATACAGTGGCCAGCTCTCAAGGGCTGGCTCGCCTTTGGGCATCAAAGAATGCGTTGGACCAGAAGGGGCAGCGGAAGGATCTCTTTTGCTCCGAGGAAGTGTATGCGGGCGACTTCGAGATCCAGGAGGGTTTCTCCGAGGGCGGACGGAATGTGATCTCCGACAGATCCGTCTCCGGCGAGGGATATGTGGCCTCTGACCACAGGATTGGGGGCCGCCAGAGCCAGAGAAGCTACGAATCAGGGGCAGGGAATTATAGCATCGTGGAGGAGATTCGAACATCGACGAATCTGATGGCTAAGGATATCGATGTCATCAGGCAGGGCTACAGCTGCCGCCTGACCCCCCGCACCATCCTGAACATAACCCCTTCTTGGATGGAGGGGATGTGGTCCTCTTCCAAGGGCAGATTCCTTGGCGAAATGTACCTCAATGCAGCGAATCTGAAAAAGAGGGCGATCGCAAGAGGCACAAGGGAGCTGGAGAGCAATGCCACTTTTCTGGGCAGGGCAGAGTTCAGGGCGATCAGCAATGAGAGCGGATCGAAGCAGTTGGAAATCGATGATGGCCTTCTCGGAAGCTACAGAGTGAAGCGCAGGATAGTCCTTGCGGGTATATCGAAGTACGATAGGCCGCACCTCACCCTTTTGAAGGTGGGACGGCTCAGCAGCAGCGGGCAAGATAGCGTTGTGGCAGCCTACCTCCTCACACTTACCAACGACGGCAATGTCTCCCTGGGTCCTCTCACCTTGAAGGAGTTCTTTCCGCGAGGATCAATTTATCTGAACTCGACCCTCAGGGCATCTCTTCTACTCCCGGACAGCGCCGCCTGGACTTTCGAGGATCTTCCGATAGGCGAATCTGTGGAGGTGGAGGTTTGCCTGGATGTGAGTGGATGCCCTGGCGACATCATCAACAGGGCGAGAGCCGAAGGCGAGCATGGCTCCATCAGAGTGAATGCCTGGAACTCGTCCGTCATCCAGAGGACTTGGCTTGGAGGCTGTGCTCCGTTCTCTGATCTGGGCAGCCTTGCTGGTCCGGCGAGAGTGAACTGCAGCTGCCAAGAGGGGAATGAGGCAGAGTACTTCGACCCGGTTCATCCCGTGGGCAGCGACCCGGACCCTCTCCTGAACTGCCCTGCTAATGGAGAAAAGAGATGAGGATGATAGATGATCTGCGATAGCTGAGCTAAATGCTATTCTCAGATCCTGTATATCTTGCCAGCCTTCGGATGGCCTCATATCTCTCTTTTTTCTCCATCTTTGCGCCCTCCAGAGCCTCTCTCAGAGTCCTTATCGAGTGATCATATGTCTCTCGATCGACCGGGAAGGGCGTGCCGTCCTTTCCTCCATGGGCAAAGCTGAACTTCGCCGGGTCTCGCCAGCTGGGTCTGGTCCCGTAGATCAGCTCCGAGATGAGGGCCAGCGCCCTTATCCTCTTCGGGCCCATGCCCTTCAGGGCCACAAGATCCTCGTAGCTTTCGGGCTGCAGCTCGTAGGCCGCCTGGAGGGCCGCTCGCCCGAGGTCGTCGATGTCTAGGCTGGCCACGAGCTTGTGCCGCCCCGGCATGGAGAATCCGGGTAAAGGAAACGGTTTCTCTCCCTCTCGCACGAAGTCCAGAAGGCTGCGCTGAGCGCTCTGAATGTGCGATGGTCCGTCCCTTATCAGGTCCAGGGTGGCAGCTCGGTTCTCCCGGCTCTCTGCGGCAGTCAGATCGAGCACCGATCTCTCCCTTCTCTCGGCGCAGATGGCGCTGTGAGGCTCCTCGACATAGCTCTGGACGCCGTCGGAGAGCCAGTGGTAGCGGCGGGCTAAGGAGTCGTTCATGCCCTGCTGCACAACCGCCCACTCACCAGATCTTGTGAAGAAGAAGGCATGGTGGTATAGTTGATATCCATCCTGAACCAGGGCGCTGTCCACCTTGGCTGACATCCTGCTAGCCCTCGTCAGCTCGTGAACCTTGGCGCTTGATAGGGAGAAGGCGTCTCCCTGCCGCTCGATATCAGACGGGGCCTTTCCCGATGTCTTGCCCTTGCCTCCGGCCACTGCAATGCCATGCCTTTCCGGGGAGAGGGCGATCTTGAGAGCGCCTGTGGTAACTGTGGTGGTGCCCGAAGAGTGCCAATCGAATCCGAGGACGCAGGCCAAGGCCTGGAACCAGTATGGATCAGCGATTCTCCTCAGGAACTCCTCTTCGCCGTGCTCGTAAACCAGCGCATCGGCCACCTCTCCTGCCATCCTCACCATGCGCTTGAAGAGCCACGGCGGGGCAGAGCCGCCGTGCAGGGGCAGGCTGACAACGCCCGTCTTCATCGATGATCTCCTTTCGGGGTCGAACAAACCAGGAGATCTTCCTGCTTCGAAATGAAACTGCCGATGTCGCAGTGCAAATCAATCGCTGTCTGGCTGTCAACGGGTTAGGCAACAGGAATCGGCTCGCTGCTACCCTTTGGTCTGATCTCTATCCAGTGGTCTCCCTCGTTCTCCGGGAAGTACCACAGCTCGTTCAGATCCTTGTGGTATTCATCCCTTCCGTCGGAGACCTCCACATCAAAGCCTTCGGGATAATGAATGGATGCTGGCATGTAGATGACAGTGGGGGCCTTGCCAGGACCTCCAGAGAACTCTGCAGTGTATATCTTCTCGTAGCTGCTGAAGGACTGCCGGATGGGCGCTCCGTTGAGCCGCCGGACATAAGGGCGCACATTCACCTCCAGGCCTCTTGGCTTGCCGTTCTGGTCGATGATCGAGAAGTCCTCCTCGTTCCAGGCATCCACGTCCTTGACGCTGTAGTCCCAGTAGGCGCAGTTGGTGAAGCCCTCCTCCAAAACGCAATGAACATCATCCACGGGGCCGTTTCTGTCTGGTTTCTTCCATGTATCCCCGAACTCGCCTATGAATATGGGCAGCCTAAGCTCTTCTGCCTTATCCTTGAGACGCTCAAGGAGCTCTCCCAGCACCATATCCTCCATGGGCATATTGAACCTGAATGTGACTGAAAGGGCATTGTAGAGGTGCGGGGCATAGACCAGGCCGTCGATGTTGAAGTGAGTGAGGTTCGAGAAGTATGTATCATACATATTCGGCTCCACGAATCCCACTGCATCCGGTTGGATCTTCCTGATGGCCAGGATCACCTCCTCATAGAAGGGTTTGAGGTAGTAGTTCTCGAACTCGCCAGTGATGTTCAATATATCTCCATTGGATGGCTCATTCATGATATCGTAGCCTAGGATGTATGGATTGCCCATGACCTTCCTGGCCACCTGCTGCCAGGCCTTCTTGTAGTGCTCTCGAAGCTCTTGGGATTGGAAGAAATGGGTGAAGCATCGCTTGATATCATCTGACTGGGAGTAGGCCATCCCCCACATGCCGCCCTCGAATCCCTCAATGCCGCTGTTGTTGCGAGGATCGACATCTGGAGGAAATGCCCAGTCGGGAGCCCCGTCGCCGCCCACCCAGCGGCTGTATAGGTCCTGGTGCATGTCGAGCAGGATGTAGATGCCCCTCTTGGATGCCCCGTCCACGAGCCGGACGATCTTCTCCAGATAGACCTGATCGTACTGGCCGGGGCGGGGCTCGATCGCCTCCCACATCAATGTCAGGCGAGCCATGTTGAAGCCCCACCGGGCGAGCATGTCCCACCACTTCGGGTCCTCGAAGGGTATGAAGGGCGGGAACTTGGCGTTGCTCGCTATGTTTATGCCCCTGAAAAAGACCCGCCTGCCTTGCTTATCCTGAAATCCGTTTCTTCCGAGCCTCAGCTCGGCGTCTGCTCCAACAGTTGCATCCATTCGCAATTCCACCCCATCTCATCATACTGTGGCCTCCAAAGGGCTTTTCCGCCGCTCGTGGGCCTCCGGCTCGAACAGTGCAGCTCGCCCGACCCGATATGAGCAAAAATGTTTTGGCCAATGGCTCGCAGCCACTGGATCACAGGCGAGCACCTCCACCAAGGATGAAGATCGAAGCTGAGAATCTCTCAGCTGCACTCTCAGACCAAAGGATTGATGAAGTTGTATTTAAAATTTGAGCCAAGTTGCGGAGAGGTCAACGATATCAAACGGCATGGAATATGCTTAAATCATTGGACAAATATGACATCTGTCGAGGATAATAATGATCATAGTGGTATCCGATGTGCATCTTGCGCAGCATCCAGACGATCCCGATGTCAAGAGAGACGACCAGGCGTTTGAAGATTTCCTGAAACATATCGCTTGCGACCAGCTCAGGGACGGGGGCCATCTCGTCCTGCTGGGGGACATCGTGGACTTCTGGAGGCGCGATTTTGCAAAGGCGCTGACGGAGACGGCCGAGATCTTCAGCATGCTGACGAGTTTCAATAACAGTGTAAACGTCCATTACGTCGCGGGCAATCACGACTTCTTCATGCTGAGGCTCTATGAGCGGCAGACTCCCAAATTTCCCTTTGTAGAGGTCTCCCGGTCCTTATCGCTCCAGGACGGCGGATCCAAGTTCTTCTTCATTCACGGCTATCAGCTGGAGGTGCTCGCGAACCCATTCTACAAATCATTGACCTCATATGAGAGCTTCAGCGAGAACCTGTGCCTTTACGGCGATGATACTGGAAACGCCGCAAGCAGGCTCTGGGATGCATTTCAGACCTCCAAATCGCTGCTTGGAGGGCTTGTGAGGCTGCCTGTGGACATCTCAGCGTCCCTCAAATCCATGATGAAGAGCCCTGAGGAGAGGCTTGAGGGGGCTCACAAGGCGAAGTCCTCTATCGATCGGCTCGCGGCATCCAGGGCGAGGACGCTGTACATTGGGGCAGAGAGGGACGAGGTTCTGGTCTATGGCCATACCCACGACCACGACTCAGCCTACGATGCAGCGTGCAGGGTGGTGAACACCGGGTCCTGGAAGAAGAGCCCCTGCGAAGAGTACAGATTCCTGGAGATAAAGGACGGGCGGGTCGCTGCGAAAGCCTTCAGGTGAATCTGTCCAGGGGCAAGGGGAAAATGGAGATCTCTCCTCGAACCCCTTTCGATCACCCTGGTCAGAGCAATCTGCCGCCAGATGCGGCTGCGTGGCTATATGGCATTTGCAGAGCTTGAAACAATCTGGTCTGGAATGGCCATCGACCAAGAGTCCAAAAGCACTGGAAAAAAAGCTAAGTAGAATCAGCCAAAGGCCGTAGCGAGGTGACTGTATGCCAACGAGTAAGAAACAGCTGGAGAAGCTGAACAAGGTGAAGAAGGCCAAGGCGGAAGAGCTCGCGAAGCAGGCTGCATTGGGCAGCCAAGACGCCAAGAAGAAGCTCAAGAAGCTCCAGAAAAAGATCAAGTGAGATCCAAGCATGGATCACTCGATCTTGATCTCCTTTCCCTTTCTCTTCTCCTTCTTGTCGATCTCCAGGGTCAGGACGCCGTTCTTGTAGGATGCCTTGGCGCTCTCGGGGTTCACAGGGGCCTCAAGCTCTATCAGCTTGTAGAACTTCTTCTCGTCCTCGGTCTTGACCTCGACGCTCGTCTCGGCCACATCGAGCTGCATCTTCTCCTTGTCCACGCCCGGAAGCTCGACGAAGATCTTGTACTTCTCCTTCTCATCCATGACGTCCACCAGGGGCTCGCGCCCCATGCTCGGCTCTATGCCCCTCATGGATGGCCGGATGTTGCCGAACTCCCTGAAGACCGGCTCCTTGCCGGGCTCTGCGGTGTAGCTGAAGCCATAGACGAAGGGGCCGTACCTTCGCGTCACGCCGGAGGGAGTCTTCTCCACAGTGACCCTCTCCTTGTACTCGGCCGGCATCGACTCCTCGAACCTTCTGATCATCTCCTCGAAGGGCTCGCGAAGCCAGTCCTCCTCAGATCTCGCCTTTCTCTCCGGGGGAAAGCCCCTGGTGAAGCTCTGAAAGATGTCGAAGATCGACGGATATCTTCTTTCCCACATTTTTCCTCAAACTCCTAAACACTTCATGGCTGCTTCTGTGCTATCATATTACTATTATCCGGCCTTTCATGTATAAATTTTTTGGAAAATGTATCTCAGGGGGCACGAATGCACAGTTGATAAACGAAAAACGATGTCGCAGAGATGTTCGAGAGGATGTGAGGAATGGATAGCTAGAACTCCGCCAGGCTCCTTTGCACCGGCCCTCCCAGGAGCTTGGAGGCTTTGAGCCACTGGCTCTCTGGAGTCTTAATCCTGCCTTTCATCACCTCCAGGGCCTCGCTCAGGCTGCCAAGGCGCAGGGGTAAGGCATGCATCGTCTTTCGCGCCACATCCCTGACCACCCAGACCCCAAGAGGTGCCCAGTAGGCTTCGGAGATCTCCCTCACAGCCAGTACTGCAGCCTGGCGGCCCAGGCCTGCCAGACTCTCAAGAACAGCCAGACGGGCTGCATAGTAGCCGCCCGCCAGCGGGCTGTACCCTTTCTTTGGCCGTATATCCTCCCGATCTGAGCCTATGAAGCCGTCTATGGCCCAGACAGACCGGGGCATCCAGATCTCCACCAGCTCGAAAGTGAAGGACCTCGGGAGCAGAAGTATCTCGAAGTGATTTCCCAGGTCCTCTCCGGAGTAGAGATAGTAATCTCTCACCAGAGGCTTATCGATCACCGCCTCCTTAAGCTGGCGACCGATCATGTCGTCCGATGCTGTGATGGACCATCTTGTCGGCACAAGCTTCCTTCTCTTTCCCAGGAGGCCGAGGGATAATAGCCTGGAGATGTGCTCAGTGCCGATACCCGATAGATAAAGCTCGCCCACGGATTGCGCGGCGTCAGCGTCCCTGTCCTCCACGATCTGGTCCACCTTGCGCGGGATGGCGGGATTCGTCGTGATCTCCATCCCCTTCAATGTCCCTGTGGGGCCCGAGGGCGAGAGAACGCCGTCGAACTGAAGCCTTCCCTTGGGCGGCTTCAGGAAAGAGACCTCTGCGCCCACTGGTGAGGAGGACATGGCCATCTGCTGGCAGCTCTCCAGGAGCCTGCCGGGCGCATTCGCCTCCTTCACAGTCATCCTCGCCTCGGAGCGCACCAGGGCCGAGCGCACCGCGATGATCTCGCCTATGTCCATTCCGAGGGCCGGCTTGAGAGGGGCATCGCCGGCTGGAACCATCGGCCCTGCCCTGACCAGAGGATAGCCGTGCCTTCCCACGAAGACCTCCGGGGGCGAGATCCCTTCCAGGCGCTCCCCCACCTTCGGAAGGGCGGCGATCTCCTCCAGGCGGCGAAGGATCGGGCAGACCGGACGGCCGCAGAGCCCCCTGCCCTTGCAGGTGACGCACTCCATCTCCTTCAGCTAGACCTTTATAGGATATACCGCTATCTTTCCGCGATGAAGGACTCTTTGATCCCTGCCATAGCCCAGGACTGGAAGACCGGGGAGGTGCTGATGCTGGCCTACATGAATGATGAGGCGTTGGCCAAGACGCTTGAGACCGGAAAGGCGCACTACTGGTCGCGATCAAGGAAGAAGCTGTGGCTGAAGGGCGAGGTGTCCGGGCATTTTCAGCACGTGCGGGAGGTGCGCATCGACTGCGATGAGGATGCAGTGCTCCTTCTGGTGGAGCAGGTCGGGGGGGCGTGTCACACAGGATACAGATCCTGCTTCTACCGCACCATCGATGGCAGAGTCGTGGGCGAGAAGATCTTCGAGCCTGAGAATGTTTATTGATGAAATATGCCGGATAATAAGGCTGATTGCGCAATGTCTGAGTTGATGCTCGAATAAAGACGGAGTGATGATGGAACCGAAGGCTTTCTCCTACCACCTCTACAGCAGCCCTCTTCTGAGGGCCACAGCCTCAGTGCAAGAGGGCAGGGTGATGGTTGAGGTCAACGGTCCCCTGGCACGCCTTCAGGCGATCAGATCCTCCATGGATATGATAGATGGCCAGGTTGCGGCCTTGGCGAAGGAAGACGCTCTATCTCTCTCCACGTGGATTCCTCCTGTTCCAAGCATAGCATTCGACCGCCTGGCGAAGAGCCACATCAGGGCTCTGATGGGCCTTCGCACGCCTGACCAGGTGACGATCTCCATCACTGAGGAGTGCCCCAACAGGTGCGTTCACTGCGCTCTGCCGGACTCTGGACAGAAGATGCGCCTCTCACCGGATCTCGTGAA
Organism: Methanosaeta sp. PtaU1.Bin060; assembly: GCA_002067365.1. Lineage (GTDB taxonomy): Archaea > Halobacteriota > Methanosarcinia > Methanotrichales > Methanotrichaceae > Methanothrix. Next base: position 49,430 of record MVRK01000031.1, on the reverse strand, counting down.
GGACCTCATCCACCAGGTCTTGGACCTGGGGACAACCCTCGTGATCTTCGACGGGGGTGAGCCCACATTGTACCGCGAGCTGCCGGAGCTGGTGGCGGCGGTCGGCGACAGGGCGATCTCCACCCTCTTCACCTCTGGCGCAGGGTTCACGGCTGATCTCGCAGTAAGGCTGAAGGAGGCGGGCCTCTACGCTGTGAATGTGAGCCTGGACAGCCCAGTGCCTGAGGAGCATGACGCCATGCGCGGGAGGATCGGGGTCTTCAGGGAGGCGATGAGGGCTGTGGAGAATGCCCTTTCGGCGGGCCTGTTGGTGGACATCTACGCCGTCCTGCGACACAAAAATATCACCCGTCTGCAGGGGTTTCACGAACTTGCCAGAAAGACGGGGGCCCACGAGCTGACGTTCTTTGAGGTCGTGCCAACAGGTCGCTGGTCTTTGCAGCGGGGCGTAGCCCTGACGGGAAGGGACCACTCGGCTCTGAATGCCTTCGTCTCGCGCGCAGGGGCTCCCAGGATATTCTCAGTTCCTGAGGCCCTCAGGCGCTTTGGATGCTTTGCGGGCAGGAACTGGATGCACATCACGCCTTCAGGCGAGGTTTATCCGTGCGCATGCTATCCGCAGTCCTACGGGAACGTCCTTCAGGAGCCTGTGAGGAGAATCTGGGGGCGCATGGGACGCTTTCCACACAAGGGAAGCAGGCTCTGCCCGATGCGCAGACGCGAAGAATGAGTTTTTTTCGCTGTTTTGGGCTGAAACACGATTTTAACAATCTTCAAAAGGAAGAAACAAGCAATATTAAATTTTGTTTTGGCCATCGTGTACTCATTAAATCTTTCGGATCAACAAATCTATATAGGAAATTAATCATGAACAATGCCTGATCGAAATATGGAATTGACACCAGTTCAAAGGGACATATTAACAGCGCTGATAAACATTCATCGTGTGGAAGGCAGAGCTGTAAAGGGCGAGGAGATCGCGGAGCTGATAGATCGCAATCCGGGAACCATCAGAAACCAGATGCAATCCCTGAAGGCCCTGAACCTCGTGGAAGGAGTTCCGGGGCCCAAAGGGGGCTACAGGGCCACTGGTGCAGCTTACGAGGCCCTGAACGTCGATGCCACCGGGGATGTGGTCACTGTTCCTGTGATAAGGAACGGGGTGCTCGTCGATGGGGCCACGGCCAGCGAGATAGTCTTCAACAAGGTGATGCATTCTCATATGTGCGACGGCGTGGTGCGCATCATCGGCAACATCAGGGACTTCGACGTCGGGGATGAGATCGAGGTGGGGCCGACGCCTGTCAACAAGCTCTACATCCGCGGCACGGTGGTGGGCAGGGACGACACCATGAGCAGGCTCATCATCCATATCACAGAGATGATATCTGTGCCGAAGGTGCCCATAAAGAAGATCGCGCGCCGCGCGGTGCGCATCCCGCCGGATGTCACGCTACAGGAGGCGTCGCGCATTCTTTTGCACAACGGCGTGCAGGAGGCGCTCGTGGACGACAGCTCGCCGGGGTTGATCAACCTCGCAGACATCACCAGGGCAGTGGCCGACGGAAAGACCAACTTGGAGGCGAAGGAGATCATGACCCGTGGATTCCTCACCATCGACTCGGAGGAGCCGATCTACGAGGCGATAAAGATGATCGGGAAGACGGGCGCAGGGCAGCTGGTGGTCTCCGAGGATGGTGTACTCTGGGGCATTGTAGCCTCTGGAGACCTGATCAAGTCCCTCACTCCGGCCTGATCTCAGTCCCGCTGTGCCCTCCCAGGGCACCCAGCCTCAGATTTTCTATCTTGCTTCCGAGGACCACAGCCGTAGGAATGCCGCTGCGCTCGATGATCTTGGCCGCCAGGGGATCGATGGGAGAGCGGGAGCCTGCCTTCATCTCAGTCTCCATGGCCAGGCGCACGAGCGCGTGAGGTGTCATGGTCTTCAGCTTCTGGGCAGACGGGTCCTTCTCCGGATCGGCTGTGTAGATGCCATCGACTGATGTGGCTATGATCAGGCGGTCGGCCCCGACGCGCTCCGCCAAGAGGGCAGAGACTGCGTCTGTTGTCTGGCCGGGCGCGAGGCCGCCCATGACCACAATCCTGTAGGGCGACTGCGCTGCCTCAGAGTAGCTGGCGGGAATATCCTGGGGCGCAGCCTCGCCGAGAGCTGCGACGAGGAGCAGGGCGTTGAGCCTTGTGGCACCGATCCCTATCTGGTCGCAGAATATCTCGGATGCGCCCAGGGCGCGCGCCTTCTCGATGTACTCGCGGGCGATCCTTCCGCCTCCTACTACTACGAATATCCTGTGCGTCTCTGCCAGCTCATTCAGAGCTTTTGCGTAGATCTGCAGGCTTTGCGGGTCCTTCCCTGCCAGAATGGACCCTCCTAGGGAGTAAACCAACTTCATCTCATTCGCCTTTTCCTTCTGGCCTCATCCATTCTCGGACAAAAAGCTATGCCCTCGATGCGCTCTGAATCCTCCAAGGAAAACCATTATAAACACCGGAAGTGACCGAAATCCTGCGACAATCAGGAAGGAGGCTGGAGGGAATGATCAGGCACATAGTGATGTTCAAGTTCAGGGTGGCTGCAGAGGGCGCGGACAAGGCTAGGAACATCCAGAGGATGAAGTCGGAGCTGGAGGCTCTGCCTGCGAAGATCGGCGAGATAAAGTTCTTCGAGGTGGGCATCAACTTCAGCAACACCAATGTTGCCTATGACCTTGTGCTCTGCTCCGAGTTCGAGAGCAAGGAGGCCCTTCAAAGCTATCAACGGCATCCGGATCACATGAAGGTGGTGCAGCTCGTGGAAAAGGTCTGCGACGGAAGGGTGGTGGCGGACTATGTTGTGTGACTCTTGCGCCGGCGTGTGCCATTATCTTTATTTCTCGATCTGTTCAACATAATCATTCCATCGCTTGATCTCATCCACCTTATTTTTAATCACATCGGCTTTTTCATATTCATTGGCTTTTTTCTTTTCAAGAATCCCTTTTAGCTCCAATAGTGACCTGATAATTGCTTCAGTCTCATTATAGAGCTGTTTGGCCTCTTGGCGTGTCAGCTTCGCTCCTTTCAGAGTCTCCTCATCCTGATCCTCTCTCGTCTTAAGAATATTTATCAGATCTTTGATCTCATTTTCCTCTCTTTCGGTGAGTTTTTTGGCATTAACCAGCCTCCATATCAATTTGCGCAGATCTATGATCCCTTTATCCAGATGGATCTCAGGAGGAATCTCCTTTTCTTTCAGATCAAACTTCTCTATCTCCTTTCTCATGACTTCTCTGTCGATCTCGATTTCATCAGGCGGCTGCACACCTATCCATGCCAGAAAATCGTGAAGGCTGGCCACCAGGCGTCTGCGCTCATCCTCAGTCAAATATGATTCGATATCTTCATCAGCTGTATCCTCGGATTTGTTTGGCATATTTTCTTCATTAAATCTCCTAATTTTTTAACCTAATCCACACCCTGCTGATAGTATTCTTATCGCGATGCACAGTGCCAAAAAGATACTTGGCTCAACTCTTCTCTGCGGCCGCCAGGACAAAGCTCCTTATACAGTATCCTGCCACGAATTTCAGAGACGCCGAGGTCATTTCAGCAGCTCCTGTAGGCGGCGGGCAGTGTGCGTGGCCGCGGGCGCACAGGTCCAGGTCATGAAGAGGCTGCGGTCTTCCAATATCATGATGTTGAGGCAGCCAGAAGCTCGGCCAGCCGGTTCCCGACTCGGACTTTGCCCTTGAGTCGAAGAGATATGTGCCACACAAGACGTACCAATAGAAGCCATCGTCGTGAAAGTCGTGGTGCTCTCCGGTGAAGGCCAACCGTCGAAAGGATTTTCTGGTTGAGAGTCTCGTCTTCAGCTTGGTGAGGTTGAGTTCATGAGGATAGGAGTCTGCGGCATAGCCTGCGAGAAGTGCCCCAGGATGACAAAGGGCATCTGCCCCAGCAAAGAGACCGGCTGTCGGCCGAGGGATAATAAGATGTGCGCCATTGCGACCTGCGCATTTCAAAAGGGCGTGGCGCTCTGCTTCGAGTGCCCGGAGTTTCCCTGCGAGACTACGAGGTCCGGGTCGATCTCCTTCGGCTACTGCCAATACATCTCGGGCAGGGATTCCTGAGCTAAGACTCATCGATCACCGCGAAAAGCAAATCTGAGTCGTCGTGCCGCCAGGAGTGCAGAATCTCTCGGATGTCATGACGGGAGGGGGCCTCTGGTGTCATCAGATGCTCGGGACGCCTCTTGCCAGTTAAACACATATTTTATTAAGTAATGAGCTGCATATATTATTGTGCCGAGGATATCGCCGCGAGAGCGGGTCGAATAAAGGCGATCTTGATGTATGGGGTGAACTGGTTATGGATTCTCTTAGATCAATACTGGGCATAGGGCTGCTGGCCGCATTGATGATAGGCATGGTGGGCGTTTGCCTGGGAGCCGATGGGGATCTCCTGATCGTAGGCGAGGGTGGGATATCCACTGTGAATGAGAGTGCCCTCAACTCGACTATTGGACAGATCTCTTTGGGCTCTTTAAGCGCAGTTGAGAAGGATGGTCTGCTCTACATGGCAGAAGAAGAGAAGCTGGCAGGGGATGTCTATCAGACTCTTGGCGATAAATGGAATCTGAACATCTTCGATAATATAGGCGCTGCAGAAAGGACTCACGAAGCTGCAGTCTTATCGCTCATCGCCAGATACGGTTTGAATGATCCAACCACAGGAGAGGTCGGCAAGTTCAACAATGCCACCCTTCAGAAGGCCTATGATGAGCTTGTCAGCAAGGGGGCTGTATCCCTGAAGGATGCATTGGACGTGGGGACAGAAATCGAGGAAATCGACATCATCGATTTGCAGAAGCGCATTGCTCAAACAAAAATGGATGACATAAGGCTTGTCTATGAAAACCTGATGAGAGGTTCTAGAAACCATCTGCGCGCCTTCGTCTCAAACCTAAATGGGCGCGGTTATGAATACCAGCCGATGCATCTGAGCAAAGAGGAATACAGCACAATTGTCAGCGGCAGCAATTAGATCCTCGAAGGCCATATCCCTGAGAGCAGGGTGCAGAGGCGCGAAGTTCCTTGGCGCGCTGCGGCAGGGCTGGAGCGCTCTGCCCTGTCTCCGCCTGATAGTGGACATCTGCAGGTGCAGGCCCTTGAAGCCCCTCGATCCATCATCCGGCTCTTAGAGCCTCAGCTCAGCTCCTCCTTCAGCCCTTTGACGAAGTGCCCTGTGGTTATGCCACCTAGAGACCTGCGCCTCGCCTCCTCCTTGAGGGCTTCAAGGTCGGAGCGCAGCGATTTGCCTCCAATTCTCGTCAGATCGATGGCACTGGCATATATCTCAGTCATCTCCTTTGCGTACTTTCCAGTCCTTGTGCGGGCATCCACTGCGATGCCATCCAGGCCGATCTCAAAGATCCTCGGCATGAAGTCGACGAGACATGTCTCCGCTGAGTTGAAGATCTGCGTCATCGAGTCGTCGTCCAGGCGCACGGGAAAGACGCGCCGGAAGTCCTGCAGCCCCCAGAATCCCGCCTCGCCTCTCAGGGGCAGGCAGTCCTCGGAGATCACCACTTCGAGGTTTCCCTGCACGACCAGCTCAAACATAGCGGCTGTACAGGAGGATGTCAGGCGCGACCTGGCCACTGTCCCGGCAAGCTGCTCAGCGGACAGCTCCGGCGAGAGGGTGAGCAGCCTGAAGGGCGGGACGAGCTGGCCGACGGCTAGGTGATTCCAGACATTCAGGCCCGAGGCTCCAAAGAGTCGAGCCTCCTGCTTCGCTGTCAGGACAGCCTCTGCAGCGCCCAAGTTCTCCACCATGAATCCTTTTACATCGGCTCTTGCCAGCAGAGGCCTGGCGAAGTCGAGGAAGCTCTGCCTGGTGATCTTCGGCCACTTCCAGATCAGCTCGGCGCAGCCGCAGACAGCCTTCGCCTCGTGAATCAGCTCCAGGGTTCTCGCTGCCCTCTCCTTCTGCCGGGGCCCGAGCTGAGGCTCGAAGTAGATCCTTGCGGCCCCGGCCTCTGCAGCGCCACTCACCGCCTCAAGGCTGTCGGCATACGCCGCCAGCGATGGAACGCTGTGCACAGCAGGAGCCATAGCAGCCAGGTTCATGCCTTTCAGCAGCTTCTGCGCCTCTATCACTCTGCCTGCAGCGGGGCGGCGGGATTCCCGAATGGCCCACGCAGCCTTTTCCAGAAGATCTCGTCGAAGCCTGTTCAGGGCAGACTGGGGCGCGAAGAGGTCTCCGGGGTAGCTCATCTCCACCCGCCGAACTGTGAAAGGCGTGCCTCCAGTCTTTCTCATCTGGCTCTCGATCTGCTGGGCGGTCATGGGCTGGCTCCTGGCCCTCTCCATCCTGAAATCCGCGATGGCGCAGAGGGTGATATTGCCCTCAATCTCTGCCTCGATCGTCGGGACGCCATCCTCCCATGAGATGCGAAGGTCGATAGGAATCCCGCTTCGCCCGGAGGATATGATCTTCTTAGCCTTGCGGGCGAGAGCCGTGCTTCCAGTCAGATAGACCCTTGCGCCCGGCCTGACCCTCTCGGGTGTCCTCAGCCTCAGAAGGCCCTCCTTGAGATAGGGCCTCTGCACCACGAGCCCCATCTCCTGCTCTTGACCGATGAAGACGAGGCCGTCACCCTGCTCCGGTGCCAGAGGCCCAGTGAGGCGCACTGCCGCCTCTTTTCGCCCTGAATCGTAGGATGCAACGCTTCCCACCAGGACTCCCCGGTTGTCGGACATCTGCCTTCCCATGACCTCCTCTGCTCCTAGGATGTATCCTTCGGTGAAGTCGCGGTTGAAGGCGAGCGCCAGATCCCTCTCATCCTCCTCTGAAGGCCGCCAGCGACCCTTTGCAATTCCGTCCAGAGCCCTTCTGTAGATGCTGGTCACTATGGCAACATACTCCGGGGACTTCATCCTCCCCTCGATCTTGATCGACTCAACTGGAGAGCGCACAATCTTTTCGAGGTTCCTGTAGACAGCCAGGTCGCGGGTGGAGATGAGGAACTTCTCCCTCAAGGGCTCGGCTTGCAGGCCCGTCGGACGGCCGTACTCGTCTGTTTCGCCCTTCAGGAGGACATAGGGCTTGCGGCAGGGCTGGGCGCACATCCCCCTGTTTCCGCTTCGCCCTCCAATGGCCGAGGAGAGGAGGCACTGGCCCGAGTAGGAGTAGCAGAGTGCTCCATGAACGAAGACCTCCAGGCCGAGGTCGCTGCCGTGGTGAGCCATCTTCTCGATCTCATCGAGGGAGACCTCCCTTGCGAGAACAGCGCGCTTGAAGCCCATCCGGGCCGCCCAGGCCACACCCTCTTTGTTGTGAATCGTCATCTGCGTCGAGGCGTGCAGTTTCAGGTCGGGCGCTATCTGGCGAGCCAGCGATGCTGCGCCCAGATCTTGCACTAGAACGGCATCTGCTCCCATCTCGTAGAGCCTGATCAGATACTCGCCCATATCCTGCAGCTCATCATCTCTGACGAGGGTGTTCACTGTGACGTAAACCCTGACGCCTCGAAGGTGGGCATAGTCCATGGCCTTCGCCAGTTCGGCCTCGTCGAAGTTGGCGGCGAACTTCCTTGCTCCGAACCTCTTGCCGCTCAGGTAAACGGCATCGGCACCCGCTGCCACAGCGGCCTTAAGAGCCTCGGGCGATCCTGCGGGAGCGAGCAGCTCCGGCAATCTTTTCGGTCTCAATTTGCATAAGCTCGGCCCTGCAGGTTGATAAGCCCTCGCCCTCTGCTCTGAGCAGGGCTTGGGCTTTGGCAAGGTTCACACGAAGATCGAGCTGAAAGATATCTATAACTATTCTGAAAGCTGAGATATGTATGCTATCTCAAAAAGTTTTGATATCGCCTCAGGAGAGGATGTATGGCAGAGGTCAAAGGGGCATCCGAGCTTAATGAGCCTGGCACTTGGCACATGATGCACTCTAAAGTCGGTGACGAGCCACATGAGCCTCACAAGGGAAGCAGAGACCACAGGAACCACGCAAAGAGCGGAGTGGGTAGGCTTCATGAGCCTGCTGGGCACAGAGACGGTGGGAGGCATGAAGGCCACGTCACCGAGGACTTCAAAAGGCGGTTCATAGTCTCGCTGATACTGACCATCCCCATCCTTGCCCTCTCTCCGTTCATTCAGGGCCTGCTGAGATTCAGATTTGAGTTTCCGGGCTCAATGTATGTCCTGTTCCTGCTCTCAACCATCGTCTACTTCTATGGCGGCTATCCCTTCCTCAAAGGCTTCGCAAGAGAGGTCAGAGAGAACAACATCGGAATGATGACCCTGATCGCCACCGCCATCAGCGCAGCGTACTTTTACAGCTCTGCCGTGGCCATGGGCCTGAAGGGCGAGGCCTTCTTTTGGGAGCTGGCGACCCTGATAGACATCATGCTCCTCGGCCACTGGATCGAGATGCGCTCAGTCCTGGGGGCCAGCCGCGCCCTGGAGGAGCTGGTCAAGATCATGCCCTCCGAGGCCCACCTGATAAAGGATGGACAGATGGAGGACGTTAAGGTTGAGGCCCTGCAGCCTGGAGACAGAGTCCTGGTCAAGCCCGGAGAGAAGGTTCCAGTCGATGGATCTGTGATCGAGGGAGGGACGAGTGTCAATGAGTCGATGCTGACTGGTGAATCCAAGCCTGTAACCAAGAAGGTGGGCGATAGCGTGATCGGCGGATCCATCAATGGAGAGGGCTCGATATCAGTGGAGGTGAGGAAGATCGGCCAAGAGACCTACCTCTACCAGGTCATCCAGCTGGTCAAACAGGCCCAGGAGAGCAAGTCGAGGACCCAGGATCTGGCAGATCATGCAGCGCGTTTGCTCACGATCATATCCCTCAGCGTCGGGGCTGTGACCTTGGCAGCCTGGCTCTACTTCGGCAGAGACTCAGCCTTCGCAGTCGAGAGGGCTGTCACCGTCATGGTCATATCATGCCCCCATGCGCTGGGCCTGGCGGTTCCCCTGGTGGTGGCAGTCTCGACTTCTCTGGCTGCGAAATCCGGCCTGCTGATCCGAAACAGGCAGGCCTTTGAGCGCGCCGGAGATCTTCAGGCGGTGGTCTTCGATAAGACCGGAACTCTGACTGAGGGCAGGTTTGGCGTAACGGACATTGTACCGCTCGCTGAAGCGGACGAGTTGGAAATTCTCCGGCTGGCAGCATCCTTGGAAGCGAGCTCGGAGCACCCGATCGCGAGAGGAATCGTCAACGACTCGTCGGAAAAAGGATTAGGGCCTCTTCACGTTCACGAATTCAGGGCTATTCCCGGCAAGGGAGTGGAGGGCCTGATACGGGGAAAAAGATGGGGCGTGGTCAGCCCTGGATACCTGCGCGAGAGCAATATCGACCTCAAGGACGAGAGGATCGAGAAGCTGGCAGTGCAGGGGAAGACCGTCGTCTTCCTTCTCGAAGAGAACAGGTCAGTCGGGGCCATCGCCCTGGCCGACATCATAAGAAAGGAATCAAGAGAAGCCATCGAGAGGCTGAAGTCGCTGGGCATAAAGTGCATGATGCTTACAGGAGACAACAGGTTCGTGGCCCGGTGGGTCGCCGAGGAGCTGGGCCTGGATGAATTCTTCGCCGAGGTGCTGCCGCACGAAAAGGCTGAGGCCATAAAGAATGTTCAGAAGGACTATATCGTGGCCATGGTAGGCGACGGGGTCAATGATGCCCCTGCGCTGGTGCAGGCCGACGTGGGGATCGCCATCGGCGCAGGAACCGACGTGGCAGTCGAGTCGGCTGACATCGTTTTAGTCAGAAACGATCCCAGGGATGTTGCTTACATAGTCGGCCTTTCGAGAAAGACTTACTCCAAGATGTTCCAGAACCTTGTGTGGGCCGCGGGCTACAATGCCCTTGCCATTCCCCTGGCAGCGGGAGTTCTATACGGCTATGGAATACTCCTCAGCCCCGCTGTGGGTGCGATCCTCATGAGCGCAAGCACTGTCATTGTGGCGATAAACGCAAGGCTGCTCAAGATGTAGCCACCGATTGCTGTATCCCGTCGAGGTTTTGTAAAGCTCCCTGATCCTCTCCGCCCTTTCTCCAGATAGCTTCAGCTCCAAAAAAGCGGCGTTATGCACAGCAGACACTCCGAGCCGTCAAGGACTCTGGCCACGAGGTATGAGAGGTCTTGCTCGCCTGATCAGCTCCTCCCTTGAAGACTGCACCCTCACGGACTCTATAGAATCCGTCTATATGCCTTTCTAGAAGCCTGATCATTCTTCTTTCTCAAGTTCACTAAAATTCAAAGAGGGATCTCTGCTTCTCTTTGCCGCCCTGGGCTGCTGGAAGCCTTATCTCCCCGTACTTCCCGCCGCCTCCGGGGCTGACCACCACACTTCCCTCCCGGAAGGCCCGGATGGCATCGACGACCTTCGTCTCAGCCTTCAGATCTGCCAGGTCGGCCTCGACAAGCACCTCGATCTCCGTCATTTCCGCCGTCAGACTATTCCAGATGCGCTGAACTCCTGCTGTCTGGGGGCTCTTGTGGCCGATCGCGCGGGCGATGATCTCCGCCAGGGGGATGAGGTGCAGATAAGGGGGGCGGTGATCGGGATGCATTGCCTCGGGATAGTCTGCCAGGGCATCGACCCTGTCCTTCACGCCCAGCTTGATCTGGCCACCGCAGACTGGGCAGTGCCCCAGAAGCTCATCCTTCTCTCGGGCTGTGTACTGGCGAAAGCAGCGTGTACAGGCTGTGCGGTTGTACTTTCCCTCATCGGGATAGAAGCCGACGTTCAGAGTCATCCTCCGCCCTCCCTTTCTTCTTATGGCCATGCAGAGGTCCTTGTAGCTCAGGTCCTGCATCTCCACCTGGTTGAACTCGCGAGCCAGCTTGTTGGTGCGGGGTGAGTGAGCATCTGAGTTGGAGAGGAACGTCCTTTTCGAAAGCTCCGCGATCCTGTCTGCATAGTCGGCATCTGCGCTCAGCCCAAGCTCTATGAATCCGAGATGCTCAGCCTTCTCCTGATAGCAATCCGCCAGAGACCTGTAGTGGGCGTAGATGCCAGTCCATGGAGTGAAGGCGTGGCTTGGCCCAATCAGGCCGTCAGCCTCCAGGGCGAGATCTGCTATCTCTGCGCCGTTCATGGAGACCCGCGGCCTTCCGTCTGCTTCGAGGTTCGTCGATCTTCTCTCAAGGCTCTCCTTCAGCTCCTCTGCCTTGGAGATGTCCGGCAAAAGGATGAGATGATGCACCCTGTGGGCATCCTCGACCTCCACTGTGAGGGCGAAGAGGGTCTCGCCCAGGGCGAAGAGGCCATCTTTTTCCGGGAGCGCCCGGATATCATCAAGCCAGAGGGGAAAGAGGCAGTCGCCGGTGCCCACGATCTTCACGCCCTTCTTCGCTGCCTCCCTGGCGATCTCGGGCAGATTCATATCCTTCGAGACGGCAGCTGAGTACCTTGAGTGGATGTGAAGATCCGTGTTGACCCTCATTGTTCCTGAGTCTCTCTCCCGGGGATAAACCCTTTATGCTTGTCAGGCGGTGTCAAAATGGTGCAAGAGGATCTGAGAGACCTCCTGGAGAGCTACTCCCAAGGAAAAATGTCTCTGGAAGAGGCAGTGGGCAGGATCAGGATTCTGGGCTACAGGAGGGTCGGCGAGATGGCGAAGCTTGATGTCTGCCGTGCTGCGCGCATCGGGATTCCTGAGGCGATCCTCGCAGAAGGCAAGGAGAAGAAGAATCTTGTGGAGATCGCCCTGGCCCATCTGGAGGAGACTGGCAGCGTGATCATCACACGTGTCTCCGATGAGCAGATCGACGCCCTGAGATGCGTCGAGCTTCCTGCGGGCGCAAAGCTGGAGCACAATGCGAGGGCGAGAACTGTGGTCATAAGATCCCTACCACGGAGGCAGGAGGCGGGAAGTGTCGGGATCCTCGCTGCAGGCACAGCTGACGTCCCTGTGGCTGAGGAGGCGAGGGTCGTCGCATGGGAGATGGGCTGCCACGTTGTCACAGAGTACGACGTGGGTGTGGCAGGAATCCACAGGCTCTTTCCATGCTTGGAGAGGATGGCTGACGTGGATGTCTTTGTTGTGGCAGCTGGAAGGGAGGGAACGCTGCCTGCGGTTGTGGCCGGACTTGTTGAGGCACCCGTGATAGGTCTGCCGGTCTCCACCGGCTACGGCCTTGGTGGAGGCGGCCTCGCAGCCCTCTACTCGATGCTCCAGTCCTGCTCAGTTCTTGCCGTGGTCAATGTGGACGCAGGTTTCGTGGCAGGGGCCTATGCTGCCAAGATCGCAATGCAAAAGGCTTATCGGAAAAAACAGTATTAAATTCTTTCCAGAAAAGTATTTATACGTTAAACTTGTAGTAAACCATGAGCGGGTACACTCATCTTTTTTACTAACCCCCACTCCCCTACCCGCTCGTCACTCATTTTTTGCTTTTGTTTGGCCGATGATTTTGTACGCAAGTCTTTTAGATATCCAGGAGTATAACAAGATAGGAAAAAGAACCGCGGAGATCCAATCATGAGCGAAGAGGCATTCCCAGTTGCCAACGTCGGCGGAAAGGAGATCCCCTATGATCCTGAGCAGCTCAGAAGGATCAGGGAACACCCCTGCTTCAGCGAGCAAGCCTGTCATGCCTTTGGCAGGATGCACCTGCCCGTCGCCCCGAAGTGCAACATCCAGTGCAAATACTGCGTTCGGTCCTTCGACTGCGTGAACGAATCGCGGCCCGGAGTGACATCCCAGGTGCTCACGCCAGTCGAGGCCCTGGAGCGGGTGGACCAGGTCCTGGAGAAGCACCACTACATCAAAGTGGTGGCAGTGGCGGGCCCTGGCGAGCCACTGGCGAATGAGGAGACCTTCGAGACGCTGCGCCTGGTGGGCGAGAAGTATCCGAACATGATACTATGCATCAGCACCAATGGCCTTCTCCTGCCCGACAAGATCCGGGAGCTGGATCGCCTAGGCGTCTGCAACATCACAGTCACCATGAATGCCATAGATCCCGAGATCGGCCAGCAGATCTACGACTATGTGATCTATAAGGGCAAGAGGTACGAGGGCCTTGAGGCCGCCACCCTCCTCCGGGACCAGCAGCTGAAGGGCATAGAAGAGGCGCTGAAGCTGAAGAAGATCTTGAAGGTGAACACTGTTCTCATTCCGGGAATTAACGATCGTCATGTCTTTGATATCGCCCGCAAGATCAAGGCCATGGGGGTCTTCATCCACAACGTCATGCCCCTCATTCCGCAGTACAAGTTCGCCCACATCAAGCCGCCCTCCCCTGAGGAGAAGAGAAAGATCCAGGAGGAGCTGGGCAAGATCATCAAGCAGATGAGGCACTGCCGCCAATGTCGCTCCGACGCCATTGGCCGCCTGGGATGCGATGTGCAGCAGGAGTTCCAGAGCAGAAAGAGGGAGACTTCTGGGGGCCAATAGGACGGGCGTGGCCCCCATCCCATCTTCCAACCTTCTCGCCAGAGATAATCATATGTGATAAAACATCAAAAAAGGATAAATGCATCAAAAAGGAGACTGCTCTACAGGCGAATCTCAAAAAGGAGACTCATAAAAAGGATAAACCCTTGGCCTTATTCAACAAATACTAATGCTTGAGCATCTTGGTTATGCTGTTGGCGGCGCTGGATATGCTGCCGGAGATGCCTGTCAAGAGGCTCTTTGCACCTCCAGCCTCTGACGCTGGGGTTGACTTGTTGGCCGCGTGCCTGTCATCTATTCTTGAGGATGTAATGTCGTTGCCATTCTTAAACTGAAAGTTGCTGTTGCGATGTTGCGGACCCTTGCTCTTCTTTTTCTGTTTGGCCATATTCACCAACCATCGCACTCCGTCTTTGTCACAATTGATATATCTTGCGGCTAACTGTTCGGGAGCTTTCTATCATTCATAACGGTTATGATTAAATAAATATATCAGAAATAATATTTCGAACTTCAAGCTAGTGGAATTCCGTCGCTTCGGAGAAGAGATAAATATAACCCTAGCATTAAGCCCAACCTTGATTATTAGGGTGATGAACAATGGCCAAGATCAAAGCAGGCGTCTTGGGTGCCACCGGCGCCGTAGGACAGCGTTTCATCGAGGGATTGAAGGACCATCCCTGGTTCGAGCTGACGAGCCTTGCAGCCTCTGAGAGGAGCGCTGGCAAGAAGTACCGTGATGCTGCCAGGTGGCGACTGGAGAGCGAGCTTCCAGACGATATCGCAGAGATGACGGTCGTCAACGTCGATCCTAAAGAGGTGGAGGCCGACATAGTCTTCTCGGCGCTTCCCGCCGACGAGGCCAAGACCGTAGAGCCTGCTTTCGCAGCGGCGGGCTGTGCCGTGGCCAGCAATACCAGCTCTTACCGCATGGTGGAGGATGTGCCGCTGCTTATCCCGGAGTGCAACCACGAGCACATCGACCTGATAAAGGTGCAGCAGGAGAAGCGAGGATGGGACGGATATCTCACCACGAACCCCAACTGCACCACTATCATGTTCACCCTGGCTCTGAAGCCGCTCATGAAGTTCGGCATCAAGGCCGTCCATGTGGCCTCGATGCAGGCTGTGAGCGGGGCGGGCTATGAGGGCGTGCCGTCCATGGCCATCCTCGGAAACGTCATTCCCTACATCGGCGGCGAGGAGGAGAAGGTTGAGACAGAGCCCCAGAAGATCCTCGGGACCTTCGACGGCCAGAGGATAGTCAACGCCGACTTCACCATCAGCGCGAGCTGTCACCGCGTTCCAGTGATGGATGGCCACACAGAGGCCATCTGGGTGAACATGAGGGACAACCCCACACCCGCTGAGGTTCGCCAGGCCATGATCGACTTCAATCCCGATCTAGGGGACCTGCCCACATCGCCCAAGAAGGCTCTCATCGTGAAGGACGAAGCCGATCGTCCCCAGCCGAGGCTGGACCGCAACAGGGGCAATGGCATGTCGGTCTCCGTGGGGAGGATCAGGTCCGGAATCAGGTTCATCTGCATGGGCCACAACACAGTTCGAGGCGCTGCGGGTGCCAGCATCCTCAATGCAGAGCTGCTGCACAAGAAAGGCCTGCTGTAATGCTGATCATCGCCTGGGAGACGACTGCTGCCTGCAACCTTCATTGCAGCTATTGCCGTGCATCGGCCAAGGCCTCGCCCGACGAGGATGAGCTCTCGAGTGAGGAGGCCCTGGCTTTCATCGATGAGGTAGCGGCTCTTTGTCCCATGCTCATCCTCAGCGGGGGCGAGCCCCTGCTGCGAGCGGACATCTTCGATCTGGCCAGGCACGCCACAGGGCTGGGCATGCGAGTCTCCCTCGCCACCAACGGAACCCTGCTTGGCCCCTCTGTGGTGGATCAAATTGTCTCCTCGGGAATCAGCCGCGTCAGCATAAGCCTCGACGGAGCCTCAGAAGTGATGCACGACCGGATCAGGGGGCCTGGAAGCTTCAAGGCTGCCCTGGAGGGGATCAGGAGCCTGCAGGGACGGGCGGATTTCCAGATCAATTTTACCATAACCAGGAAGAACGCAGATGAGGTCTCGGCCATCCTCAGCCTCGCCGAGGACCTGGGCGCAAAGGCCCTGCATTTCTTCTTCCTCGTTCCAACTGGACGGGGAAGAGAAGAGGATCTGATCTCAGCCGGGCGGCAGGAGGAGCTTTTGAGGATGATCGAGAGTGAGAGGTCGCAAAGAGGCCTGGAGATCCAGGTCACCTGCGCGCCCCAGTACGCCCGCCTGACCAGGGCGAGCGCCAAGGGGCGTGGCGGAGGAGGGTGTCTTGCAGGGTCCAGATTCGTCTTCGTCTCGAGGAGAGGTGAGGTCTATCCTTGCGGATACCTGCCTCTCTTGGCCGGAAGCATCAGGGATAGGAGATTCACTGAGATCTGGGATAGTTCTCCCGTTCTCAGAGCCCTTCGGGAGCGCGATCTGAAGGGAAAGTGCGGCAGCTGCAGCTTCCGCCAGGCGTGTGGCGGCTGCCGGGCGCGGGCCTTTGCCCTGACGGGGGATTACCTTGGGCCGGACCCTCTCTGCCCGGAGGCAGTCTGATGGCTGAGGTCATATGATGGATGATCTGGACGCGGCGCTGTTGGCGCTGGTGCAGAATAGTTTCCCTGTGACAGCGCGTCCCTTCGATGCACTGGGAGAGGCCCTGGGCGTCGAGGGGAGTGAGATCATAAGAAGGCTTGAGCGGCTGCAGAAAGTGGGGCTTGTGAGGCGAATAGGCCCGATCCTCGACCTTCATAAGATGGGTCTTGCAGGCGTTCTCGCCGCCCTGAAGGCTGGGCCGGAGATGGCAGATGAGGCTGCCCGCGTGGTGAACGAATATCCTGAGGTCTCTCACAATTATCTGCGGCCAGACGAGAGCGGCTACAATCTGTGGTTCACCGTCTCTGCGCGCGAGGAGAGGATCGAGGAGATACTCTCGGAGATTCGGGCCCGCACAGGCCTTGAGCTGCTCGTCCTGCCCACGTCCAGGATCTTCAAGATCGGTGTCCGGTTCGATATAATTTGATATACTAGAAAAGCAAAGCCTATCATGAATCCACAGAAACATCGAGGTCGAGGCGCGAAAGCTCTTGGATGGGAGGTCTGGATGCTTGAAAAGCATGAGCATCTGCAGACGGCAGAAAAACGCGCTTGTCGTGAGTTTTGTGGAGAAAACTGATGTCTGAGGTGGAATCTTGGCAAAACCCATTCTGATGGATTTTTACGCTGACTGGTGCGGGCCCTGCAGGATGCAGACGCCCATCATCGACGCCCTCGCCAAGGAGCTGGGGGAGAAGGCGGATTTCAAGAAGATCAATGTGGACAAAGAAGGAGATCTTGCGGCGAAGAAGGGCATATTGGTCGTTCCCACAATCATCCTGGAGAAGGACGGCGTGGAGCTGAAGAAGTGGATGGGAGTGACCTCCAAGGAAGAGCTTGCCAAGGCCATCAACGACGCTCTGAAGTGAGGAGGCTTGGAGGGTGGAGGGAGTCGAGCCGATCAGGAGGATCAACAGCCGTGGCGGTCGTGCTCCACATTTCTCCCTTCAGTTCGACTCTCACCTCTTTTCTGTAGATACAAGCCGGTCGCCTAAGGCTGGCGTTCAGCCTGATGCTTATCTCATCACTCATGCTCATAGCGATCATCACGGGAAATCAGCGATGCTCTCGCCTGCGGCAGTCGCGTCCGTCGAGACCGCCCGCGCCCTGGAGATCCGCTACCAGCGGGAGTACAGGGGCAGAACCTTCGAGGTGGGCGAGAGCATAGTGGTGAACGATGTTGAGATCAGGACCCATCCCACGGGCCACACAGTCGGCTCCGCAGCCTTCTCCTGGCAGACAGAAACGGGATCGCGTGTCCTGGTGACTGGTGACGTCAAAGACTACAGCGCCCTTCCACATTGCGATTATCTCGTCATGGAAGCCAACTACGGCGACCCCTGGGATCCTTCCTGCATCTTCGAGGACGACCTCGCGGGCTTCTTCGAGGCGCTGGAGTCGGGCGCGAGCTTCGGAGCTTATGCGTTTGGCAAGGCCCAGAGGGCAGTGGCCCTCATCAGGGCCATGGGCTATGACGGCGAGATAGGCATGGACGAGCAGAGCCTGGTTCTGACGCAGGAGCTGATGAAGGAGCCGGGGCCGCTGACGAAGGTAAACGGCAGCGGCATCAACGTCGTCACGCCCTGGAATCTTGCGCAGGTGCCGGGGCGTAACAAGTATTTCCTGACAGGCAGGAGGGACACATCTTATCCCACGATCCGCCTGAGCGACCACCTGGACTTTCGCGGGCTGATGAGGATGGTCGAGCACATTCAGCCGAAAGAGCTTCTGGCCTATCATCCTGAGGGAGAGAGGTCAAGCCTTCTGGCGCACCACCTGCAACAGTGCGGCCTTGAGGCAAGCTCACTGGATCTCATAGAGAGGTTCGTACATTGAGATGTTCATAGGAAGTTAACATAAACCATTGCTGATTATCTGCTTTATCAGCTTCTTACTTTGCAATTTAAGTCGTCTCTCGCGATCCTTGGCGGGCATATCAGGAAAGGCTGCACGATACTGTTCGCCCCAAATGCTTCGATATGCTGATATCTCATCAAAGCAAAAAATAATAGAAGGTGTTCAAAAATGAGGCTGGTCGCAATTCTCATATCGATCTCGCTGGTCGCTGTTCTCGCAGGGTGCATTCAGCAGGAGAGCGGACCGCAAGTAAGACAGATTGAGTCTTTAGAGGCGTGGAAGGCAGACGGAATTGTGGGACCAAATGAGTATTCGCGGAGCATGAATCTTCATAAGCCGCCAAGCAACGGCTATTTCGGCGGGGATCTGGAGGTCTCCTGGAAGAACGATGCACAATACCTCTACATGGCCCTCAATGGCTCCACAAAGGGATGGATCGCCATGGGCTTTGAGCCAACCGATTGGATGAAGGACGCTGACATAATCCTGGCAGCCGTTGAAGACGGGAAAGCGATCGTAGAGGACGAGTACTCCACAGGCAACTACGGACCGCACTCTGACGACACTGATCTGGGCGGGACTTATGACATCCTGGAGTATGGCGGAAGGGAAGTTGGCGGCAACACTGTGATCGAGTTCAAGAGAAAGATGGACACGGGCGACAGTTTCGATAAGGCTTTCGTCTCCGGGCAGAAGGTCCCCATGATCTGGGCTATGGCCGACACCACCATGCACGACGCCAAGCACAATATGGCCAAAGGGGAAGGAGTCCTGGAACTGCAGTGAAAAGCATGGAAAAGGCCGCTAGCTGATGCATGCCTGATGCGGCCTGAGAAAGGTGCATTTAAGAATGAAGCCGGGGCCTCACAGTTCATCCACTCCCTTCGGTGGATTGCTGCTGTCTGCCGTCTCCCCCTTCACCTTCGCGAGCCTGGCCTTGCTCGCCTTTATCGAGCCTGCGAGGGAGCTTAAGGGGGTCTCCTCGGCCTGTCCGCATTCATTGCACTGCTGCGGCTGGGCGGCGATGGATTGCAGCCCTGCCTCAGGATCGATCTCTATGGAGATTGAGCTGGCGTTGGAATAATCATAGACCAGCTCGACTGGCCTGCTGAGGGGCGAAAGGGAGGCGAAGACAAGGGGCGACCTCAGGGTGCCATTCGGATCCAAAGAGCGAGAAGCAAATCCCTGGCCGTTGTAGCGATCTGATTCCTTGCTTTTGTACCTCCAGCCCCATTGATCTATCAGGCTGAAATTTCCTGCGCTGAGGGGCAGCTTCGAAGTGCCGTTGTTGTGCAGGCCCACATCGAACTCGATGGTCTTCCTGTTGGACGCCGACTGAGATCCCAGAACGCCGTAGTAGACCAGAGTCACCTTGCCATTGCTGGAGTTGGCAAGCTCTGAGAAGGGTATAAAGAACTGCCTTCCCCCCGTGGAGTCCGCCGAGGGGATCACCGTTAGGGTCTTGGCGATGGTCTCCTTGGGGACCACAAAGCCTATCAGAGAGCGCCCTGCCTGGAGGTCCCTGGTGTATTCGGGGCGGTTTTGGAAGACCTTGTCGTTTCCATCGGTGAGACGGTAGTCTGCCTTAATGGGAGTGCTGTTGCTGGCATCGGCTCTCAAGAGGCTGAAATCCAGATTGAGAACCGCGTACTTGCTCGCGTCCAAGTTGCCCGTAGCCCAGGGGTCCTTGAAGGCACCGTATATTGTGCAGTTGAGAACCCCGTTGCCCCCCTGCAGGGGATATCCCTGGGCCAGCCCGATGATAAGCATCAGGACCAGTGCCAGCCATTTCATCCGTGATACACCTCTCAGATTGCAATGCGATGATCAATAAGCCTTGGCCTTAACATATTAATATATTTTACTATGAAATGCCCTCCCCCAAAGGGCATTGCACAGGCGAAGTGCCTCATCCGATAAACCTGCAGCTGTGCCTGCAAGAGCCTTTCAGGAAGCTCAGGGCGAAGGCCCGCGCAGGACTGGATTTCAGTCCCGGTTGGCCTTCTGCACCTTTTCAGTGCTCAGGTTGTCTGCTGCCCGCTCTGCTGGTTGTTTTTCTTCAAAAGCTCCAGCCTCTGCGTGGCATCATCAACGCTGGAATTGATATCTGAGCCGACTGTGCTCTTGTTGCTCAGCGAAGCGCCCACTTCCTTGAGACGAGCCCTGCTGGCAGCAATCTCTTCCTGAAGTGAGCTGATCTTGGACTTCACTGTGTTGTTGGCCTGGGTCTGATTGCCCTCTAAAGTTGATCCTGTGCTGTTATTGGTCGCCGCCTGCAAAGCAGCCGCCGTGGCAGAGGTCGATGTCTGTGGCGCACTCCCGCCGTAGACCAGGTAGTCGGGCAGAGGCCCCTGATCATTCTCCAGATCCAGGATGACCTGGCCGTCGTAAGCCAGCTTGGCAGGCTTGCTCAGGAACGAGAGGCCGGTGAAGCCCAGCTCGACCCTGGCTTGTGTCGCATTCCTTGGCGCTATCAACTCGGGATCGAATCCGAGGGTCGGATAGTACACCCAGCCCCACTGGTCCAGAAGTGTGAAGTTCTCAGGGCTCAGGTAAAGATCGCTCGTGCCATTGTTGGCAACACGAAGCTGAAGGACGAAGCCCTGCGAGAGGATAGCTCCATCTGAATCTGTATCCGTCAGCCAGTCTGTGATGCCGTAATATCTTACTATCGCCTCTCCTTTGATGCCCTTGGGAGTCAGCCACCAACTGATGTTGAAGGGCTTAGCGCCCACGGGCGTCACATTGATGAGCTTGAAGAGGTCGTCTTTCGGGATCTGGAAGTAAACGACCTGTCTATGCGAGAGCATCGGCAGATCGCTCGTCTGGAGGGTTTGATACTGATATGGCTGGAAGGTGTCGTTCTTGCTGTCCATCAGCGAGTAGGTGGCATTTTCCGCCCCCATCAAGCCCACATCCAGCTTCAGGATCTCCTGGTTTATATCCGGATCATCCAGGGGAGTCCTCGTCGCTCCGAAGAGTGTTGCGCTCATATTCTCATTGCCGCCCTGAAGCGGGTAGGCCTGGGCTGTGGAAGCAGCCAGCACTAACAGCAGGGCCAGGATATACAATCTCATCTCATACCCCCATTTGGTTGTTTATAAGCCTATTAATACTATTAGATGCATCTGTCTTTCGATTATATACATTTTATCCATTTGATTTCACCCGGCAATTTCAAGGGATTTTGGATTTATAATTGTCATCTATGGGGTTGCCTCCAGCTTGCACAGGTCGCCGCATCTCCAATATAGAGTTGGAAACATCTCCCGCCTGCAATTGTCGGGGGCCCAGACTCGTGCGCTGATTCCTTCTGGGCCCTGGAAAGGAGAAGCTCCTCGTCCTCAGGAGCCCCATAGAACTCGGGCAGCAGGCGCTTCAGGGATGTGAGTGCCCTGTTTTTTCCAGGGCCCGGAGATGGGATTCAGGCCGAGCACATGGGCATCTGTCTTTTGTCACAGCCGGGATTGCATCCTCTCCTCTGGCAGCTCTTGAAGAACCAGGCGTCTTTTGCTTTCAGAGCAGTCTTGCCTGATGGTCTCAGATGCGAAGAGCCGTCATGATCTGGCCGTCCAGCTCCTCCGCGGCGGCTCTCAGCATCTCGTCATCCTGCCCTCTCATCACCGCCAGATCGCGACGGAGCGGCCCTATTTTGAGGGCGTTGGCGCTCGCGTTCTGGCCTGGTGAAGATGCGGCCTGCATGGCCTGACGAAGGCGTTCCAGCCTCGTCCAATGTTCATCAGGCCTCTGAAGAAGGTCGCAGAGGTTTCGCAGGGCACCAGCAACCTTCTTTCCGCGGTCGGTGAGCTCCAGGTACCTCACCCTTCCCTCAGCCCTTGAGCTGATCAGGCCCTGCCCCTCCAGCTGAGAGAGGATGCTGGATGTGTGGGGGAAGGTGGAGTCGATGCGCTTGGCCACGAGAGCGGCATAAGCAGGCTCGATCTCAGCCACCGCCAGGAGAGCCTGCGCGGGCTTCTCCCTGAGGAAGAGCCTCTCCAATGTTTCTCCCATTCTTCCCCTCTCAAATCTTCTTTCTCAGGCTGCAGTGGCCTGTGGGACTGCCTGGATCGAGCTTGGGACTATTGGCTCTGTCTTGAGGGCATCCTCGGGCGGAGCTATCGCCACAGGGAGGTTGAAGTCGGAGTACTGATCCGTCGTCACCATGTCCACTGACATCTCTCCCAGGCTCACCGACTGATTGAATTTCACATTTTTATTTGACGCTAGGTCGATGAATCCTTCTATCAATGGCCTCATATTGAAGCTCACGCTGCTCTGATACTTCACAGGCAGGTATGTCTTCTGGGAGATCCAGACGAGCTTCTCCATCTTGCCTGTCTCGTTCAGCTCTGTGCTGTTGATGGACGGTATGGGAATGATGTTCTCGGGCGGGCGGGTCAGTATATCAGCGGCCTTGCTGGCCTCCTCGATGGCGATGTTGTCGCGAATGCTGTAATCATCCTTCTGTGATGTGATCTTCAGCTTGTATGTATCCTCTCCATCGATCATCTCGGATCCGACGACCTCGATCTGAGAGCTATTGACGCCCACTGCAAGGTTCAGGACCTGGTTGTTGCTGCCATTGGCCCAGATCTCCTTTGCCGATCTCGGGTCCTTCAGGTGAGTCCACTTGCCCATCTCGTCCTTCACATAGGTCGAGTTGCCGATCTGATACACATACATCTCTGAAGAGCTGCCATTGGCGGGCGATCCGGTTATCTGAGTTGAGTTGCTCGTTATCATGACCGCTTTGGCCATGAAGCTCGTCAGGTTCATGGACAATTTGGCCTCGACGCCGTTTGAGATCGTCACGAACCTCTCAGTTGTTGCGTTCTCTTCGTTGGCTTTCAGCTTCAGCGTCTCATTAACAGAGCTTGTGAGGCTATATGCGCTCAGATTGTTCGCTGCACTCACAGCCTTGGCTGTTATCTCTCCAGGAGTTGGCGCATTGTCGCCCGGCCCCTTTTCGGTGCAGCCAGAGACTGCCAATGCGACGGCGATCACAAGAAACAGGAATAAGCGCTTCATGTCATTATCTCCCAACATCATTTTGAAATACGACTTTGCATCGCTCTGCAAAAGGAAAGGCGGGACTTTCTTAAATCCTTTCCCGTTCGATCATCCTTGACTTATTCTTTCTTTTCAGCTTCTATCAGATCTTCTTCGCGGGCGTGAACTTCTCTCCTGTGATCCTCTCGAAGAGCCTGATGTAAATCCTGCTCGTCTCCTGCACCATCTCGGGTGGAAGCGCCGGAATGGGCGGCTCAGGAGACCCTGCGGCCCTCGCGCCGTAGAGCAGGTCCTTGTACCCGATCCTGCGGTAGTGCTGGCGCACATACTCCTTGGAGAGGTCCACAAACTCCCCCTCGTCGTAGCTGGCTTTGTCCCAGAAGCGGTCCTCATCAGCGGTGCCATAGGCGTCCACGACCATGATCTCTCGCTCTTGATCGAGGGCCAGCTCCTTCTTGCCGTCCACATGGATGAGGCCGCGAGCCTCGACCTTCTGGCCGATCTCCTCGTCGATCCTGAGCACGACCTCTTTCGCCTCCTCGTACTCCTGCGGCGTGAGGCCGGAGATCTCGAGGGCCTCAGACTTGCAAAGCAGCCTGTCTGTCTTCTCAAGCTTTGTCGAGACCTCCAGGAAGGGCTCGGGCAGCTTCTCCCCATACTCAACCTTGTGGCCCGCGGCGAAGCCCAGGGCGTCGGCCTGAATCTCCCCGGCTTTTACCCTGTCGAAGAGAGATCCAGCCACATACCAGCGGCATATGAACTCCAGGGGAATCAGGTAGTTCTTGGATTGACTTGAGATCCGGTCGGTTTGAAGGATATCCACTTTCCTGCAGAGCATTCCGCTTGGCGGGAGGTACTCCAGGAAGTGGGTCTTGATGCCCATCTGCTCGGCACGCTTGAACCAGTAGACGCTCTCCCTGCAGAGCGTCTCGCCTTTGAAGGGGATGATGCTCGGGATGACCTTATCGAAGACTGAGATCTGGTCGGTGAAGAGAAACTCCAGCTCATTGCCGCTTAGATAGGCTTCCTTAACCTTGCCCTTCATCAAAAGCCTGCGTTCCATCAGGGGCCTATCCTCCGAGAAAAGAGATAACCCTTTTGCTTTTGAGCCGGATGATCTACCCCTCGCGCAAAGTTGGCCTTGATGCCCATTGGAGATATGGTGTGTGATTGAGGCTGGCAGGCGAGAAGAGGTGCGGATGGCAAGCACTATTCGCCTAAGAATATGGCGCTTATGATTCCGGGCACAAAAAAGAGCTTATGGAGCCTTGCGAAGCCGCAAAGGGCCCTGAAAATTGAAGGAAAAGGAGGTGAAGGGCTTAATCGAAGTCCTCTCCGCCCATTCCGCCGGGCATTCCGCCCATTCCGCCGGGCATGCCACCAGCAGGTCCTCCGGACTTGGAGGCGATGACATCATCGATCCTCAGGATCATGACTGCAGCCTCGGCAGCTGAGTTGATCGCCTGGGTCTTGACCCTCAGGGGCTCGACTACGCCTAGCTTCAGCATGTCTACAGGCTCTCCTGTGTCCATGTCGAGGCCTGATGTCTTCACGCCCTTCTCGTGACCGCTCCTCAGGGCCACGAGGGAATCGATCTGGTCGAGGCCGGCGTTCTCCGCCAGGGTCTTCGGGATGATCTCCATTGAGTCTGCAAAGGCCTCTATGGCCAGTTGCTCTCGCCCGCCGACGGTCGCAGCGTACTCGCGCAGGCGCAGCGCCAGCTCTACCTCGGGCGCGCCTCCGCCGGGCACCAGCATCTTGTCCTCGATGACGACGCCTACGACCCTCAGAGCGTCTTCCATGGCGCGGTTCAGCTCGTCGACGACGTGCTCAGTGCCGCCTCGCAGGATGATGGAGACTGACTTCGGGTTCTCGCAGCCCTCTACGAATGTCATCTTCTCGTCTCCGATCTTGCGCTCCTCGACGATCTGGGACTTGCCGAGATCATTCTTCGTCAGGTCGTGGATGCTCGTGACAACCCTTCCGCCTGTGGCGCGTCCCAGCTTCTCCATATCGCTCTTCTTCACGCGGCGCACTGTGTAGATGCCGGCCTTGGCCAGGAAGTGCTGGGCCAGGTCATCGATGCCCTTCTGGCAGAAGACGACGTTTGCGCCAGTCTTGACGATGCGGTCGACCATGTCCTTCAGCATCGTCTCCTCCTGGTCTAGGAAAGCCTGGAGCTGATCCGGGGAGGTGATCTCGATCTTCGCGTCCACCTCTGTCTTCTCGATCTCTATGGCAGCATTGAGCAGCGCGATCTTAGCGCCTGAGACCTTCTTGGGCATGTTGGGATGGAGCCTGTCCTTGTCGATTACTACGCCGCGCACGATCTGGGAGTCGGTGATGCCGCCTCCGACCTTCTTCTCGACGGTGATGTTGTCGATGTCCACGCTGCCGTCCTCATCGACGACAGACTGTACTGCCTGGACTGCGAGGTTTGCCAGCTCTTCGCGGGCTGTGCCGGAGCCCTTGCCGGTCATGGCGGTGATGGCGACCTTCTTCAGGAGCTCCTCGTCCTTGGGGGCGACCTTGACGCCGATTACCTTCAGGATATCCATGGACTTGTCTGCCGCTGCCCTGTAGCCTGCCGCGATGACTGTCGGGTGGATCTCCTGCTCCAGCAGCCCCTCGGCCTGCTTCAGCAGCTCGCCTGCGAGAACGACTGCTGTGGTCGTGCCGTCGCCGACCTCGCTGTCCTGGGTCTTGGCGATCTCGACCATCATCTTGGCTGCGGGGTGCTCAATGTCCATCTCCTTGAGAATAGTGACGCCGTCATTTGTGATCACAACGTCTCCCATGGTGTCCACGAGCATCTTGTCCATGCCCTTGGGCCCGAGGGTGGTCCTGACTGCGCCGGCAACCGCCTTCGCTGCCATGATGTTCGATCTCTGTGCCTCACGGCCAGCTGTCCTCTGGCTGCCTTCCTTGAGAATTAGTACGGGTGTTCCACCAAATTGTCCTGCCATTCATTTTCCTCCGAAACGATGGATCAAGTGAGATTCCAGGTGTTTAAACTTCTATATGAATGCTTCGGGACATGGGACTGTTATGGTGCGCATCAGCTTAATAATAGACGATGAACTGGATTCGCGATTTAGAAAAGAGGCTGCTAAGTGATTGAGGATTAAGAAAAGGAACATAACTTTGCTATTGAAGAAGAAATGGAACTCTTGGTAGGAAAGATATAATTAATCCCTAGACGAATGGACTAGTGATGGGCCATAGCAATGTGCAAAGCAACCGAGAACCACCAAAAATAATTTATAAATTAGCGGCGGAATCTATCTCGTTGAGCAATGCACCTGCACAACTTGTAGGCAAAATCCTACTGAATGTGCAAGGATTGGTTTATTCTATTGCGAATTCGGAGGACGCTCGGAGTCTGGGCAGACGCACCAGGCGAATTGAGGAACTTTATAAATTGAATGTGAGTTTCAAAGAAGGCAGCGTCGTAATGGAATTATCGCCTGCATTGCTCGTGCCGACATTTGATGATGTAATGTTGCAGGCTCCTACATTCGAAAAGGCATCTATTTTCCTTGGTTTGCTTCCGCATAAGGACATAGAATATGACCAATTAAAAAAAGAAATCGAGAAGCAAATCGAAGATCCACGATCAAGGATAACCACGCTGAATTGCCTCACGCAGATTATACCGCCGGAAGGCAAAGAAGCTGAGATTAGTTTTGAAAATATAAATGGTAGATCCTCAGAAATAGAACTACATGATGAACTCCTGAAAAGAAGAGTTAAACAATTATTAAGAGAAGAAATGAAAAACTATGAATTAGAGATTTTTGGAGTGATATCTAGAATCAAGGATGATGTTCCTTTTCCAAGCTTTTTTGTCAAGGATTGGTCTGGAAAATTAGTCAAAATTCAAATGCCAGAGGAGAAACGACATCAAATATTGGAATATCTAGCCAATAGAGTTCCAATTCGGCTTACAGGCGTAGGAAATAAAAAAAGATCGCTGGAGGTTTCAGACTTAGATGAAATAGAACCCAGCAATAAGATCTGTATAGATTCGATTCATGGATTGAAGCTTAAAACAGAAATAGTGGCCGAATTGTCTTATGAAAGATATGATAATGAATCCGATTATTGGGTCGTTGGCAATGATGATTTAGGTGCATATGGTGTTGATTTAACTGTAGAGAAAGCCAAAAAAATGTTCATTGAGGATTTGTATAGTGAATATATTACTTATAAAGATTTGAACGAGCAAGAACTGACTGCAAAAGCAGTATCCTTAAAAAGAAAACTTATCGATTTGTTTGGCCAATAGTAGGTGGAATTACGCCAGAAAAAAGAGATAAAATCGATGCTGCATTAACACGGAAAGGATTTCAAAAATTGAAAAACAAGGATCATCATAGGTACAATTTGGTGGTCAATGGCAAGATTACTCAAATTGGCACAAAAATGAGCATGGGGTCCACTCATAAGACTATTGGAGATAATCTTCTCATCCAAATGTATAAACAGTTACGAATGAAAAATAAATCCGAATTAAAAAATTATGTCGAATGTACATACTCGTATGACTCATATGTAAGAGATTTAATCAAATCCAATCAATTATAACGGTTCAAAATGCTTTTTGATTTGATCAATGATTATATCTACCATCTTGAATAGCGCTAACCACCTCGCCTATACCGCCACAAAAGGACCTCCAAGGATGAAATAAGTACCCACCATTGAGGGCATTCGTGAAAACTTACAGACATGAGATGATCTCTTGTCTCCAACTTTGCGTAAATATCTCCCAGGTATTTCAGAAGAGGTCGACGTTCTCGTGGGTCATGTGCCTCATGAGAATCAATCGCAGCGCCCTGTTCGGCTCGCGGGTCATGGAGACATGCCAGTCCCGCCTCATCAGCTCCATGAATCCTTTGGATACATCTCTCTTGCGCCAATGTGCGCCTTTCTAAAAATATAGCTTTTTGGTATTGTTAACCTGCTGCCGCCCTAGATGATATCTTTAGCCTCTTCGTGATTGATTATACACAGATTTGCCCTTTCGGGAACATAGTACCTCAATTTCGTATCAGTAGTTATGAAGTAGTCCACGTTATAGGCCAACGCATATCCCAGATGGACTAGATCGGTATCAGTTAACCGGTAGTCTATTCGTTCGGCTTTCTTGTACTTCTCGACCAATCTATAGCAGGCATCGGCCGCCAGTGCGTTAGGATAGAGAAAGCTGAGGTTTAGTGTGCCCCAAAAATCGATCAGCTCATGGAGTTCATCAAGATCGTGGCCAGCGCTTTCTTTCTCTCCTCTGAGGCATTCAATGACGCTCTCGCCGATCACTGAAATAGGCACCAAGAGGGATATGTTTGGAGATCCGCTTAAATGGTTCAGAAGTCTTTGCATGTTCGCGGGCCTGATATCCTCCCGGTCGGATCTGAAGCAAAAGATGAAGATCGCTGAGTCTATTGCTACTTTAATGGGCTTCATCGAAGATGCTTTCTAAATGCCGCTTCAGCTCATTGAACTCATCCTCAGTGACGCACCACGTTATCTCTCCGTGGATATTGACAGCGCCACCGTAGGGCAGCATGTTCTTCAGCATCTCAGCAGTTCCAGCCATCATTAAAATACTAATCTCGCGAGTATTTTAAGCTTCTGGATTGGGATCAAAAGCCTGATCGCCATTTGCTTCTCAGCACTTTGAATCGTCATCCCGACTTCGTGCAAATATCTCCCAGGTCCCTCAGGAAGAGATCGACGTTCTCGTGGGTCATGTGCCTCATGAGAATCAATCGCAGAGCTCTGTGCGGCTCGCGGGTCATGGAGACATGCCAGTCCCGCCTCATCAGCTCCTCGCGCACCCCTGCCGGATCTGGCACCTTCAGGGTGACGACGTTCATGACCGGCTCGACGAACGGCTCTATGCCGATCTGCTTTGCGCCGGTGACGAGATGCCTCGTCAGCTCCATGCAGTAGCCGACGGTCTCCCTGAAGCCTTTTTGGCCCAGGTGCATCATCACAGCGTAGGTCGCGGCAGCCGCTGCCCCGCTCCTCGTCCCCGTCAGCGAAGCCTGCCTGGCCTTCGTCAGATAATATGTCTCAGTCTCAAGAGCGCTCATGCAGTCCTGGCCGCGGAAGAGAAGGCCGCCCGCAGGAATCGTCGCAAGCCCCATCTTGTGCGGATCGATGGTGATCGAGGAGACCCCCTTCACCCGGAAGTCCCAGGCCCACTCGCCATCGAGGAAGGGCAGCACAAATCCCCCGAAGGCCGCGTCCACATGCAGATGAATTTTGCGCTGCAGCGCCAGAGCTGCCAGATCCCCGATCGGGTCCACCTGGCCGAACTCCGTCGTGCCCGCGATCCCCACGAGGGCCACAGTCCTCTCGTCCACCAGTCTCCTGACCGACTCGAGATCTACCCTGAGGCTCTCGTCCAGCTCGGCCTTTCGCACCTCCAGGCAGAGGAGGTCCCCTATCTTGTCGAAGGAGAAGTGGGCCGATGCCGGGACAACTATGTTCGCATCCTTTATCCCCGCCTCGTTCCTGGCCGCCCTGATGGCCTGAATATTCGATTCAGTGCCTCCTGTGGAGATGTATCCCACGGCGTCAGGGCAGCCCAGCAGCTCCCCCAGCATCCTCACAGTGCGCGCCTCGATCTCAGCCACGCCCGGAAAGAGCCCCGGGTCCCCGAGGTTCGTCTCCAAAAACATCTGGTGGGCCCTCACCGCGATGGGATGAGGTAGGGTGCACATGGTGGAGAAGAACCTGCCGTAGCTGAGGTCCTTTGACCTCATCTCCTCCAGAATGCGCATCACCTCCTCCTCGGGAAGGGCTTCCTCTCTCAAGCTCAGTTCCTCTCTCGCAGCGCTTTCAGCATCAGGATCTTCTCGGCTCTCGCCACAGTCTCGCGCACAGTGGCCACAGCATCGATGTTGGCGGAGATGCTGGTGATGCCTATCTCCACCAGGCGCTTCGCCATCTCGGGATATGATCCTGCCTGGCCGCATATGGATGTCGTGACCCCCGCCTCGTTGCAGCGCTCGACTACATACTCGATCAGCTTGATCACGCCCGGATGCATCTCAGTGTACAGCCCTGCCACATTCTCGTTGTTCCTGTCCACCGCCAGTGTGTACTGCGTGAGGTCGTTGGTGCCGAAGGAGACGAAGTCGAGGCCCTCCTCGATGAAGTCCTCGATTGTGAGGGCAGCTCCCGGAGTCTCAACCATGATCCCCACATCTATCTTCTCCAGGTCCAGCCCCTCGTCCATCATGATCTCCTTCGCAGCTCGCAGCTCCTTCACATGCTGCACCATTGGCAGCATGATGCCCACATTAGTCGCTCCCAGCTCGTGCAGCTTCTTGAAGGCGCGAACCTCCAGGCGGAAGTGCTCTGTCTCAGTCAGGTCCCTCCTGATGCCGCGCCACCCCAGCATGGGGTTGTGCTCCAGGGGCTCTCCCTCTCCTCCCTCCATCGCCCTGAACTCGTCTGTCGGAGCGTCCAGGGTGCGAACCCAGACAGGCCTCGGATAGAAGGCATCGGCCACAGTCTTGACGCTCTTCACAAGCTCGTCAATGTACACATCAGTCTTGCCGTTCTTGATGTACCAGTTGGGAGTCTTGCCAAGTCCCAATATCATGTGCTCTATTCTCAGCAGCCCTACGCCGTCCGCCAGAGTCGCAGCCGCTGCCCCTGCCCTGTCAGGCTCGCTGATGTTCACCTTGATCTCTGTGGCTGTGACGGGCTTGGAGACTGCTACCTGGGTGGCAGCAGCAACTGCGGGCTTTTCCGTGGCTGCAACGCGCCCCTCATAGACCATGCCCCTGCGGCCGTCGACTGTTATCTCCATGCCATCCTTCAGGAACTCTGTGGCCTTCTTAGTCCCAACCACTGCTGGGCATCCAAGCTCGCGGCTCACTATCGCAGCATGGCAGGCCATGCCACCCTCATCTGTCACTATGGCACCCGCCCGCCTCATGCCCGGAACCATGTCGGGCATTGTCATCTTGGTGACCATGATGTCGCCCTGCTTGATCTTGTCAAGATCCTTGCCGCTGGAGATCACCTTCACAATCCCCGTGGCCGAGCCAGGCGATGCTCCTAGGCCGCTCACCAGGATATTGCCGCTGGCGGCTGTCTCAGAGACTGCTTTCGCTTTGCTGATGGTGGTGATGGGCCTGGACTGCAGGATGTAGATCTTGCCCTTCTCCACGCCCCATTCGATATCCTGGGGTATGCCGTAGTGCTCCTCGAGGATCTCTGCGTACCTGGCCAGCTCCACCAGCTCTGTGTCGTTCATGACGACAGCCTCCCTCTTCTCCGCAGGAACCGTAACAGTGACAGTCTTCTGGGTCTTGGGGTCGCGGATGATCATGATCTCCTTGGCTGCGATGAGCTTGCTCACGACGCTCTTCTTCGCCCTGTCCACGACGTAGTTGTCGGGAGAGACGCTGCCGCTGACAACTGATTCGCCTAATCCCCACGCCGCCTCGATGACCACCAGCGGCTCGCCAGTGCTCGGCTGCGAGCTGAACATCACGCCCGACTTCTCAGAGTCCACCATCTTCTGCACAATGGCCGAGAGGTTCACCTTATCGTGCTCGAATCCCTGCTCTGCCCTGTAGAAGATGGCTCTGGCTCCGTATAGCGAGGCCCAGCACTTTCTCACAGAGTTGAAGACATCGTCTGCTCCGCGGACGTTCAGGTACGTCTCCTGCTGTCCAGCGAAGCTGGCGTCGGGAAGGTCCTCGGCCGTGGCGCTGGACCGAACCGCAACAAAGACCGCCTCACCCTCGCGCTCGCAAAGCTCGTTGTACCTGGATTTTATGGCCTTCTCAATATCTGCCGGGACCTTTGCGCTCATGATCAGCCGCTTGGCAGTCTCCTCCGCCTTGAGGAGCTGTGCCTCCTGGTTCACGTCAACATTGAGGGCCTCGAAGAGCTTTTTAGCGATGCCAGCCTTGTTGATGAACTCCCTGAAAGCCTGGGCAGTGACGGCAAACCCGCCGGGCACGGGAACGCCGATGTTAATCATCTCACCCAACGATGCACCCTTCCCTCCTACGATGGAGAGGTCCTCCTTGCCTACCTCTTCCAGCCAAACGACAGAAGCCATGAAATCATCCACCCAATTGATGCGTAGTTCAATTTCTGCCCACCCCTCCCTCTTTACCTTATATCAAGCTTTCACAGGATATATAGAATATATACAAAAGGATTTATCCACAGAGGACTGCTTTTCTCAGCCATGTTCAAACGTCTCTGTAGCGCGAAGGATGCCCTGGGACTCCTGCTCGACCGCTGTCAACCGCTGGAGCATACAGAGCTTCAGACGCTCCCAGAGGCCGCCGAGAGGGTGATCTGCGGTGATATAATCTCATCCGCAGATCTTCCGTCTTTCAACAGGGCCGCCATGGACGGCTTTGCGGTTCAGGCTGCAGAGACGAGGGGCGCCAGCATATCCTCTCCTGCTTGCCTCAAGAGATTTCTGCCCCTTCGGACGGGGATGGCGGTGCCTGAGGGTTTTGACGCTGTGGTGATGCTTGAGGACAGCGCTCTTCGAGGCCCCATCCTGGAGGTGACAGCGCCTGTCCATCCTTTCCGCAATCTCGCTCGCATCGGCGAGGACATCCGTCGTGGGGATGTTGTCTTCAAGGAGGGGCATAGGCTCAGGCCGCCTGACATCGCCTTTTTGGCGGCCCTGGGCCAGGAGAGGGCAGAGGTCTATGCGCGTCCGAGAGTCGCCATCATCCCGACAGGCAGCGAGCTTGTGGTCCCGGGAACGCGAGAGCTGCGGCCTGGCGAGGCATACGAGAGCAACGGCCTCATGGCCCGGCTATATGTCGAGAGATGGGGGGGTCTGCCTCTGGAGCAGAGGACTGTGCAGGATGATCCGGGGCTCATTCTTGAGGCACTGGAATCAAAGACTGATGCTGATATGATAGTAGTAATAGGTGGTTCCTCTGTAGGCGAGAAGGACTACGTGCCACGCGTCCTGGCCGAGGCCGGTCAGCTGCTGGCCCACGGAGTTCGCGTCCATCCTGGAAAGCCCACAGCCATCGGCTTCGTGAACGGCATCCCTGTCATCTGCCTGCCGGGCTATCCCGTGGCAGCTTTCTTTGGCCTCTACCTTTTCGTAAGACCCGCCCTGAAGAAGCTGGCTCATCTCGGGGATGCTGTGCCGACGATCAGCGCCCGCCTCTCAAGAAAGATCGCCTCGCGGCCAGGCTACCTGAGCCTCGTCAGAGTCGCCCTGAAGGACGGCTGGGCCGAGCCCATCATGACCACTGGCGCTGGAATCATGAGTTCAGTGGCCCGGGCGGACGGCTTCGTGATAGTCTCAGAGGCGCGCGAGGGCTTGGAGGCTGGGGGGATGGTCGAGGTGCATCTCATAGAATGACTCTATCTCGCAGCATTGCCAGAAAAAGCAGCTATTCTCGTAAAGCTGTCTTCAAAGCTGCTTGTCCATCAATCAAGTAAAATTGCATTAAATTAAGTTATTTGGCGTTGGATTTTTATATCCGGGGTCGAAGGGTGAGCACATGAAATGGATCTACCCCGACTTCGAGTTCAGGCCAGAGAGGCCGCTCTTCCTCTGCGTCATCTCCAACACAGATACCGGCAAGATTCCGGGCATCAGCGCAGCAGGCACCTCGCCTGAGCTGACAGACTACACCCCCGGAGCGGACGCTGAGCTTGTCGAGACGAATAAGATCATCACTATGCCCGAGCTGCCCGAGGCCCCGGGCGGCTCACCCACTCCCGCCATAGTGACTAAGGCCGCGCTGAACCTCACGGGCATTCCCTCGCTCTTCGTGGCCTCGGGCCTTCGCAAGAAGCCGGCCATCCCCTACGTGGAGCTGGGCGGAGCGGGCGGAAATGATATCCGGAAGCAGCCAGGCGTGCCGGATGCCAGGCATCTATACGAGAACGCCATCCTTCTTGGAAAGAAGCTCGCACGTCTCTCGGACTGCGTCTTCATAGGCGAGTCCATAGCCGGAGGCACCACGACAGCCATGGCAGTGCTGCGCGCCCTCGGCTACGGCGGCAATGTGAGCAGCAGCTTCTGCTCCAACCCTGTGGATCTGAAGGCGAGGGTTGTGGAGGAGGCGATGAGGCGTGCAGGAATAGCGGAGGGCGGCCTGAGGAATGATCCCGTTCGCGCTGTCGCTGAGCTGGGAGACCCCATGATGCCCGCAGCCCTCGGCCTGATGCGCGGCCTGAAGGGGACCAAGGTGGTGCTGGCGGGTGGCACCCAGATGGCGGCGGTGCTCGTCGTGGGAAGGGCCTTGGGAATCGAGGGGGACATATCCATCGCCACAACGAAGTACATCGTCGAGGACTGCAGCGCCAACTTCCGGGAGATTGTGAAATCCACAGGCAGGCCCTACTACTACACAGATCCCGGCCTCGAGATGTCCAAGATCCCTCCAGTGCAGATCTACGCCCAGGGTTATGTCAAAGAGGGCGTGGGCATGGGTGGGGCGGCTCTGCTGGCAGGGATCAATGGTGTCTCGCGGGAGAAGCTCGTGGAAGAGACTGATCGCGTCCTGATGACAGTCGAGCTGCCCAAGAAGTGAGGCTTTGCCTGATCTCCTGCGCTTTTATCGATGATCATGAGGGCTGCTGTACTGATGTCGCCAGGCATCCTGGAGCTGGAAGATCTGCCTGATCCGCAGTGCCCCAAGAACGGGGCGCTGATCAGAGTAGCGGCCTGTGCCGTCTGCGGCACAGACTTGAAGATGCTCAGCCAGGGCCACAGGGATCTCGCATATCCGCGGGTCCTGGGCCACGAGGTGGTCGGAAGGGTTGAGGAGATCGAGAAGGAGTGCGGCATCTCCGAGGGTGACCTGGTGCAGGTCTGGCCTGGGGTCCCATGCTGTCGCTGCAGATCCTGCTTGAGAGGAAAGGATAACCGCTGCGCGGAGATCCAGATCCTTGGGTTCAACAGAGATGGCGGCTTCGCGGAGATGCTGGCTCTGCCACAGGAGAGCATGACACGGGGATTGAATCTGCTTCCATCACACTGCGACCCAGGCCTGATGGCCCTGGCCGAGCCTCTCGCCTGCTGCCTGAACGGCCAGGAGCAGTCCGGCGTCTCATCAGGCGATATCGTCCTCATCCTCGGCGGCGGACCTATCGGCTGCCTGCATGCTCTTCTGGCGGTGTGGCTGGGTGCAGAGAGGATAATAGTCGTTGAGAGACTGGAGCACCGCGCTCGAAGGCTGAGGGAGCATACGGATGAGGAACGAACGAGCGCTTTGGCGATCGCCTCCTCCTTTTCTCTGGCGAGGGCTGTGGCTGAAGAGACCGAGGGCAGGGGCGTGGATGTGATGCTGACGGCCACCCCCGAGATCCGGGTGAACAGCCATCTTCTCGATCTCCTCTCTCCGGGCGGGAGGGTCTCCATCTTTTCGGGCCCGCGTCTCGAGGACTCCAAAGAGCCCATCGATCTGCAGGGCATTCATTATCGGGAGCTGACGCTCAGCGGAGCCTACGGCTGCTCCAGCCGCCAGAACAGAGAAGCCGTAAGGCTGCTGGCATCGGGGGAGATACGGGCTGAGTGGATAGTGACAAAGAGGACCTCTTTGGACCGCATCGAGGATGCCTTCAGGCATTCTTCTGAGAGGTCGGGACTGAAATCGGTTATCTGCAGGGATTAGTGGTCGAGATGGAAGAGAGTTTGAGGTATTTCGGAGCCAGGGTGGATGATCTGATCAAAGGCCGGAGCCTTTCCAGGCAGGATTCGAGGGAGCTGTTCACGCAGATTCTGAAGAATGAGCAGCCTGATCTGCAGCAGGGCGCTTTCCTGGCTGCGATGACATCCAAGGGCGCGACCCCCGAGGAGATCGCGGGCATCTGGGAGGCTATCTACGAGATCGACACAGTCAAGGTCCTCCCAGAGGTCGAGGGCCCCCTCGCGGAGAACTGCGGGACGGGCATGGACTCCATCAAGACCTTCAACATCAGCACAGCAGCCTCGATAGTGGCCGCAGCCGACGGTATCCGGATGGCAAAGCATGGCGCGAGGGCTATAACATCAAAATGCGGAGCTGTGGACATCCTGGAGGCTCTTGGGGTGGACGTGGAGTGCGATGCATCTCTCGTCAAGAGGAGCATTGAGCGGGCGGGGATTGGCATCTTCAATGGCATGAGCGACAAGGTCCACCCTTCAGCCCTCAGCAGGATCCTCTCCCAGATCAGGTTCGGGACGATCCTCAACATCGCAGGCTCCCTCGCCAACCCGGCGCTCCCCTCCTGCGGCGTTCGGGGCGTTTACTCCAGGGAGATGGTCCTGCCGATTGCCAGGGCCATGAGGGAGATCGGTTACAGGAGGGCGATTGTGGTTCACGGGCTGTCCGCCGACGGAGGCCATGGAATGGATGAGATCTCCACCCTCGGCGAGACCCTGGTGGCTGAGCTGGATGAGGGGGGCGAAATCCTGGAGTACACCCTCCATCCGAAGGATCTTGGCATGAGGATAGGCAGACAGTCTGCCATCCTTCACCATGGGGACAGAAAAAGCGAGGCTCTGAGCCTCTTGAGGATCCTCGCTGGCCTGGACAGAGGGGACAGGAGAGATATCGTCTGCCTGAATGCCTCTGCGCTGCTCTATATGATGGGGCACGCCTCAGATCTGAAGGAGGGGGCGGAGATGGCTGGCGATCTCCTTGACAGCGAGAGGCCCATCAGGAAGCTCAGAGCCTGGGTGGCTGAGCAGAACTCAGATCCGAAAGAGAGGCTTGAGCGGCTGGATGATCTGACGAATCAGGCCTGCTCAGCCTGAGCAACGATCTCTTTTTCATCCGACGAGCATCCTCTTCAGGGCGTCACTCATATTTATCTGGGAGACGCGAATCAACTCTTGTGCAATCTTCAGACTCGGGCATCGGGCTGTGGTGCTCAGGACATAGAGGAATGCTGATTCTGGCAGCAGTTGCCCTGGTGCTCATCTTCTACTTCCTCTTTCCCTTCCTCGACGGCCTGATCCTCGGCACAGTCTTCGCCTACGTGGGCAGGCCCATCATGGACAAGTTCGGGGGCCGAAGGCGGCTGGGCGCTCTTGTGGCCACGGTCCTCATAGTAGTGCCCATCTTTCTCATCCTGGGGCTGGGAATGCTGGAGATCGCCAATCAGATCATATCTCTTGCTCAGAATCAGGAACCTCTGAGAATTGCCCTGCGCGGCTTCATGGAGCGGCGCGAGCTGGCAGTCCCTCCTGTCGCAATCGATATCATCGTCAGCAGCCTGCAGAACGCAGTCAGCGTCGTGGCACCGATTGTGGCCTCAGTTCCCGTCTTTCAGATAGGGAGGACTGTCTCTTTATGGATAATCAACTTCCTAATCTCCATACCAGTCTGCTATTTCGTGATGGTGGATGGCAGGAGCTTTGTGGAGTCTGCGACAGTCTTTCTGCCGGAGCAGGAGCTGGGGACCTTCAGGAAGTACATCGCCCGCATAGACAGCATCCTGAGCGGGATATTCATCGGAACCATCTACACCTCTATATTGGGCAGCATCATCGCCGCGGCGGTCTTCTACGTCTTCGGGCTTCCCAGGCCCTTCGCGCTGGCAAGCATAGTCTTCATCGCAGGGATGGTCCCCATTCTCACCGCCTGGATAGTGATAGTGCCCGTAGCCCTCTACAGGTATATCATCTTGGGCACCAGCGAGGCGCTGATCTTTCTTGTGGTCTCATCGGCCCTCATCTATCTGCCCTCAGAGCTCCTCATCAGGCCGTATCTCGTCTCCACAAGATCATCTATGCATCCTCTGCTCGTGATGCTCTCCTTCTTCGGCGGCGCTCTGGTGGCTGGAATCGGCGGCTTTTTCCTGGCTCCTGCCATCATGGGCATCATCGTTGCGATCTATCAGGTGAGGCGGGAGGAGATGGATTCGGGGGGATCTTCGGCTGGCGAGGCCGCTGATTAGCAAATAGGGTGCAAGGGCTGAGCAGATGAGATGAAGTTCTACATCGAGACCTACGGCTGTGCCGCCAACTTCGGAAACTCTCAGGAGCTGAGGGCCGCCCTCATCGAGATGGGCCATCAGCCCGCCTCAGAAAGGGATGCCGACGCTGTGATTGTGAATACATGCGCCGTGACCGAGAAGACCGAACGAAAGATCATCCGGAGGCTGGTCGAGCTTCAGGGCACAAGGCTTGTGGTTGTGGGATGCCTGCCCTCTGCCCTCCCAGGATCATTGCGGCAGATAGAGCGCAGAGGGTGCATGGGTCCCGTATGCGGTGCCCGCGCAAAGGGGATCATAGATCTCTTCGTTCCAGCAGCCCGCCAAAGGGCCGCGGGGACGCAGCCCGAAGCCGATCGGCTCGATGGCCGCCAGGACTCCTGCGGCATAGTGAACATTGCCGAGGGCTGCAACGGAAGCTGCAGCTACTGTATCGTCAGAAGGGCGAGGGGAAGGCTGACCAGCCGCTCTCTTGGGGAGGTGGTGGAGGCTGTGCGAAAGCTGGTGCGCTTTGGCATCGTTGAGGTGCAGCTCACAGCCCAGGACACAGCCGCCTACGGCTCGGATATAGGAACCAATCTGCCGACGCTTCTTGGGATGGTGGCGCAGGTTCCGGGCGATTTCATGGTGAGGCTGGGCATGATGAATCCCGATTCAGCCCTTTTGATCCAGCGGGAGCTGATCGAGGCCATGCACAGCCCCAAGATCTACAGATTCCTGCACATGCCTGTGCAGTCTGGCTCTGACAGGGTCCTGAAGAGGATGGGCAGAAGATATCTGGCGAGCGATCTTCTTGATATCGCAGGCGCTTTCAGAGCCAGCTTCAGGGAGATCTCCATAAGCACAGACGTCATCGTGGGATTCCCTGGAGAGAACGATGATGATTTCAATGAGACGATGGGCCTAATCTCTCACCTGCAGCCGGACAAGGTCAACATAACGAGGTTCTCCCGGCGGCCAGGCACCGCAGCTGCGAGGCTGTACGACATGCCCGATCGCATTAAGAAAGACCGGTCGCGGCTTCTCACCCGTCTCTGGCTGGAGACGGCCGCCAGAAGGAACCGGCGCTACGAAGGCAGAACTCTCGAAGCCCTGGTCACCGAGTGCGGACGGGGCAAAACAATGAAGGCCAGGTCTGCGAACTACGCTGGGATAGTGATATACGGCGCGCCGCGCCTTGGAAGCGTCTGCAAAGTGGATATCGTGGGCTCAAATCCCTTCTACCTGAAAGGCATCCTTGCTCCGGAAATTCGATAGCATTTATTCAATTCATTAACCCTTTGAGTGCCGGATTTTCTTGATATATAAATTGAAAGAAGGATTTGATCGTTTTTCTTCGATATTTTTGAATTTAACTTGATAATATTTGCTCAAGTGAGTGAAAAGATCTTTCTGCTATTTATAACATCCAAATTTTATAACATCTCATCACCACCACCTTTATTAATAATGAACATTATTGAACGTGATAGTGTTTCTATGGCCACCCCTTATGGATTTCATTGGCTATGGCGAGAAGTGGGTATCGAGAGCTTCTGGGAAGAGAACGAACTAAAATCCTGAAGGGAGTACAGAAACACGTGGGGATTTAAAGGAGGTTTAAAATGGCTGAGCAAAAAGCAACAGCAAAAACATCAGTGCTCCTAGAGGAGACGAGAGTATTCGAGCCGTCCCGGGACCTTGCGGATAACTCTAACGTCATGAAATGGATGAAGGAGAAGGGCTTCAAGACTGAGAGGGAGATGCGCCTGTGGTGCTCTGCTCATTACATCCAGTTCTGGGGAGAGATGGCCCATACATACGCGGACTGGTTTGAGCCCTGGTCATCGACCCTCGAGTGGAAGCCGCCCTACGCCCGCTGGTTCGTTGGCGGAAAGTGCAATGTCACCTACAACTCAGTGGACAGGCATGCCAAGGGGGCCAGAAATGACAAGGTGGCCTACATCTTCGTGCCTGAGCCCACAGACCAGCCCACCCAGAAGATCACCTACGGACAGCTCTACAAAGAGGTCAACAAGTTCGCCAATGGTCTCAAGAGCCTTGGCGTGAAGAAGGGCGACAGGGTTACCTTTTACATGCCCATGATCCCCCAGCTGCCCATAGCCATGCTCGCTTCAGCCAAGATAGGCGCCATCCATTCGATTGTATTCTCTGGATTCTCCGCGGGCGGCCTGAACAGCAGGATTCTGGATGCCGAATCCAAAGTGGTGGTGACCACAGACGGTCTGTACAGGCGCGGCAAGCCGATCCCCCTCAAGCCCAATGTGGACGAGGCGACAGCCAATACCCCTAGCGTGCAGAAGGTGGTGGTGGTCAAGAGGACAGGCATCAATGTGCCCATGAAGGAGGGCAAGGACGTCTATTGGCACGACCTCGTGGCAAATCAGTCTGATGAGTGCGAGACTGAGAAGATGGACTCTGAGGACAGGCTCTTCATCCTGTACACCTCGGGAACCACGGGCAAGCCCAAGGGCATCGAGCATGTCCATGGAGGCTATCAGGTAGGGCCTGCCCAGACATTGCACTGGGTCTTTGACCTCAAAGAGAATGATGTCTGGTGGTGCACAGCCGATATCGGATGGATCACAGGCCACAGCTACATAGTCTATGGGCCGCTCGTCCTTGGGGCTACAGGCATCATGTATGAGGGTGCTCCTGACTATCCGGACTTCGGCAGATGGTTCAAGATCATCCAGGACAATAAGGTCTCTGTCTTCTACACAGCGCCTACGGCGATAAGGATGTTCATGAGGGCAGGCGAGAAGTGGGCCAAGGACTACGACATCTCCAGCCTTAGGCTTCTTGGCTCAGTCGGCGAGCCCATAAATCCAGAGGCCTGGATCTGGTACAGGAAGAACTTCGGCGGCGATAAGTGTCAGATCATGGATACCTGGTGGCAGACAGAGACCGGCACCTTCCTCGTCTCGCCTCTGCCGATCACTCCACTCAAGCCGGGGTCAGCCACCTTCCCTCTGCCCGGATTCAACATCGATATCCTAGATGAGGACGGCAATCCCGTAGCGCCGGGAACTGGCGGCAACATAGTCAGCAACACCCCCTGGCCGTCGATGCTGCGCGCCTTCTACAAGGATCCCGAGAGGTACAAGAAGGAGTACTGGTCCACCTACTGGGATATCCGGCCTGGCACTTACCTCGCAGGCGACAAGGCGACGAAGGACAAGGACGGCTACTTCTTCATCCAGGGCAGGATCGACGATGTGCTGAAGGTTGCAGGTCACAGGATCTCCAATGCAGAGGTCGAGTCGGCGCTCGTCAGCCATCCGAAGGTCGCAGAGGCTGCTGTCATCGGCAAGCCGGACGAGGTCAAGGGCGAGGTAATCGTCGCCTTCGTCATCCTCAGGACGGGGGCAGAGGAGTCCGAGGATCTGAAGAAGGAGCTGGCCAAGCACGTCCGATCTGTCTTAGGGCCTGTCGCATATCCTGAGCAGGTCTATTTCGTCAAAGACGTTCCAAAGACGAGATCCGGCAAGATCATGCGCCGCGTCATCAAGGCCAAGGCTCTTGGCAACCCCACGGGAGACCTCTCGGCGCTGGCCAACCCGGACGCTGTGGAGGCCATCCCGCTCATCAAGTGAGCGGATGATCCTCTCATTTTTTCTTTTCTCCTTTTTGTGGAGGCATTCGGAGGTTTTCATCCTTCTGCACCTTCTATTCACGGGGCTGTTCATGGAATGTTTGCAGAAGTGTCAAATTAACCCTGCGCCTTTGGCATATTAATCATTAATAATGATAATGATCAATAATTGGTTAAAGCATCCTCGACAACTTTATAAATGAAAAACCAGGATAATTATCAATCACTACGATGTTCCAAGTCCTCGCGCCTGCAAGGCATTTCGATCCAGGAGGGCGATGTATGAATCGTGATGAAGGTGTGCCTGGAAGGCGGAGGCAGGCATTCTGTAAAAGTTGGAGGTGTTGGGACGCGTGGGATCTAAAGGAGGTTTGACTTTGGCTGAGCAAAAAGCAACAACGTCTGTTCTGTACGAGGAGACGAGGGTGTTTGAGCCGCCCAGGGATCTCGTCGAGAACTCCAATGCCATGCAGTGGATGAAGAAGAAGGGATTCAAGAGCGAGCGCGAGATGCGCGCCTGGACTGGTCAGAATTTTATCTCTTTCTGGGATGAGATGGCCCGTACCTACGCGGACTGGTTCGAGCCTTATGCTCAGGCCCTCGAGTGGAAGCCACCCTATGCACGCTGGTTCGTGGGGGGCAAGACCAATGTGGCATACAACTCAGTGGACAGGCACGCCAAGGGTGCAAAGGCCGATAAAGTGGCCTACATCTTCGTGCCAGAGCCCACAGATCAGCCCACCCAGAAGATCACATATGCGGATCTGGCAAAGAGGGTCAATAAGCTCGCCAACGGCCTCAAGTCCCTGGGAGTCGCTAAGGGCGACAGGGTCTCTATCTACATGCCCATGATCCCCGAGACCCCAATTGCCATGCTCGCATGCGCCAAGATAGGCGCCATACATTCTGTCGTCTTCTCCGGATTCTCCTCGGGAGGCTTGAACAGCAGGGTTCTCGATGCCGAGTCCAAGGTGGTAATCACAACAGACGGCTTCTTCAGGCGCGGCAAGCCACTGCCCCTCAAGCCCAATGTGGATGAGGCGACAGCCAACACCCCCAGTGTGCAGAAGGTGGTAGTGGTCAAGAGGGCTGGCATCGATGTGCCCATGAAGGAGGGCAAGGATGTCTGGTACCACGATCTTGTGGCCAAGCAGTCCGATGTCTGCGAGTCCGAGAAGATGGACTCCGAGGACAGGCTCTTCATCCTGTACACCTCAGGAACCACAGGCAAGCCCAAGGGCATCGAACATGTCCACGGAGGTTACTGTGTCACACCAGCCCAGACGCTGAGCTGGGTCTTCGACATCAAGGACAGCGATGTATGGTGGTGCACTGCAGATGTCGGATGGATCACAGGCCACAGCTATGTGGTCTACGGCCCGCTCTGTCTCGGTGCCACGGGCATGATCTACGAGGGCTCCCCCGATTATCCTGACTTCAGCAGGTGGTTCAAGATCATCGAGGATAACAAGGTCTCTGTGCTCTACACCGCCCCCACAGCAGTGCGGATGTTCATGAAGGCGGGTGACCAGTGGCCGAAGAAGCACGACCTCTCCAGCCTTAGGCTTCTTGGCTCAGTCGGCGAGCCCATAAATCCAGAGGCCTGGATCTGGTACAGGAACAACTTCGGGGCAGGAAAGCTGCCTATCATGGACACCTGGTGGCAGACTGAGACAGGATGCTTCCTCGTCTCGCCGCTGCCGATCACTCCTCTCAAGCCCGGCTCCCCGACCTTCCCTCTGCCAGGCTTCAATGTCGACATCCTGGACGAGGACGCCAACCCTGTGCCGCCAGGAAGCGGAGGCAACATAGTCAGCAACACCCCCTGGCCGTCGATGCTGCGCGCCTTCTACAGAGATCCCGAGAGGTACAAGAAGGAGTACTGGTCCACCTACTGGGATATCCGGCCTGGCACTTACCTCGCAGGCGACAAGGCGACGAAGGACAAGGACGGCTACTTCTTCATCCAGGGCAGGATCGACGATGTGCTGAAGGTTGCAGGGCACAGGATCTCCAATGCAGAGGTCGAGTCGGCGCTTGTCAGCCATCCGAAGGTCGCAGAGGCTGCCGTCATCGGCAAGCCGGACGAGGTCAAGGGCGAGGTAATCGTCGCCTTCGTCATCCTCAAGAGCGGCGTAGAGCCATCAGATGATCTGAAGCCTGTCCTGGCCAAGCATGTACGATCTGTCTTAGGGCCCGTCGCATATCCCGAGGTCGTCTACTTCGTCAACGACGTGCCGAAGACTAGATCCGGCAAGATCATGCGCCGTGTCATCAAGGCCAAGGCTCTCGGAAACCCTGTGGGAGACATCTCAGCCCTAGCAAACCCCGAGTCGGTGGACGCCATCCCGCTCATCAAGTGAGCGGGTCCGCCCTTTTTTCTCGATATTTTATCCCGGTATCGAAGGCTTTCTGAGGGGTTCGCCTTTGCCAGATGGGCTGGATGTGATCACATATCATTAATATTCCTACAGAAAACTTCCATGAGATCTTGATTGAACAGGGCCTATCGCCGACCAACTGTCGCAAATATTTTCATGATATATGGATAATATAATGAATGATTATTATTACTATAATTCGTTATGTTTATATCGCGTTAACTTTATAAATGATCAGGTAGGTTCCATGCCCGTGTTTCCACAGGTCCCCAGCGCCATATGCGTGATCAAGGGCAAGGGAGGTCTTAAGTAGGTTTATCTGACCAGAATGGGAATGGAAACACTTGATTTCAGATTCGGTAAGGAGGTATGAAATTGGCTGACACGGCAAAGACAGCTGTCCTACAAGAGGAAACCAGGATTTTCAATACGCCGCAGTGGATTGTTGAGTATTCCAACTCATATCAGTGGATGAAGAAGAAGGGCTTCAAGACTGAGAAAGAGATGCGCGAGTGGTGCTCCACAAACTACATAGACTTCTGGGATGAGATGGCTCAGACCTTCGCTGATTGGTACCAACCCTACACTCAGATCCTCGACGACTCTGGCAAGCCATACTTCAAGTGGTTCACCGGCGGCAAGATCAATGTAGCCTACAACGCCGTAGAGAGGCATGCCAAGTCCGCAAAGAGGAATAAGG
Organism: Methanosaeta sp. PtaU1.Bin060; assembly: GCA_002067365.1. Lineage (GTDB taxonomy): Archaea > Halobacteriota > Methanosarcinia > Methanotrichales > Methanotrichaceae > Methanothrix. The sequence continues at coordinate 4,898 of MVRK01000031.1, read as the reverse complement.
TTGCCTACTACTTCATAGGTGAGCCTCTAGGAGACGTCAAGGCGATCACCTACTATGAGCTCAACAGAGAGGTCAACAAGCTCGCCAATGCTCTGACAGCTGCAGGTGTTGTCAAGGGAGACAGAGTAGTCTGCTACCTCCCCATGATCCCAGAGCTGCCCATAACAATGCTGGCATGCGCCAAGATTGGAGCCATCCACACAGTCGTCTTCTCTGGATTCTCCTCTGGCGGCCTGAACAGCAGGGTCAATGATGCTGAGGCCAAGGTTGTCGTCACAGCCGATGGCTTCTACAGGCGCGGCAAGCCACTGCCCCTCAAGCCCAATGTGGATGAGGCCCTGGCGACCGCACCGTCTGTCAAGAAGGTAGTAGTAGTCAAGAGGACCGGCGTGGCAGTCCCGATGACCGAGGGACGCGATGTCTTCTACAATGACTTCGTAGCCGGCCAGTCTGCCAAGCTCGATTCAGCAGTGCTTGATCCAGAGGACAGGCTCTTCATCCTTTACACATCAGGAACCACCGGAAAGCCCAAGGGTATTGAGCATGCCCACGGCGGATATGCAGTCGGCCCGGCTCAGACGACCGCCTGGTGCCTGGATGTCCATGATGATGATGTCTACTGGTGCACAGCAGACTGCGGCTGGATCACAGGCCACAGCTACGTGGTCTACGGCCCGCTCTGCCTGGGAGCCTCCAGCATTCTGTACGAGGGCTCTCCGGACTTCCCAGACCTCGGCCGCTGGTGGTCCATAATTGAGCAGTACGGTGTATCTGTATTCTACACTGCACCTACCGCTATCAGGATGTTCATGAAGTCAGGCGAGGAGTACGTCAAGAAGTATGACCTCTCATCTGTCAGAATCCTTGCCTCAGTCGGCGAGCCGCTGAACCCAGAGGCATACATCTGGTTCAGGAAGAACATAGGCTCTGACCAGGCACCAATCATAGATACCTGGTGGCAGACTGAGACAGGATGTCACGTCGTCGCTCCCCTGGCCATGACGCCAGAGAAGCCCGGATCTGTGGCCTTCCCGCTGCCCGGCATGAACACGGACATCTACGATGAGGACGCCAACTCAGTGCCCCTCGGATTCGGAGGCAACATCGTCCAGAAGACGCCCTGGCCAAGCATGCTGCGCGCCTTCTTCAGAGATGAAGTCAGGTACAAGAAGGAATACTGGGAGATGTACTGGCAGACCAAGCCAGGCACATACCTCGCTGGAGACAAGGCCACCAGGGACAAGGACGGCTACTGGTGGATCCAGGGCAGGATCGACGATGTGCTGAAGGTTGCAGGACACAGGATCTCCAACGCTGAGGTCGAGTCAGCCGCTGTCAGCCACCCCAAGGTCGCTGAGGCAGCAGTCATCGGCCAGCCCGATGAGGTCAAGGGCGAGAAGATCGTCGCCTTCATCATCCTCAAGGACGGCGTTGCAGAGTCCGATGACCTGAAGAAGGATATATCCAAGCATGTCAGGAAAGTCCTCGGCCCAGTCGCTTATCCCGATACAGTCTACTTCGTCAAGGATGTGCCCAAGACGAGGTCCGGCAAGATCATGCGCCGTGTCATCAAGGCCAAGGCCCTGGGCAAGGAGACTGGCGACCTGTCAGCTCTTGCCAACCCCGAGTCTGTCGAGAACATCCCGCTCATCACAAAGTAAGCGGGAATCTCTTCTCCTTTTTTTATTGTGATCCTAAATAATTCTTGATATCCGTCGCCGTCCCCCTCGATAGAGTCATCAGAGGGCACTCGCTTCGTATGTGTATTGTTTTTTAGGCTCTGTTTTCGATTCGTTCACGACAAAAAAGCCGTATATTGACGAATACGGCCAAAAATCTATTTTTAACGACCATGAACAAAAAAATGATTTAAAATCGAAAACATAATCATAAATTGAGCTAGACAAATTTTATATCCATCGATACCAATTCTAAAAAGCTGTATACAAGGCATCGAAGAATTAGATTAAACCCATATGAAATAAAGACTTTCATAAGCCATCCTGATGCCTGTAAAAGAGAATCAAAAATAGGAAGAATCAAAATGTCAAACGAAAACGCAGGAAAAGATGTTCAGGCCGATGAGAAGAGGCTATACTTCCCGATTCGTGACCTGGTCGAGAACTCCAATGTCATGCAATGGATGAAGAAGAAAGGCTTCAAGACAGAAGGAGAGATGCGAGCCTGGGCGGGCCAAAACTACGTCGAGTTCTGGGACGAGATGGCCAAGACCTATGCAGACTGGTTTGAGCCTTACAAGACGACTCTAGAATGGAGGCCGCCTAATGCGAAATGGTTCGTCGGCGGCAAGTGCAACGTCGCCTATAACGCCGTTGAGAGACATGCCAAATCATGGAGACGAAACAAGATCGCATACATCTTCGTCGGGGAGCCGGTAGGAGATGTGCGCAAGATCACATATTTCGAGCTCAATCGAGAGGTCAATCTTTTCGCCAACGCTCTCAAGGGCATGGGCGTCAAGAAGGGCGACCGCGTTGGAATCTATCTGCCCATGATCCCTGAACTGCCTATATCGATGCTCGCATGTGCCAAGATCGGTGCCATCCATGTGGTCGTCTTCTCCGGGTTTTCCGCCTCTGCCGTGCGCGACCGCCTGGAGGACTGCGAGCCCAAGGTGCTCGTCACATGCGACGGGTCTTACCGCAGGGGAAAGCCCATCATGACCAAGGGCCAGGCTGACGAGGCTGTTTCAGGCATCAAGTCCATTGAGAAGGTCGTAGTTGTAAAGAGAAATGGCCAGAATATATCGATGACTGAGGGCAGGGATGTCTGGTGGGACGACTTCGTCGCGGGCCAGTCCGGCTCATGCAAGTCCATTCCCATGGACCCCGAGGATCCGCTCTTTATTCTCTATACAGCCGGAACAGCCGGCAAGCCCCGCGGAATCGTGCATGTTCACGGTGGCTTCTGCGTTGGTCCCGCCTTCACCACCGCATGGGTCTTCGACATCAAGGACACAGATGTATACTGGTCTACGGCTGATATTGGATGGATCACAGGGCACTCTTACATCGCCTACGGCCCACTGTGTTTGGGCGCTACGAGCGTGATGTACGAGGGCTCGCCAGACTACCCTGATTTCGGAAGATGGTTCCAGATCATCGAGGAGTATGGCGTTTCTGTGATCTACACAGCTCCTACAGCTATCAGGATGTTCATGAACGAGGGGCCGCAGTGGCCGCAGAAGTACGATTTGGGCACAGTGCGGCTGATGGGCTCAGTAGGGGAGGCCATGAACCCCGATGCCTTCGTATGGTGGCGCATGTATGTTGGCAACGGCTTCGCTCCTATCATGGACACATGGTTCCAGAGCGAAACAGGCTCCCAGGTCATAGCGCCTTTGCCGATAACACCGCTGAAGCCGGGATCGCCCAGCTTCGCCCTGCCGGGATACAATGTTGAGGTCGTAGACGATCACGGCAAGCCAGCGCCCGTCGACACTCCGGGGAACATAATCCTGACAACGCCGTGGCCCTCCATGCTGAGGAGTGTTTACAAGAACCCGGCCGTGTATCAGGAGACTTACTGGTCGACATTCCCCGGGAAGTACCTCTCTGGAGACAAGGCGAGGGTGGACAGCGACCACTACATCTGGGCACTGGGGCGTGCGGACGACGTTCTCAAGGTTGCAGGCCACAGGATCTCCAACGCGGAGGTTGAGGCATCGGCTGAGAAGCATCCTTCTGTAGCCCACGCCGCGGTCATCGGAAAGCCTGACAAGGTCAAGGGCGAGAACATAGTTGTCTTCGCCGTTTTGAAGCCGGGGATCAACGGGGATGCAAACCTGCAGAAGGACATCAAGACCTTCATCAGGACGACTCTCGGGCCGATAGCGATCCCCTCGGATGTCATCTTTGTAAAGGACATCCCCAAGAACAAGGCCGGAAAGCCCCTGCGAAATCTCATCAAGGCCAAGGCCCTGGGCAATCCTGTTGGCGACCAATCGGCTCTTGCCAACCCCGGGTCCCTGGAGAATATCCCGCTCATCACAAAGAAGTGAGGCGGGAAACCTCTTTTTATTTTTAAATCCCAAACGGAGGGACATAGTGTAGTCGTATTGGCCGCAGTGTTTGCATATTCAAAGAATTGATAAACAAATAAAGCAGTCTCATCTCAATGGCGCATCTCAATAACGCAGAAGAATACAGAAGAAATATCAATGCTATAATACTAATATCATAATGAGGATGTTATAATACCGATATATAATGATGATGCCATAATATCAATGCTATAATGTCAATGTCATATAAATGCTATATATGTAGTAAGCACAATTGGCATCGATGCCAAGATCTGAGATGATCTCGTAGCTGCAGGATGACGCACAAGTCTCCGGAGATTTGGTAAAGATTTTATCAAAGAACCTGCGAGGGATTCAAAGTCCCTGTGGCCGTTCTAGCATCGAGTTCTTATCTTAAATATCCAAAAGGTTAAATACATTGGTTGAGACATTAATAATGGGGGGTTGTTCCCCGGCTGGGGATTTGGGCCATTGTCCAATTGATTTACTTCACACATCAGTTCTCCAGCCGATGCTGACCGGAGGATCATCGGACTTTCCCTCCTCGCAACCGCGGTTCTCCGGAACGGCATCAACCCTTTTCGCTCAGCAAAGGCCGCGAGATCCTTTTCTTGCGTTCAGATTCTCCTCTTCAGGCCTCCCCGATGCATAGAGGTCATACCCATCCTGGAACTCGAACCTGTATCTCTCTAACCTGTATCTCACCTGTATTTTTCTAACCTGTATCTTTCTAACCTGTATCTTTCTAACCTGTATCTTTCATCCACATTTCTCCGATCTCTTATCTTTCGGAGCATCAACGAAGACGTCGAAGATTACTAATATCATGCAGTCCTATGGGCCAACTCCTCTG